>CBDUOF010000043.1:0-20242 GCA_965368765.1 uncultured Anaerolineae bacterium | reverse complement strand
GTCGCCAGCAAGAGCGAAAGCCAGGATTTGTGCTTCCTGGGCGACGGCGATTACCGTCGCTTTTTGCAGGAATACAGCCAAAGAGCCGGTCAGCCCGGCCCCATCCTCAGCAGCAACGGCGAGGAACTGGGCCAGCATGAAGGACTCTCCTTTTACACGATTGGCCAACGCAAAGGACTGGGCATCTCGGCCAGCGTGCCGCACTTTGTGCTGCGCAAAGACGTGTCGCGCAATGCCCTCGTCGTCGGGCCTAAGTCAGAGCTGGGGCAGCAAACCCTCATCGCCCGCGATGTGAACTGGCTCAGCGGCCAGCCGCCACAGGCACCAATTGCGGCCCAGATCAAGATTCGCTACAAGGCAAGGGGAATTGACGGTGAGGTGATGGATTTGGGAAACGGCCGTTCCCAGGTCACCTTCCACGAACCCGTTTTTGGCGTCACCGCCGGGCAAGGGGCCATCTTTTATGATGGTGATGTTTGCCTGGGCGGCGGCATCATTGCAGACGGGGTGAATGATTTGGCAACGGAACCGGCCACGGCCACAGCTATCCCCACGCTTCAACTGGCAAACATACAGGTGCTCACATGACCGCAGCCGCCTCCGGCCTAATCCTCGGCTTTTTGCTCGCCACCGCCTATGGAGCAGGTTTCCACTTTTTGTTAGGCGGTCCGGCGCGACGCATCATCCTCTATTTAATCGCCGCCTGGATTGGATTCGCCCTGGGTCATATTGTGGGCGACCTGCTAAACATGACGCTGCTGCGGCTTGGTGTCCTGCAACTTTTCAGCGCCAGCATCGGCGCCTGGCTTGCCCTAATAGGCAGTTGGTGGTTTGTGAGAGATACGGCCGTTTCATAACCTTACGCCATCCCCTTATTGGCACCAGGCAGTTTACAGTGCCACTTTGAAGCCACTACGCTTTAATGCTATACTAGCCTCGACTTTTCCAAACAACATCCGAATGAGGAGCATGATAATTACCATTGGATAGCAGGACATATTCGAACACGCCTGGCGCGCTGCCAGAACAGAAAAAGCTCGTATCCATTAAGCCCGTCTACATTGTTTTGGCTGTCATTTTGGCTTTGGCCCTGCTGATTGGTTTAGTCTGGGGCATTGTTTGGCTGGCTCGCACGCAAGCCGCTGCCGTAGAAGCAGTGCGCGATATTTTGCTCATCGCGCTGGCACTGGAGTCTTGCCTCTTTGGCATAGTGCTGCTGTTTATGCTGCTGATGATTGTGCGTCTCGTCAATATGTTGGAGTTTGAGATAAAACCCATTTTAGAAAAAACAAATGAAACCGTTGGAACCATTCGCGGAACCACAACTTTTGTCAGCAAAAATGTTGTCAAACCAGTAACGGAAGCGCGGGTTCAAATGGCTGGCCTTCGGCGAGCCCTAAAAACGCTTTTTGGCAATCCACGGAATAATTTACCTCGGTAGGAGAACAATGATATGAGTGACAATTCAAATGATTTAGGTGCATTTTTAGCAGGATTTGTTATTGGTGGCCTTGTCGGTGCTGCCACGGCCATAATTTTGACCCCCCAGTCTGGCGAAGAAACCCGATCAAAAATTGCCAACAAAAGCAATGAGCTGCTGCAATCTGGCGGCGAGCGAGTACAGCAAGTCCGTGACTCCGCTGGCTCGTACAGCCAGGAATATCTGGACAAAGCGGGCACAGCGCTGAGCAGCACGCGGCAGCAGGTAAAAGAGGTTGGCGGACGCGTGCAGGAACAGGCGCGCATTGTACTGGACAAAGGAAAAGAACAGGCCTCACAGCTGAGTAATCGTGGGCAAGACGCCGCTGCAGAAACCGACGATACTGGTGAAAGCACAGCGTAAACGGCAGTTTCCATTCAACAAAATCCGCACCAGTCATCCTTGGTTCTTTTACATCCGTTAAACATCTAAGTCTGTAACCGCATAATTTCTGGCGATTGCGATAAATAAACGTTGCATTCGCCAGATACAGACAGGCGTCTCCCTTTTGGAGCCGCCTTTTTTCATGTACCCACCATGACCCAACTATCACTCATTTCCATTAACGAATTGCTGGAACAGCTGCCCAATGGCCAAACAGCCCAACAGGTGCGCCAGGCCTATGAATTTGCCAACAAGATTCATGACGGTCGGCAACGAAAATCCGGGGAGCTTTACATCGAACACGATCTGGGCGTCACACAAATTGTGAGCCAGCTCAGTGCCGATCCGGCTGCCTTGGTCGCCGGCATGCTTCACGACAGCCTACTGCCTCACACTGGCATAACCCTCGCCAACATTCGCAACCAGTTTGGCGATGAAATCGCTGCGCTTCTTGAAGGGCTAGAACATCTCTACGCTTACGCCAGCGAAGCCCAATACCAAAAACATCGTGACCCAGAGGCAGACCGGAAAACGCTTGAGGGCGTTCGTCGCGCTGTGCTAACCATTATTGAAGGGGATATCCGCGTTATTTTGATACGTATGGCCGACTGCCTGCAAGATCTACGCAAAGCCAGCAATCTGGAGCCAGAAGAGCGATACGGCATCGCCAATGAAGCCATGAACATTTACGCCCCTCTTGCCAATCGGCTGGGTATTTGGCAGCTCAAGTGGGAGCTGGAAGATTTGGCATTTCGCTATCTCCAGCCAGAAAAGTTTAAAGAGATTGCCGGGCAGCTGGCAGCACGTCGCGCCGAACGCATGGAAAATATTGACCTTGCGGTGGAAAAGCTGCAACGAGCCATCAGCGACAATAATCTTAAGGGAAGCGTCTCTGGACGATCCAAGCATATTTATTCCATTTACCGCAAGATGATGCGGAAGCGGCTTGAATTTGATCATATTTACGATATCCAGGCGCTGCGCGTTATTTTGGAACCGCAAGATGCATCAATCTACGACTCAAAAAGCGTTAAGGAAAAGGAAGAGATTGACCGCTATCTTTGCTACCAGGCGTTGGGCCTGGTTCACAGCTTGTGGCAGCCCATTCCTCGGGAATTCGATGACTATATTGCAGCGCCCAAGGCGAACGGTTATCAATCGCTGCATACGGCCGTTATCGACACCAAAACAGGCGAAAATCTAGAAGTTCAGATCCGCACCCGCCGGATGCACGTTGAAGCTGAAAAAGGTGTGGCCGCCCATTGGGCTTATAAAGAAGATGGCAAACGGGTTGCCCTATCGGTTAAGCGGCGCATCGACAATTTGCGTGAGCTGCTGGTAACGCTGCAAGATGATGAACGTGAAGACGATGACGACCAACTGCTGGAAAATGAAATCTTTGCCGAGCGCATCTATGTCTTCACGCCCAAGGGAGACGTGATCGACCTGCCATCCGGGTCCACGCCCATTGATTTTGCCTATGCTATCCACACCGAAGTGGGTCACCGCTGCCGGGGCGCCCGCATTAATGGCAAAATGGCCAGTCTTGATTACATGCTTAAATCGGGTGAACGCGTGGACATTCTGACCACCAATCGGGGAGGCCCCAGCCGCGACTGGATGAACGCCAGCCTGGGCTACACTGGCAGCGCCCGTACCCGCAGCAAAATTCGTCAATGGTTCCGCAACCAGGAGCGCGAACAGAACATCTTGCAGGGTCGAGAAGTGGTTGAGCGTGAACTTCGCCGGTTAGGGATTGCGGATGTACACACTGTTTCAGACATCGCCAAGGCGCTCAAGTTTGATGACGAAGAGCAGTTCTTAGCCAAGGTGGGGTTTGGCGATATTCAAAGCCGACAGATCAGTGGCGCAATCGCCCTGATGGAGAAAAATTTACATCCGGATGATGAATTACGGCCGTTGCTGCTGCAAACATCGCAAAAGGAAAAGGGTCTCACTGTCTCTGGGGTTAGTGGGCTCCACACCCGGATGGCCAGATGCTGTCAGCCGATTCCCCCGGAACCAATCATCGGCTTTATCACCCGAGGTCAGGGCGTCACCATCCATCGCGCGGATTGCAGTCAAGTGTTGGCAATTTCAGAACCGGAGCGGCTCATTGATGTGCAGTGGGGCAACGATGCGGCCGTTTATCCAATTCCCGTTGTGGTAAAAGCGTACAGACGGCCCAATATTATCGAGGAAATGGTCGCAATTCTGCGCGGACAAAAAATTAATGTCCCCAAGACAAAAACAACCGCTATCGGCAACGTCATGACAATTTCATTGGTTGTGGAAGTGAAAAGTTTGGATCAGCTCAATTGGCTGCTGCAAAAGCTCGAATCTTTGCCAAATGTTATTGAAGCCCATCGACAACGCTGGCATTAAGAAGTTTAGCAAGTTTCCTGCCTGGTGAAAAAAGGTGGGCTTGAAAGCGAATGCAGTTTTTTTACGGCAAGCGCGCAGGCAAATGCTAAAGAACGGTACCCATTTCATCTAGCTGCATCACTTTTTCTCCGTCAGGCGCTTCCAGAGTCAGCTGCCAGCTTTTTAAGCCAAACCTGAATGCCTGCAGGGTTTCTTGCTCGGTATTGGCCTTGTAGACGAGATGGCCCCAAACGGCCGTTTCATCCCGCCCCCGTAAACGCAAACTTGCCTCATGCCAGCGACAATAATAAACAAGCGGTTTCATACGCCTCCCATGTGAAGTGGCTTACTCAATTGCCTCATACTGGTCAAAAATGCGCCGGTAGGCCAATGACGAACGCATCAACTCATCGTGTGTGCCAACCGCCTCCATGTAACCCTTGCGCATCACCACCACCTTATCTGCCCAGCGAATTTGGGACAGGCGATGGGTAATCAAAATCGTCGTCTGGTTGGCTGCTGCGCGCACAATCGCCTGCTGAATCTGGTCTTCCGTGGCGCTGTCCACCGCACTGGTGGAATCATCCAAAATCAGGATGCGTGGTCGGGTAAGAAAAGCGCGCGCCAAAGCCAGCCGCTGCCGCTGCCCGCCAGACAAGGTCACGCCTCGTTCCCCAATCACGGTATCATACCCATCTTTAAACTTCAAAATAAAGTCGTGGGCTTGCGCTGCCCTGGCTGCGCCTTCGATCATCTCCCGACTGGCTCCCGGACAACCAAAAGCGATATTTTCGCCAATGGTGCGGGAGAAAAGGAAAATATCTTGCTCAATGATAGATATTTGCTGACGCAGCGTAGCCAGGTTCCATTCACGCACGTCGATGCCATCAATCAGAAGACGGCCGTCTTCGACATCATAGGTTCGGTTAATCAGCTTGGCCAGCGTACTTTTACCAGAACCCGTTTGGCCAACAATCGCCACCGTTTGCCCTGGCTCTACTTCAAAATCAATCCCCTGCAGCACCGGTGCCGCCGCCACATAGCCAAACGTTACATTTTCAAACCGAACCGAGCCACTTATGTCTGCCTGGTGCCCCGCAACGTTTTCATCCAGCTGCGTTTCTGTATTCATCAGCTCCAAAATGCGTCGTGCCCCGGCCAGCCCCAGGGACACCCGCGAATAAGCCAAAAGGGATATAAATGTAGGGAAACCAAACAGGGCCAGCAACCCCATGTAGCCAATCACCTGGCCCACGTCAATTAGACCCTGCTGAAACAGATAAAGGGCGTGCATAAAGCCAAGACCTTGCGTGATGCCCAACAGCAGCAGCGGTAAGAAACGTGCCTCCACTTTTCCCTGCTCTACAGCGGCATCCCGGTAGCTGGTCGCATTGTCGTTAAAGAGATCGATTTCCTGAATTTCCTGAGCGGTGCTCTTTACCAGTTCAATCCCGTCGATCGTTTCTGCAAGACGGCCGTTCATGCTGCCAAACGCCCGGCGCACCCTATCAGCAATCCCTTGAAGCACTCGCAAATAGCGCACCACTGCCAAAACATACGTTACAATAAAAAATAGCGGCGCTGCCATCAAATACGGATGATAGGTTGGCGCCACCAACAGCGGCATAATCATAAAATTTGCTGACCCAGCCACCAGATTCACGCCCGGATTCATCAACAAGTTCACTTCATGAACATCATTGGTCGCCCGGGCCATGGTATCTCCCACCGGCTGTAAATCATGAAACGCCGTACTTTTGCCCAATAAGCTAACATACAGCTCTTCACGCATATCCCGCTCTAGTCGTTCCCCCATCACGGCGCTGGAAAAATTGCGCCCCAACTGCAAAAAAGCACGTACCGTTTGGCTGCCAACAACCGCCAAAGCCATCAGACCGATGGTGCGCATATCTGCCGGGCTTTTTAATGCTGCATTAAAGGCTACGCCAATTAGCACAGGCACCAAAGCAGCCAGTGCCGCATTGCCAAATGCGCCGGTAAACATAGCCGTCAAAAGTAGTTTATGGTGCGATAAGTGAGAAAGTACCCAGCGTCCAGTGGTACTTTGGTCAGTCCGGTGTGATCTATTAACGTCAAATTCACTCAAAATTCAATCTCTTTGCATTACGATGACTTCATTAAATTTCACATTCACCTGTTGTCCCAGCGAAGGGAACAGGCTTACCAAAAAACAACAATCGATTTGCCCATGTAGTGGTAGTTCCTATGAGCATTCAAAACTCTTTAGCAAAAAAAACAAGTTGGACGCAGCCCCTGGCTCCGAATCCAACCAAAATCCATTATCGCACACAGCAAACGTTTAAGCATCCCGATAAATTGAAGCGCCCGTGGGAGGGCCATGTAGACATGAAGCGTGTACTTATCATTGGCTCAAGTGGCTCCGGCAAATCTACGCTGGCACGTCAACTTGGTGCAAGGTTAGAATTACCGGTCATTCATCTGGATCGACATTACTGGCATCCAGGCTGGGTGGGTACACCTCGGGAAAAGTGGCAGCGCACCGTAGACCGCTTGGTTCAACGAGACGCCTGGATAATGGATGGCAATTATCGCGGCACATTAGAAACACGCTTGGAAGCGGCCGATTCGGTCGTATTCCTAGATTTGCCACCCTGGATTTGCGCAATGCGGGCAATTAAACGCCGGATTCAGTACCATAATCGCCCCCGTCCAGACATCGCCGACGGGTGCAAAGAGCCGCTGCTCGATCCGCAGCTGTTTCAGTTTATTCGCCACGTTTTAAGCTACCCAGACCGCGCCAAACCGTATGTCATGAAGCAGCTGGGCACCATTGCAGATGAAAAACACGTGGTTCTATTGCAGTCCACCAGGGATGTGAACAACTTCTTGAGTGCCCCGCTCACCTTCCCATCGTTAAGCCACATTCGTAACGCCAACCACGCGGACCAGCCTCAAATGGCTCGCATGCCGTTTGATTAATAATCAGGCAAGTTGCGCCACATGGCGCACCGTGTAGATAGGGCCAGACGGCCGTAATTCACTCTGCACCAGCTGCACCTCTGTCACCCCAAACGTTAACCTAGCCATTTCAATGTCCCAATTGAGTTTTGCCGCCTCCTCGGTATGTTTGACTCGTCCCAATGTGAGGTGCGGGTTAAACGGCCGTTTCTCCGCCAGCCAGCCCACCCCCAGCAATCGCTCATCTAGCCCTGCCTTTAATGCATGCAGCGCATCTAGTTGCCCTGCCAGGTCGGCCCACAACACACGTGGCTTCCGTTGATTCGGAAATGCCCCTACCCCATTAAGCTGCAGCGTGAAGGGATGGTGCTGACTGGTGAGCTGCGTCAATTGCGCCTGCAAAGAAGGAAGTTGAGAAACGGCCGTTTCCCCAAGAAATCGCAGCGTCAAATGGAGCTGTTCCCGCCGTACCCAACGAACGGCGCCGTCGGGCAACTGACGGCCCATGGCTTTGCTCACAGCCATGAGCGCCACCTTTACTGGTTCCGTCAACGGTATAGCAATAAATAGGCGTGCTGTTTGACTCATGCTGCGATTTTAACCAACAAACGTCAAAATGGAGAACCCTTCTCCAAAATTGTGACCCCGTCCTGATTGCCGTGTCCAAAAAAATGCATCCCCAACAGGCAAGGATGCACAACTTGCCAGAATCAGTTTGCAACCCATGCCAGGTTGCTGCGTAATGAGTCTGGCACGTGAGGGCAACAGATTGCGCTTGTTTTTCTGCCTTCACCAGATGGATTTTGTATTAAATGGATTGGACCACAGAACAAATATTGGGTCTGGCACCTGACCAATTTACCCTCCGCGCCAGTAGAGGCGTCGCTGACCCCCACCGATGGGTAGCGCTGCACCACGATACTGCGATCCTCTGGGGCGTCTACCCCAATGGCAGCAAGAAAACGGGCGAAACGGCCGTTTTCCTGCCGAGTCTATCCCTAACGTGCACCTGCAGTAGCCGTAAATCCCCCTGCCGCCACAGCCTGAGTTTACTCCTGCTTTGGCAGCAACAAGCCAAACAATTCACGCCCCAGCCGCCACCGCCACAGTTGGCAGCATGGATGAAGCGCCAAAACATTGGCCACATGCGCACCGCAGAAACATGCGTCCGCAGCCAACCCACCCAGACAGTTTCACAACGGTTACCAAACCTCAAGATCGGCCTGCGCGCCCTCGAGCTGTGGCTCACAGACATGGTTCGTCATGGTTTGGCCAGCTTGCCCGACCGACCCAAGACCTATTGGGAAACCATGGCCCATCAGCTGGTAGACGCTCAGGCCATTGCGCTAGCCGATGAACTACAGTCCATCGCCAAACTCCCCGCAGCCCAGCCAAATTGGCCAGAAGCGGTGTTCAAACGCCTTGGGCGCCTGTACCTCATCATTCAGGGATTTCACAATTATGATCAGCTGCCCGCCACCACCCAGGCCGATTTGCAGACGGCCGTTGGCTGGCTTCCGCAAACAGATCAAGAAGCTGCGCTCGTTACAGACAGCTGGCTGGTGTTAGGCCGACAACAAGAACCATCGGGCAAGCAGCTGAAGCAAATCACCTGGCTTTGGGGACAAGAGAGTCAAAGATTCGCCATGCTCATTGACATGAATCAGAGCACCCGACCCGACGGCTTTTTCCTGGCAACCAGTTCCGTCTGGTACGGTACGCTCCAATTCGTCCCCAGCAACTGGCCGCTCATCGCCAGCCGTTGCGGTGGCCTGAATCAACAGCCTGACACGATAACCCCACACGGTTATGAAACCATTCGCCACGCAACGCGCGCCTACAGTGCAGCGTTGGCAGCCAATCCCTGGCTCATCCAATTCCCGATCCTGCTGCACAACCCAATTGTGAGTCAGAGCCCTTCAGGATGGCAGCTAGGCGATAAAGCTGGCACGACGCTGCCGCTGCCCGATAAATTTGTACATGGCTGGCATTTGTTAGCCCTCAGCGGCAGCGACCCGTCGTTGACGCTGTTTGGAGTGTGGAACGGCCGTTTCCTCCAGCCGCTTAGCGTCAAGATCAATAGCCAGTGGCAAGACTGCCACATCTGGCGAGGGATACGATAATCGCTGCAATGACACTTTGGAACGCTACTATGAAAGCTGCTTTGCTTGGTACTAATCGGGCTGAACTGCCAGCTGTACCAGTCGATGCGGCGCTGGACGACGTGCTAAACCAAATTCCCCGACAAGACCCAGCCGCTACGCTATTGGCAATTGCCGGCACGCTCACCCTGCACAGCCAGGCAGGCTGGCAGCCACCGCAAGGCGCAACTCGGCCCCCTGTGCCAGCGCTGCCTGGCGAGCCCGTTTGCTCTACTTCGATTGGCAGCCAAATTGATGCGTTGCTTGAAGGGAGCCAGGCAGCCCTTCTGCCGGAAATGTTAGAGGCGCTGGCGAAAACCAATCACTGTGCCCCCAACTTTCTGTTGCCAAATTTATTGGATAAAGGGACGAAACTAGCCAAATTACGGCCGTCTATCTTAGCCGTTTTAGGCAAGCGGGGTCGCTGGCTAGCGGGCCAAAACCCGGAATGGGGCTGGGCTTCGCTGGAAATTGAGACCTGGTCCGGGTTATTGACTCAATGGCAAACGGCCGTTCCCAAGAAGCGCCAGGCCCTCCTGCGCCAGCTGCGGCTCACCGAGCCAGAACGGGGCCGCCACATACTGGAACAAACCTGGAAAAGCAACAACGATCTCACACGTAACCAACTTATTAAGCTCTTGGACATCAATCTGAGCCTGGCAGATGAGCCATTCCTGGAGTTAGCTCTGGATGACCGCAACCATTTAGTCCGCCGCGCCGCCGCAGACTTACTGGCACGGCTGCCACAATCTCGGCTGGCTAAGCGCATGTGCCAGCACGTAACCGGAATCCTGAGCTGGACGCCAAAAAAGGAACGGGCTATCACCGTCCGACTGCCTGCCAGCTTCAGCCCGGCCATGCTGCGCGACGGCATGCCTGCCATCAGGGCAGAAGATCGCACCAGACTGCACGCCCGCCTTTTGACCCAAACCATCAGCCGGGTGCCGCTAAGTTATTGGCTTGAGCAGTGGCAAAAAACGCCGCTGGAGATTGCCCACGCCGTGCTCAACAGCACCTGGCCACGCAGCCTGACAGCCGCCTTTGGGACGGCCGCCATTCGCCAGCAGGATGAATCCTGGGCCGCGGCACTTATCACGACCAACCAGTTTAACACCGCTATGGGCAGGCTCGTTCCCGTGCTGTCAGCAGAAACCTGCTTTGCCTTGATGCAGGCAGCAGCTGCCCAATCAACGGAGATACAGCGACCAAACCCGCTTTTTATATTTTTGCAGCATTGGCAAGCCGATTGGACCATGCCGATGGGGCAGTTTTGGCTTGAACGATTTGTGCATCATCTGGAGAATATTGATTCCGCCATATCTGATCCGACGTTAACGAATCTGCTAAAACGATTTGGCCAAAAGTGTCCGCCAGAATTGGCAGATACGGCCGTTGCCCAACTCACGCAAATTCCCAATCTGAATAACCATTGGCAAAAAACGGTACACACGCTTTGTCAAACTCTGCTGCTGCGTCAAAAGCTATTAGCAGAAATGGATGCATTAAGCACAACTACAGAATAAAACCGTGACGGTCCGGATCAATTGAGCAGATCAGTTCGCATCCCGTTACATGAAACATCCGCGCATTCCGCGGCCAGGAGAACCCTATGGAAACCATTTTACGCGCCCATGCCGAGCAGCAGTTTGCTGCCGAGCTTTACGAATTAGAGCAGACCGACCACCGTCCGCGTCCCGCAAACTGGCGGCTGTCCCCCTGGGCCGTCGCCACCTATATTCTGGGCGGCACGCTGGACAACGGCTTTAAAATCACGCCAAAATATATTGGCAACGGCCGTCTCATCGAAATTGCCATCGCTACTCTCACCACCGACCGCGCCCTGCTGCTCATGGGCATTCCCGGCACCGGAAAAACCTGGGTCTCTGAACACCTTGCCGCCGCCATCTCTGGCGATTCCACCTTACTGGTACAGGGAACCGCAGGAACAAGTGAAGAAGCCATCCGCTACGGTTGGAATTACGCCAGCCTCATCGCCAAAGGGCCTTCAGCCGAAGCCCTTGTCCCCAGCCCAATCATGCTGGCGATGCGCCAGGGGCAAATCAGTCGCGTTGAGGAGCTCACGCGCATCCCCGCCGACGTGCAGGATGCGCTCATCACCATTTTGTCAGAAAAACTGCTGCCCATCCCCGAACTCAACCAGGAAGTGCAGGCGATTCAAGGGTTTAACGTCATTGCCACCGCCAACGACCGCGATCGGGGCGTCAATGATCTCTCCAGCGCACTCAAGCGTCGCTTCAACACCGTTGTCCTCCCCTTGCCCGCCACTGCCGACGAGGAGATCACCATTGTGCAGCAGCGTGTGCACAGCCTGGGCAAAGCCTTAGCTTTGCCAGCCGAACCGCCTGCCCTGGCGGAAATCCGGCGCGTAGTCACCATTTTCCGCGAACTGCGCCAGGGCATGACTGAAAGTGGCAAAGCCAAGCTTAAGTCGCCCAGCAGCACGCTCAGCACCGCCGAAGCCATTTCCGTCATTAACAGCGGGCTGGCTCTGGCAGGTCATTTTGGCGATGGAACGCTCCGCGCCAACGATATGGCGGCCAGCCTCACCGGTGCCATTGTGAAAGACCCTATTCATGACACTGTGATTTGGCGGGAATATTTAGAAACCGTCGTCAAAAACCGGGACGAGTGGCAAGACTTGTACCAGGCGTGCCGAACGCTTGTATAAGTGGGCCAGCGAGCTTCAATTATGAAACCACCAGCTTTTCTCCACCTGTTTCCCATTCGGCACCATGGTCCCGGTTCGGCACGCGCGCTCTTAGACTCGCTGCACGACCTTAGGCCAGACGCCATTTTGGTGGAGGGGCCACCGGATGCCAATGACAGTCTCGAATGGCTGGCCCATGAGGCGATGGAACCGCCTATTGCCCTGCTGGTTTACCGTCCGGACAAGCCAGACAAAGCCTCCTCCTACCCGTTCGCCGCGTTTTCGCCGGAGTTCCAGGCACTGCGGTTTGGGGTGCAACACAACATTGTGACGCGCTTCTTTGATCTGCCGCAAAGCCAGATGCAGGCCACAGACGTCCGCCCCAAGATGCCAGATACGGCCGTTTTCCAGCAAATCGCACAGGCGGCCAACCGCGCTACCCAGCACCACGATTATGAAAGCTGGTGGAATAGTCTTATTGAACAGCGACAAAATCACAATAAGCTTTTCGGCGGCATTCTGGAATTGATGCAGGCGATGCGAACGGCCGCAGAAGAAAATCCGGCCAATGAAGCAGACGAAGCGACACAGGCAGCCCAAAAAGTGGCCGATCAGCGAGAAGCCCACATGCGCCGCGCCATCCGCCAGGCCCGAAACGAAGGCGCTGAACGAATCGCTGTAGTCTGTGGTGCCTGGCACGCGCCAGCGCTCTGCCATTTAGACAACGCCAACGCAGACGACGCCCTGCTGGCCAATTTACCCAGCGTCGCGATTGAAACGGCCTGGGTCCCCTGGACATACGGCCGTCTCTCGGCCACGACCGGCTATGGTGCCGGTATCCGCGCCCCCGGTTGGTACCATCATTTGTGGCAGCAGGGCAAACAGCAAGCCAGCCCCACACAGATGAGCATCGTCTGGCTGAGCCATGTGGCCCACCTGCTGCGCGTTCAGGATCTGGATGCATCCTCAGCCCACATCATTGAAGCAGTGCGGCTGGCTGAAGCGTTAGCCGCCATGCGCGGCTTGTCTGCTCCCGGCTTGCCAGAGCTGAATGAAGCAACCCAAACCGTGCTTTGCTTTGGCGACGCTGCGCCGATGCAGCTCATCCAAAGACACCTCATTGTTGGCGAGCGCATGGGGGCCGTGCCGCCCGATTCGCCTATGATTCCGCTCCAGCGGGAGTTGCGCCAGCAGCAGCGTCGCCTGCGTCTTCATCCAGAACCGGAACCTGTAACGCTCAACCTTGACTTGCGCAATGAACTTCACCGTGAGCGCAGCCAACTGCTGCATCGGCTCAATTTGCTCAACATTCCCTGGGGCAAAACGATGCCCATTCGTGGCCAATCTGGCACCTACCAGGAAGTGTGGCAGCTCGTTTGGAAGCCGGAATTTGTGGTGCGGGTCATTGAAGCGGGCGTGTGGGGGAACACCGTAGAAACGGCCGTTACCAATTTTGCCACCGACCAGGCCGGGCAAGCTCGTGACTTGCCCACGCTCACCAATTTGCTCGACCAGGCGCTGCTGGCCGACCTGCCGACCCTGGTGCTGAGCTTGCTTAGCCGCATTGAAGAGCAAGCGGCGCTGACAAGCGACGTGCCGCACATGATGGATGCGCTGCTGCCGCTGGCTCGCGTGTTGCGTTATGGAGATGTTCGCCAAACCGACCCTGCTGTGGTGCGTCAGGTCGTCGAAACGCTGGTAATGCGCATCTGCATCGGCCTGCCGAGCACCTGCGCCAGCCTGGACAATGACGCCGCTGCCGAAATGTTGGATAGGGTAGCGGCCGTTCACACCGTCATCGCCACGCAGCAGCACCCGGCACATTTGGCTGCCTGGGAAGAAGCGTTGCAGAAATTGGCCGATCTGCCCGCGATTCATGGCTTGCTGGCCGGCAAAGCAACGCGTCTGTTGTTGGATACGGCCGTTTTCAGCCATGAAGAAGCAGCCACCCGATTGGCACGATTGCTGTCTGGAACGGCCACCAACAGTGCACAACTCAGCCAAACGGCCGCCTGGATAGAGGGCTTTCTTAAAGGCAGTGGCCTGCTGGTACTGCACGATCAAACGTTGTGGCAGCTGCTCGATGACTGGGTGATACAGCTCGAACCAGATTCGTTCCAAACGATCTTGCCCCTGCTGCGCCGCACCTTTGCCACTTTCTCACGGGCCGCCCGCCAGCAGCTTCTGGAACGCGTCCAGTTTGGCCGGGCCAGTGCCAATCAGTCGATTCAGGCGCCAGCGTTTGATGTAGAACAAGCCAACAAAGTGCTGCCGCTGGTGGCACAACTGTTGGGACTAAAATCGTAAGTAAAGGCGGCCGGACGGGTCGCCGCTGCCGGTGAAAAACTATGGACGAACTACAGAACAATCCAACTTTTCAACAATTCTTCTCTACCGCTGACGCTGCGGATGAAAACGGCCGTCGCTGGCGGCTCATTTTAGGCCAAACCCAGGAAGAGGATAGTCAGGAAGCCAGCCCGGCCGACGGCGACGGCCAGAGCGATCAGCCAAAGAACCGCAGCGGCCTCTCTGAGCAAGACCAGGCAATGGATGAGGCGCTTGAAGCCCTGTACGGTGACAGCACAAGCGGCGACCTGAGCGACTCAAACCCGGACATTGCCCGCTGGCTGGGAGATATTCGCACCTATTTCCCGGCTTCGGTGGTGCAGGTGATGCAGCAGGACGCCCTCAACAAGCTCAGTCTGCGCCGTTTGCTCAATCAGCCAGAATTTTTGGACGCCATTGAGCCAGACGTGCAGCTGGTGGCCAACCTGCTGGCGCTGCGCAGAGTGATGCCGGCCAAGACGAAGGAAACGGCTAAATCGGTCGTGCGCAAGGTCGTTGCGCAGCTATTGGAACAATTGACTTATCCGCTGGAGCAAGCCATTGCCGGCAGCCTGAATCGAGCCAGCCGCGCCCGTCGGCCGCGCCACAAGGAAATCAATTGGGGGCGCACCATTCAGGCCAATTTGAAGCATTATCAAGTCGATCAGAAGACAGTCGTGCCAGAAACATTGGTGGGATACGGCCGTAAACGCTCCGCCCTGCGCGATGTGATCATTGCCCTGGACACCAGCGGCTCGATGGCCACCTCAGTGGTCTACGGCAGCATCTATGCCTCAGTGATGGCCTCTATTCCGGCGTTGGCTACCAAATTGGTGATGTTTGACACCTCTGTGGTGGATTTAACCGACCAGCTGGATGATCCGGTGGAACTGCTGTTTGGCCTAAAGCTGGGCGGCGGCACAAATATTGATCGCGCATTGGGTTACTGCCAGCAATTGGTCAGCCGCCCCCGTGACACGGTGCTGGTGTTGCTCACCGATCTATTTGAAGGGGGCAATAAGGAAAATATGATCCGCCGCCTCGCCACGTTGGTGAGCGACGGCGTGGAAATCGTCACGCTGCTGGCTCTCAACGACCAGGGCGCCCCCCGCTTCGACCGGCAAATGGCGCAGGCGTTGGTCGATTTGGGTATCCCTGCCTTTGCCTGCACCCCGGAGCTATTCCCAGATTTGATGGGCGCGGTGCTAAACGGCCGTGACATCCGACATTGGGCGGCCACGCAGGGCATTGTGACGGCGCCAGACAATTAAATGGTCGAATGACGATTTTGGGTTGACGATTTTTGCAGCTGCTCGATGAACCAATCAGCGGTGAGAAGCGGGAGCGTAAAGGCCAGGATGATCGCCCAGCGGGTGAGGGGATCGATAATGGGGAGAACGGCCGTAAACAGCAGCAGTAACATCAAAATATTGTGCCCCATCAACCATGGCATGGTTTGGCTAACCGGACTGATTCGTTTCGTAATCTGCCACAGAACTAAATAGCATTGTGTGGAAAGTATGATGAATATTATATGCAACCACCACGCCAATGCTTCACTTCGATCCGACGGAAATTTATCAACAACAGGTAGCAGTGGCGCCAATAAAGCAAGGCTGACCTGCCAGAAAAAGGCGTAAATGCGCAGGCGGGTTGGGATGGTGAAATGGTCGGGCGGAAACGGCCGTGCCTCTAGCCAAATTGCCGTCGTTCGTGCGCCAAAGGCAAAATCTTCGGTCAGATCGCGCAAACTGCCGTTGATGCCGTTCACCAACAAAATGTAAACGACGATGAATCCCGCAGCTACCCAGGTTTGCGGCGTCGGTATGCCCACGCTAAACGCCCCAAACAGTAAAAAAGCCGCCCAGCTGGAGCCTTGCACCAAATCGGTCAGTGGTGGCAATGGGCTGCGCTTGCCCCACAGGTTATAAATTGTCATGCCTGCCACTGCCCAGATGAGGTAGAAGAGAGAACGGCCGTTTCCGCCTAATAACCACCACAAAAGCAGCAAAACGGGCAACTGCACGCCTACCCAAAGCCACGTTTGGCGCTCTGTTACCAGGCCGCTCACTAAGGGGTAATTCATCCGCGATGGCTGCGTTTTGTCGAGGGGTAAATCAATGAGGTCGTTGAGGAGGTAGGCAAAGAGGTGGTAAGCAACGGCCGTTCCCAGCAATCCCGCCACCTGCCAGCCCGTCACTGTGCCAAGCGCCGTCGCTGCACCAATGAGGGGGAGAATGGCCGTAAACCCAAAAATCGCGACATGCCCAAACCGAAACCAATCACGCGTTTTCATAGATGCAAAATTATAACAAAAAAGTCCGCATCGGTTCCCCAATGCGGACTTATCACTTTTTACTTTTAGCTTTTAACTCTGCACTGATTCTAGGCCGATCGCACCCTCGGGAACAACTCCGGCTGCATCGCCGCCATGCGCAGCATTTGCTGGATGTGTCGCGCAGAAAGGATCCCAAGCACGCGGCCGTTTTCCACCACCGGCAGCGCACCTAACCCTTCGTTACTCAACCGCTGCTGCACATCGTACAAATCGGCCGTTAGCGACACTGCTGGTACATTCCGATTCATCACGGAAGCCACCGTTTGATCCGCCCCGCCTTGCCGTAAGGCTGCGGTCAATTGGGCGTTGCTCAGAAAACCAACATATTTGTCAAAATGAGAAACGGGAAAATCGCTAACGCCTCTTGCCATCCAATTTGCTGCGATGCGGAGGCTGTCGGCAGGCTGCAAAACTGGAATCTGGTTTGAGTACGCTTGCTGCACTGTGTAGCCGCGCAGCCGCTGGCGGAACTGCACCATGCGGCCTTCCTGCGCTGCTCCAGAGTAGATAAAGATGGCAATCAGCACCGTAAAGAAAGCCCCATTCAACAAGCCATAAATGCCAAACAACACGGCCAAACCACGTCCCAGGGTCACGGCAATGTTGGTCGCCTGGCCATAATCCAACCGCATTGCCAGTGCCGAACGCAACACCCGCCCCCCGTCCATCGGGAAAGCTGGAATCATATTAAAAACAGCTAAAACCACGTTGTAAAAGAAGATGTAAGAGAAGATTGCCGCAAACGACAGCGACACACCGCTTACCAAAGGATTGCTCAACGGTAAGCCAAACAGGAGAGCAGTTGCCCCTAGCAGCACAGCCAGCACCACATTTACAGCCGGGCCAGCCAAAGCAATGACAAACTCCTGCTTAGGATTATCCGGCATATGACGCAGCTGAGCGACGCCGCCAATAGGCAGGAGCACAATACGCTCTACTGGAACTCCATAATGAAGCGCCGCAAAACTGTGTCCCAGCTCATGCAGCGTTACCAGGCCAAAAAGCAGCACAATGACAATGACGCCAAACAGCGCACCAGACAATCCACCCCCGCCCAGCACGCCAAATTGAAATGCTGCCCAAATCAAGATCAGGGGAAATGTCAGGTGAACACGAATATCAATTCCGCGTACCGAAAACAATCTCAACGATCCATTCATGTTATAACTTCCTTTTCAATGCAAATCATAGAACTGATGCACAGTTCTAAAACAACAGAGGGAATAATAAATAGCCTCTGATACTTGGTTTAGTTAGACATGATTGATGATAGTCAATAACTGTTTATTTTTTGTTAGCAAGGGATTAATGCCAGATGAATACGGCCGTATCCCCCATTACCACCCTTAACCAATTCCAATAGAAAAACGGAACAAAGTTACGATAACTCTGTTCCGTTTCATGACAAGATCACCGTAAAGCTCTTGGTGCATGAGCCACCGCGATGCCGATCAACCTTCAAACTTAAACGATACTTTTAATTTGGCTCGGTAATGGACAACTTTGCCGTTTTCTAGCTGCATATCAAGCTGGACAACTTCAGCGATCCGCAAATCACGCAATGTGTGGGCTGCCCGTTCTACTGCAACCGTTGCTGCTTTTTCCCATGATTCTGTGCTGACTCCGACAAGCTCCACGACTTTGTAGACACTTTCTGACACAATCCACCTCCAACTCCAGGAGCGAGAAATACCACACGGCCGTTCTTCATCTCCACAAATGGCTCCCCAATGGGTAAGGCTAGATTCCTACCTGAATAGTACCATACATTTAGACACATTTTAGCTGAAAAACAAAAACCTCCATACCCAAAGATATGGAGGTTTTACAGGGATTTCTCCCTAAACAACTGTACGCCCTGAGGGACTCGAACCCCCGACCTTCTGGTTCGTAGCCAGACGCTCTAATCCACTGAGCTAAGGGCGCATAACGGTCGCGTTGTTGGCTTTGATGGCGGGGAGGAAGGGATTCGAACCCTTGAACGATTTTTACACCGTTAACCGCTTAGCAGGCGGCCCCAATCGACCACTCTGGCACCTCCCCACAAAGCCAACATTGCTGCCAATGAAGGATCAATCAATTGTAAATCTAAGGCGGAGGGAGAGGGATTCGAACCCTCGGTGAGCTGTTGCCCACTACGGTTTTCAAGACCGTCGCAATCGTCCACTCTGCCATCCCTCCAGGCTGTGGAGGGGGTTTTTCAACCCGGTCGCGGAGTATAACACGCCGCTTTTTGCATGTCAAAATAATTGCCCGCGTGGCGTGCCATTGTTCCGAACCTGTAGATCCGCTATCATTTCCCCAGCAACCATTCAGATGAGGCCTTTCATGAGCAACACAGACAGTTCTATTGACTTTCTCAGCACACTTGGCAGCGAACTTAAGCAGCTGTGGCAAGATATGCGTGACGGCTGGCAACAAACGGCCGTTTCGCTGCGCAATGGGTTTCGTCAACTGCGCCGCTCCGAACTGGAGTATGTCCTGCTGACCATCGGCGGCACTATGCCCGAACGGGCTGAACCTCCCCGGAGCTTTATCGAGCGCCAACTGCCGCTGCCCGCCCCCTCGCTCAGTTTGGAAACGTTCAATGAGCAACTTGCCCGTATTGCCGATGCACACAATGTGCGCGGCGCTGTCCTCATATGCAATGGTCTCAATACTGGATCCGCCACGATCCAAAACATGCGCCGCTCTCTGGAACGCTTGAAGGCAGCGGGGAAAACAGTGGTCATTTATACCCCTTACCTCGACCTGCGCCATTACTATTTAGCCACCGCCGCTGACAGAATCATCGTACCTCCCTCAACCCAGTTTGATGCCTTCGGCCTACATTCTGAAGTCACCTTCCTGAAATCTGCGCTGGAAAAAGTGGGTGTGGGTGTGGATGGCGTACAGATTTCGCCTTATAAAACAATGTCCAACACCTTTACCAATGCCGAGATAACACCAGAGCAGCAAGAACAGATGGATTGGCTACTGGATGATTTGTATGATCAGCTAACGGCCGAAATGGCAAACGGCCGTTCCCTGAACCAAGTGGCGCTGCAAGACCTCATGAACCAGGTGCCACTTTCAGCCGATGCGGCCTTGGCGGCTGGCCTGATCGACGATGTGGCCTACCAGGATGAGCTGGCCTACCTGCTAGCCGATAGATCTGTAAATGAGCCGCCAGAACCGACAGCTGAAGAAACGGCCGAATCCCAAGCCAATGCGGAATCTGAGATCGAAGCAGAAGAAACCGAGCGCGCCAAAGCCAATTTGGTTGAATGGCCCAAAGCGGCCAACCTTCTTACTGAAAAAGCGCGTCGGCGCAGCCGCAAATTTATTGGGGTCATCAGCCTGGAGGGCACCATCAATATGGGTAGCAGTCAAACGCCGCCAATTGACCTCCCTATTCCGCTGGTCGGTGGACAGACGGCTGGTGAACAAACCCTGGTATACCTGCTGCGCCGGGCAGAAAAAATGGATGATATGGCCGGGCTCATCCTCCATGTAGATTCTCCCGGCGGCTCTGCGCTGGCCTCAGATTTAATTGGCCGAGAAGTTCAACGGTTGGCGCACAAAAAACCGGTGTTGGCCTACATGGGCAATACGGCCGCTTC
>CBDUOF010000042.1:0-20579 GCA_965368765.1 uncultured Anaerolineae bacterium | reverse complement strand
CCAATTACCATTTAGCCAATACCCCAGTTGGCCGACGCTCCCGGCATCTTTAACCATGGGTTGGGTGCTGGCGATGATAGCCCTGCCCATCCTGATTTGGCTATGGGGCGCTGCCATATTGCCCATCGGTTTGAGCGTGGGGGTAGCGCTGCAGGCAACGGCCGTCTTTTTCATCTTGCGCGAGCAGTGGGGCTGGCAAAAAACGGTGGGAATGGCTAGTCTCATCGCTGCTCTGACCCTGTTTGTCGAGTGGCTAGGCTCCACCACAGGCTTTCCTTTTGGCGCTTACAGCTACACGGCGCTCATGCAACCCCAAATTGCCCACGTGCCTGCACTCATCCCCCTGGCCTGGTTTATGATGCTGCCCTGCGCCTGGGCGGTGGCCAGCCAACTTCAGGCCCAGCTCCCTAGCCGATGGCAGAAAGCACGCTGGGTGAACCCGTTGCTGGCAGGGTTGGCCTTCACCGCCTGGGACCTGCTTTTAGACCCGCAAATGGTGGCTTGGGATCTTTGGATTTGGCATACGCCTGGCGGTTATTTTGGTATTCCCTGGAGCAATTACGTGGGCTGGTTGGGAACGGCCGTTCTCCTCACCGCCCTCATCCGCCCCCAAAACCTACCCAGCAAACCGCTGCTCATCATCTACACCATCACCTGGTTTCTGGAAACCTTCGGCCTCTTCTTCTTCTGGGGGTTGGTTGGCCCAGCCATCGTTGGCGGCGCGGTGATGGGCCTATTCGTTTGGCAAAGCTGGCGTGCAATCGTGCCCCCACAATAATCAGCCCACACAAGCAACTCGTCACCAATGTATCAACTCCTCCCTACCCTCCTTTTTATGCTCCTCGGCTTTGCGCTCGGTGCCCTGCCCTTCTCGGTTTGGGTAGGGCAGCTTATTCTGGGCCAAGATATTCGCCAATTTGGTGATAAAAATCCCGGGGCAACCAACGTCCTGCGGGCCGGGGGACCACTGCCATTTGCCCTGGCGCTAATGCTGGACATCAGCAAAGGAGCGCTGCCGCTGGGATTAGCGGTGCACATTTTTGGCATCGAGGGATGGGCTATCGTGCCGATTTCGCTTGCGCCGCCGCTAGGGCACACCTTTTCGCCATTTTTGAACTGGCATGGCGGCAAGGCGATCGCCGCCGCTTTTGGCGTCTGGATTGGCATTACCATTTGGACCATGCCGCTTATCTCGCTATTGCTGCTCATTGGGCTAACGCTGCTGATCACGCCATCTGGCTGGGCGTTAATGTTGGCGCTGGCTGGCATGCTGCTGGCCTTACTGCTCTGGTTTGATGACCCGGTTTTACTGGGCGTGTGGGCCATGCAGGTGGGCTTATTGGGCTGGAACCATCGGGAAGATTTAACGAGACGGCCGTCGCTCCGCCGCAAAAAAAATACATAATTGGGCAATTGGGCATGATATTAACGATCGTTGGGGGATTCATTTCATTGGCTTTGGGGATTTTGGCGGTTACGGCCGTTTCCAACTTCCTCTTTTTCCCGCGCCTTAAATCCAGCCAACCCGCTTCGCATCCCAAACTCTCCATTTTGATACCGGCGCGCAACGAAGCGGCCGTTATTGGGCAAACAATCCACGCCTTGCTGTCCCAAAGTTACCCCAATTTCGAGCTCATCCTCCTCGATGATCAATCCGATGACGGCACCGGAGCCATTGCTACGCAAGCCGCAGATGACGATACGCGCTTCCGGCTGATTTCAGGCTCACCGCTGCCGCCCAGCTGGCTGGGCAAAAATTGGGCCTGCCATCAGCTCAGCCAGGCCGCCACGGGCGACTACCTGCTCTTTGCCGACGCCGATGTCCTGTGGCAGCCACAAGCCATCTCGTCGCTGCTTGCCCAGGCCGAAACCGAGCAGGCGGACCTGCTAACCATTTGGCCCAGCCAGCAAACCGAGAGCTGGGGAGAGCGATTGGTTGTTCCCTTGATTGCCTTTGCGATTCTGGGTTACCTGCCCATTTTGCCGGTACATTACACAAAATGGCCTGCCTTTGCTGCGGCCAACGGCCAATGCTTGCTCTTTCGGCGGGAAGCATACAAAAAAGTGGGCGGGCATACGGCCGTGCGCCACAACGTCATTGAAGATGTGGCCCTGGCCAAAGCGATCAAAGCCAACCAGCTGCGCCTGCGCTTGGCCGACGGCAATCAGCTGATTGGCTGCCGCATGTACCAAAACTGGCCTGAAGTGCGGGATGGCTTTGCCAAAAACATTCTGGCCGGGCACGGTAACAACATCCCCTTTCTTTTGCTTTCGACCGGGTTTCATTGGCTCGTGTTCTTATTCCCCTGGCTTTGGTTTGCCGCCACGCTGGATGCCTGGCCGTTAATTTTAGGGCTGATGGGCGTGGGGTTACGGTTGGGAACGGCCGTTTTCAGCCACCAACGTCCCCTTGACGCCCTGTTCATGCCCATCTCCGTCCTGCTAATGAGCCGCATCGCCTTCCAATCGATCCAGTGGCAGCGGCGCGGCGCGGCAACATGGAAAGGGCGAATTTTAGAAAAATCTTAGGGCAAAGCGGCAAAGAAAAAGTGTGTCGCCCTTTAAACTACTTTGCATTCTTTGCGACAAAAAGCTTTACATATGAATGAAATCTTGATCATTGGCGCAGGCATCGGTGGCCTTAGCACAGCCATTCGGCTGGCAGCCGCCGGGCAGCGCGTCACCATCTATGAAAAGAATCCCCAGGTCGGTGGCAAAATGGGCCAGGTTATGGCCGATGGCTACCGCTGGGATATCGGGCCATCGGTTATAACCATGCGCCACGTCTTTGAGGAGTTGTTCGCCGCCGCCGGGTGTCGCCTGGAAGATTATCTTTCACTGGACCCGGTTGATCCGCTCACCCGCTACTTTTACCCCAACGGCACCACGGTTGACGCCAGGCAAGACCGAAAAAAGATGACGGAGCAAATTCAAGAGATCGACCCGCATGATGTGAACGGCTACCTGGATTACCTGCGCTACGTCGAGCAAATTCATCGCATTACCGGCCCGGTATTTATCTACGATCGGCCCCCTACCTGGCGCAGCTTTTTGCGCGTACCATTTGCCGACTGGTTCAAAATTGATGGGCTGCGCACGATGCAAGCCGCCATTGAAGCACATGTGAAATCGCCAGAACTGCGGCAGATGTTGGGCCGGTTTGCCACCTACGTTGGCGGCAGCCCCTATCTGGCCCCGGCCACGCTCAACGTCATTGCCCATGTGGAGCTGAACGGCGGCGTTTGGTATCCACGTGGCGGCATTTATGCCATTGCCCAGGCGATGGCCAGGCTGGCCGCTGAATTAGGCGTGACGATTCGCACCGACTGCGGCGTGCGGGAAATTGTGGTTGAGAACGGCCGTTGCACGCACCTCATTCTGGAAACCGGGGAAATTGTGCAGGGAACGGCCGTTGTCAGCAACCTCGACCACACCACCACACTCAAGCGCTTGCTTTCCCACGCTCCGCTCGCCAATCTCCCCCCGCCACCCGACCCCTCCTGCTCTGGCTTCATCATGCTCCTGGGTATCGACAAGCAGTTTCCCGAATTGGCCCATCACAACATCCTTTTTTCACCCGATTATCCAGCCGAGTTCCGGGCGATTTTTGAGCAAGGCAAACCGCCCGATGATCCTACCATTTACATCGCCATCACCAGCAAAACAGACGCCAATCATGCCCCCGAAGGCGGCGAAAACTGGTTTGTCCTGGTCAACGCCCCACCGCTGGGCGATGCTTATGACTGGGACGTGAACCAACAAAGCTATCGTGATCGCGTACTGCAAAAAATAGTCGATTTTGGCTTCGACGTGCGTGATCACATCGTCACGGAGAAGTTGTTGACGCCAATGGATTTGGCAGAGGGGAGTGGCGCATGGCGAGGGGCACTGTACGGCGCATCGCCAAATTCACGCTGGGCGGCTTTTAAACGGCCGCATAATCGGGCAAAAGATATCGCAGGATTGTATTTCGTGGGGGGTACCACTCACCCTGGCGGCGGCGTGCCAATGGTCACGCTCTCCGGCAAAGTGG
This sequence comes from uncultured Anaerolineae bacterium, assembly GCA_965368765.1. Classification (GTDB taxonomy): domain Bacteria; phylum Chloroflexota; class Anaerolineae; order Promineifilales; family Promineifilaceae; genus Leptofilum. Next base: position 16,546 of record CBDUOF010000042.1, on the reverse strand, counting down.
CCGCAGAGCTGGTGCTGGAAGATTTAACCTAAATTGGGTTACAAGCCACGGGGTCGAAAGGCGTCATCCAGTTTTTCGCGCAAGTTGATGACAAATTGGGCACTTTCTGGCGATTGGGGAGTGAGAGATATAGATGTGCCATTCAAGCCTCTCGCACGTGAAGGAAGCACCTGAATTCTTACCTCATCTTCAATCGTAAAAATATAGCCAGCTGTTTCTTTATACGGCAGCCCTTTCTCATCGAGCACGTTCAGCACAATTTGCCGGGCATCATCAAGCGAGACTGGATAGGTTTTTTCCATTCGCTTTCCCCGAGCCGTAGCAAGTTCATAAACCAGCAAGACGACAAACAAAAAAACAGCGGCTGCTAACAGAAGAGGAAAACGAAAATACCGCAACGTTAGCCACCCAGCCAGCAAGCCAAGCAAGAGAGCACCTTTCGCAATTTGAACTCCACCGGTTTGCCAGTAATTTTTCATAGCCAAATCTCCTGACAACCAGTACGGGAAACGGCCGTTTCTGTTGCACTATCCTTAAACTTACAAACTGTTTGCAATAGTTCTCCACAACTTCTCCAGAATTTCCCGCTAAACTGCGTATTGTGTTGAAATATTAATTTGTAAAACAATTTTCAGGAGCATCACAATGACTAAAAAACGTTGGCTGGTTGTAGGCTTGATAGGGGTCGCCCTCGTTGCCTTCATTCTTATTCGTTCCAATAGCAATTCAGCAAATGCCGCCACAGCCGATGGGCAAACTGTAGAAACGGCCGTAGCCTTCACCGGCGATCTGTCCGCCAGCGCCACTGCCAGCGGGCAACTCCTGCCCCAGCGAGAAGCAGTCCTTACCGCAAGCAGCGCGGCCAGGGTCATGTCAGTCCCCGTGCGCATCGGCGACAGCGTACAGGCAGGTGATTTGCTGGTGCAGCTAGACAGCACCGACCTGCAATTTGATCTGGACAACGCCCAGCAAACCGTTACGCTGGCCCAAATACGCCTAGATGATTTACGTGCCCCTGCCAGCGATGCTGATATCGCTTCCGCTGAGGCGGCCTTGGCCAGCGCCCAGGCCCAGCTCGATGATCTGCTCGACGGCCCGAGCGAAACCGAAATTGCCCTCACCGAAGCCTCGATCGCTTCGGCACAGGCGTCGCTTTCGTCCTCCGTGGCTGATCTGAACAGCACGCAACAAAGCATCAACCAGTCCCAGATTACCGCGGCCCAAGCCAACTTGCTGGCTGCCCAACAGCAGCTCAACTCTGCCGAGGAAATCAATGCCGACAATCCTACCGAAGCAACCCACCAGGCGATGCTGCAAGCGCAACAGGCAGTGGCCAATGCCCAGGCTCAGCTAGACAGTTTGCTGGCTGGCCCCAGCGTTAACGCCGCGCAAAACAGCGTGGCGGCGGCCAATGCCCGCCTACAAGGGAGCCAAATTGATTTGGAGACAGCGCTGGAAGGGGCAACGGCCGTTCAGCTTGCCAATGCCCAGGTTTCCGTTGCCCAAGCAGAAGCAACTTTGGCTGATTTACTGGCTGGCCCCACCACGGACGAGATCCGTTCCGCTGAGGCAGAAGTAGCCCAGGCAGAGCTTACCCAGGCAGCGGCTGAAGAAGCCCTGACAAAGGCGTCAATTGTGGCACCGTTTGCCGGAGTGATTACGGCCGTTTACGTCCATGAGGGCGAAATTGCCAGCGGCCCTGTTGTGGAGCTGGTGGACAGCAGCAGTTTGGAGTTGGTTCTGGGTGTAGATGAAGTCGATATTGGCAGCTTTGCCATCGGTCAACCCGCTATTGTGACTCTGGAAGCATGGCCCGATCGCGCAATTGAGAGCGAGATCGTAGCCATCGCCCCCAGCGCCAGCGATGCCAACAGCGCCCTCGTTACCTACGACGTACGCCTCGCCTATCAGGCCGACGACCTCCCCACGCTCATTGGCCTGACCGCCAACGCCAACTTAATTACCGCCCAGCGCAGCGATGTGCTGCTGGTGCCCAACGCCGCCATTACCCCAGACCGTACAGCCGGCAAATATTTTGTCGATGTACAACAGGCGGATGGCAACTTCCTGCAAGTGGAAGTGTCGATTGGCCTGCGGGATGATGACAATACGCAGATTACGGCCGGATTGGTAGAGGGGGATGTGCTACGCCTCATCACCAGCCAACCAGTCGAAGATTTCGGCGGGCCTCCGTTTGGCGGATAGCAACACCATACCTTCCCTTAGCCCCTCCTTGCGTGAGAGGGAAAGTAGTACGCCTCCCATTCTCAGGGCGAGGGCCGGGATCAGTTTACAAATAGAACACGATTTACAGGACTAAAACAATGAAAAAATTATTGCAAAACAAATGGAGTTGGGCAGCGATAGGCGGGTTACTAATCGTGATTGTCGTTATCGTAATTAGCCAAATAAGCAGCAACAGCGCGGCGGCCCAAACACCCCAGACCGGAGATATTGTCACTGCATTCACTGGCGATTTGTCTGCCAGCGCAACGGCCAGCGGCCGTTTAGAAGCGAGTGAAGCATCCGGGCTTTCCTTTTTGCGCGGCGGCACCGTGGCCGATATTTTGGTCAGTGAAGGAGATTCCGTTGCCGCAGGGAATGTACTGGTGCAGTTGGAAACGGCCGCTCTGGAACGCGAGGTCGCCAATGCAGCCCAAAACGTCATCATTCAGGAAGCCAATTTGGCTACCCTGACCACCCCAGCCACGACCATTGACCGTGCCGCTGCCGAAGCGGCCGTGCTTAGCGCCGAAGCCAACTTAGCCGATCTGCTAGACGGACCAAATGAAAACGACATCGCTGCCGCTGAAGCCGATGTGCGGGCTGCCCAGGCTGACCTCAACGCTGCCTACGCCAGATTGTCTGACCAAACGGCCGTTGCCGATGCCGACGAAATCCAGGCTGCCCAAATCGAGCTGGAGCTGGCCCAGGTGGCCGCCACCCAGGCTGCTGAGCAGCACAGCACCATCCTGGTAACCGACAACGACTACATTTCAGAAGAACAGTTGGCCGATTTGGAATTGGCGGCTCGAACGGCCGCTTTACAAGCCAATGCCAGTCTGCAAGCGGCTGAAGAAAAACTCGATGCGCTGCTTAACGGCAATTCCGGTTCAATTGCTGGTTCCCAGGCTTCCGTTTCACTGGCGGCTGCCGGACTGCAATCAGCGGAGCTGCGGCTGCAGCAGGTGTTAGAGGGTGCTACGGCAGCCCAGGTTGCCCAGGCAGAAGCCAGCCTGGCCTCTGCGGAAGCATCTCTCGATCGCTTGGTGCGCGGAGCGACAGGCGCACAAATCGCTATTGCTGAATCGCAGCTGGCCCAGGCACGAACCAACCTGGCCCGCGCCGAGCGCAATCTGGCCAACGCCGCGCTCACGGCACCATACGCTGGGGTGATTACGGCCGTAAACGTCAGCATCGGTGAACAAACCAGCGGCGTGGTGGTCGAATTGGTCGATCCTGACAGCCTGGAGCTGGTCTTGGATGTGGATGAAGTAGATATCCGCAACATCATTTTGGGGCAAGAAGCCGAAATTAGCCTGGAAGCCTTTCCCGACAGCATGATTGATGCCGAAGTGGTTTCGATTGCGCCCAGAAATACGGCCGTTCAGGGCAGTGGTCTGGTCACTTACAATGTGTATTTGGCACTTGAGGCAACCGACCTGCCCGTCCGCGTGGGTATGACGGCGAACGCCAGTCTCATTACCGCTCAACGCAGCGACGTGCTGCTGGTGCCCAACCGGGCCATCACCCCGGATCGCACAGCGGGGAAATATTTTGTCACCCTGGCAAATGGCGAGGTCGTTGAAGTATCAATTGGCCTGCGCGATGATGAAAATACCCAGATCACCAGCGGCCTGACTGAAGGGGATGAACTGCTCATTACCTCTGGCACGCCTGTTGAAACCTTTGGCCCAGGCTCCGGCAATGACGGCGGCCCGTTTGGCGGGAATTAGATAAGATTAGTCTGTATAAAAAAGCTAAGTTGTCATTCCCGCCTGCGCGGGAATCCATTTAGGCAAAAAAATGTGGATACCTCCCTTCACAGGTATGACAATTAAAGTTCAAAGTTAATAACGAGAAAACATCATGATTGAATTAACCAACATTACCAAATCGTACCAAATGGGTGAAATGATGGTTCACGCCCTGCGCGGTGTGGATTTAACGATTGAAGAAGGGGAATTTGTGGCCATCATGGGGCCCTCTGGCTCTGGCAAAAGCACGCTGATGAACCTGATTGGCTGCCTGGACATTCCCACCGGGGGCAACTACACGCTGGATGGCATTGACGTGAGCCAAATGACGGATGATGAGCAGGCCAGAATTCGCAATCAGCGGATTGGCTTTGTCTTTCAGCAGTTCAATTTGCTGCCCCGCACAACGGCCGTAAAACAGGTAGGTCTACCGTTGATGTATGCAGGATACGGCCGTTCCGACCGCACCAATCGCGCCAAAGAAGCCCTCACCTCCGTTGGTCTGGGCGACCGCATCGACCACAAACCCGATGAGCTTTCTGGCGGGCAGCAGCAGCGCGTAGCCATTGCCCGCGCCCTGGCGCCCAACCCCAGCATCATTTTGGCCGATGAGCCAACCGGTGCCTTGGACACCCAATCTGGTACAGAAATCTTGAACATCTTCAAAGAGCTGAACAGCCAGGGGATGACCGTTGTGATGATTACCCATGACCCAGAAGTGGCCGAAGCCGCTAAGCGCATCATCTGGATTCGCGATGGGGTAATTGTAGAAAATCTTTGAACCACTGATTGATAATCAATATTGCGTAGCTGGATACATTGCGCAATACGACATACGCAATACAGGACTATATTATGAATATTTCTGAAAGTTTTTTAACCGCGCTGGACAGCCTTTTAGCCAACAAGATGCGCTCCGTGCTAACCATGCTGGGCGTGATTATTGGCGTAGCGGCGGTCATTGCCCTGCTCTCGATTGGGAATGGCGTCAGCGCCTCCATCACCGATGAAATTCAGTCGATTGGCACCAATTTACTCACCATCAGCACCGATTTTGAAAACAGCAACGGCCGTTCCGCCCTAAGCATGGAGGACGTTGCCGCGCTAGCTGACCCACTGAACGCGCCAGCCATTGGCGCAGTGGCTGCCAGCAGCAGTGGGTCACAAGAAGTTGTGTACAATGGCCTGGCCGAAACCGAAACGGTGGCTGGGGTCACAGCCAACTACTTTGTCATCAACAATCTGGATGAGTTTACCGCTGGAGACACCCTAACCGAGGCAGACATTGAAACCAGTGCCCGGGTAACCGTGCTGGGATCTACCGTCGTCGCAGACCTATTTGGTGACACCTTCCCAATCGGCCGTTCGGTAAAAATAAATGGGGTAAGTTACGAAGTCGTTGGCGTCCTGGCAGAAAGTGGCGATGGGTTGGGGAGCAGCCCCGATAGCACCGCATACATTCCGATTACCACCGCACAAAGCCGCCTCTATCCTGAGCGTACCCGTACCGGCGCCAAAGCGGTTAGCGTCATTTATGCTGAAGCCGTCAGTGAAGATCTCTCCGATGAAGCCACTACACAGGTAACCGATGTTTTGCGTGAACAGCACGGCATTACCTATGTGGGTGAAGATGATTTTTCCATCTTTAGCCAGACAGATTTACTGTCGGCGTTTGACACGGTGACGGCGACGCTCACCGCCTTTTTGGGCTCAATTGCCGGGATTTCGCTGCTGGTGGGCGGCATCGGCATCATGAACATCATGCTGGTGAGCGTGACGGAACGGACGCGGGAGATTGGCATTCGCAAAGCGGTAGGGGCGCTCAAGCGAGACATCTTGGCCCAATTCTTGCTGGAATCGCTGCTGCTCAGCCTGCTGGGTGGGGCATTGGGCATCGCCCTGGGGCTGCTTATTGCCACTGCGTCTGCCTCGGCATTAGACATTACAACCGTGGTGGATGCGGGAACTATCTCCCTGGCTACGGGCTTCGCCGCTGGCGTGGGGCTGGTGTTTGGCATCTATCCCGCGTGGCGAGCTTCTGGCTTACGGCCGATTGAGGCGCTGCGGTATGAGTGATATAGTTTGTGAAGGGTTGAAATGCAGCGCACAAATTTGCAGACTTGCAGGCTAAAACTATGTTAAAGCAGACAATTTTGGTAGTTGATGATGACAAGGAAATCGCTCGACTACTGCGGAGCTATCTGGAAAAGGCGGGGTTTGATGTGCGGGTAGCGTATGATGGCGGAACGGCCGTGCACGCGCTGCGTCGCGAAAAGCCCGATTTACTCCTGCTAGACCTAATGCTGCCGGATATGGATGGCTATGACATCACACGGATTGTGCGCGGCGATGCCAACTTACAGCAAATTCCCATCATTATGCTCACGGCCCGCGTAGAAGACAGCGACAAAATTGTTGGGCTGGAGTTAGGTGCCGACGATTACGTCACCAAGCCGTTTAATCCGGCAGAGGTGGTGGCCCGCGTGCGGGCGCAGCTTCGGGCACACGGTCGGCGCGCCAGGGGGGATGGTTTGGATACGGCCGTCTTCCAGGCCGCAGGCATTCAGCTAGACACCGGGCGGCGCGAGGTGAAGATTAACGGCCACCTGGTGGAGCTCACGCCCACCGAATTTGGGCTGCTGCAAACCTTCATGGAGAGTCCCGGCTTCGTTTTTACGCGCAGCGAACTCCTTGAGCGCGGGCTGGGCCAAGCCTATATCGGCATGGATCGCACGTTGGACAGCCATATCAAAAATCTGCGCCGTAAAATTGAGCCAGACCCCAAAAATCCAACCACCATTCAAACCGTTTATGGCATTGGCTACCGGTTAAGCGGAGACAAATGAACCGCTTACGGACGCGCCTCATTTTGGCCTTTGTGGGCATTATTTTGTTGGTTATCATGCTGCCACTTAATTTCTCTTTACTTGGCCGCTTTTTAGGCTTCGTTGAATCCGATCCTGCTATGGTAGAGCTGGTTTCACAGCTTCCGCCAGAATCCGTGGCGCGCATTGAAGAATTTTTCCTGAGCACTATCCCGCGCCAGATTGGGCGCCTAGTGCTTAGTGGCGCGCTAATCGGAGCCGTGGCGGGGCTGCTAATAAGCCGTGCCTTAACCGCACCACTCAACAAACTGGCCATTGCAGCGCGATCGATCAATCTTCAAACCTTGAGCAACCGGGTAGAAATACGCGGCACCGAGGAAGTTATGGCCGTGGCGGATGCATTTAATGAGATGGCAGCTCGACTGGAGGAAGCCGAATCCCTGCGGCGTAATCTTCTGGCCGATGTGGCCCATGAACTGCGCACGCCCGTAACGGTGATTCAGGGTAACTTACGTGCCATCCTGGATGATGTGTACCCTCTGGAAAAGGAAGAGGTGGCTCGCCTGTTTGAACAAACCCGCCTCTTAACGCGACTCATTGATGATTTACGTGAACTGGCTCAGGCAGAAGCGTCGCAATTGTCGCTCAATTTGACAAAAGTTGATGTCGCAGCACTGGTGAAGGAGACGGCCGTCTCGTTCCAACCCATCGCCAAAAGCCAGCAAATTGAACTTCATGCTGAACTGCTGGGCTATCTGCCTACCATTCAGGCAGACGGTGCCAGATTGCGTCAGAGTCTGCATAATTTAGTAGACAATGCCCTCCGCCACACGCCGAAAAACGGCCGTATCCTCCTCCAGGTTGAACAGATCAAGGACAGTGTTCACATTCGCGTGCAGGACAGTGGTCGGGGCATGACCCCAGAGCAAATAAGCCACGTCTTTGATCGCTTCTACCGTGCCGACCCTTCCCGCAGCCGGGAAAGTGGTGGTTCGGGTCTGGGTCTAGCCATTGTCCGTGCAATTGCCAAAGCGCATGGCGGGTCGGTAACGGCCGTTTCGCCCGGCCTGGGACAGGGCAGCCTGTTTACAATGGCGCTCCCAATCAATAGGTAAAAGGCGATCATTAAATAGTGTTCGGTACAGCGTCCCCATCTTTCCCTGAATTAGAGACAAAACGACTTATTTTGCGCCAATTCCGCCTGGATGACACCGACCGACAGGCGCTGTTTCAACTTTTTTCCGACCAGCGGGTCACCCGCTTCTACAACGTCAATACCTTCACCAATCTGGAACAGGCCGACGTCATGCTGCGCCGACGGCATGATCGATTCTGGCAAAAGCGCGGCATTCGCTGGGCCATCTGCCTCAAGGGGAATGATGAGTTGATTGGCAGTTGCGGGTTCAATGCATTGAACAAAAGGAAGCAATCGGGCGAATTGGGGTATGAGCTAGCGCGGCCGTTTTGGAACCAGGGCATTATGACCGAGGCTGTTGAGGCGGCTACCCGATTCGGTTTTGCCAAATTAGCACTCAGTCGTATCGAAGCCTGGATCGTGCCAGAGAACCGGGCATCGGCAAACTTGCTTATTAAAATTGGCTTTCAGTCTGAAGGGGTGCTGGCAGAGAAGGGATATTGGAACGGCCGTTTTCATGACCTGGAGCTCTTTTCATTGCTGGCAGAGCAGTGGGAGATCGGAGATTAGAGATTGGAGACTGAAAAATCTTCAATCTCCAGTCTCCAATCTCTTAAGCTTTAATGCACTGGGGTGATGGTTATTTGTAGCTGGTTGAAAGGGTTATTGAAAGCACTATCTTCAACCGTGTGAATCAGGCCATTCTCATCCGGGCCAGTGTTGGGGCCAGCCTGACGAGGAGCCTGGTTAGGACCAAAGCCGGGGGTCTCATTGAGTTCGGTGCCTGCATCGTACAGCGTGGCGTAGCCGGTGATATCACCAGCCAGGGCATAGCCGTTGGCATCAAACAGGGGCAGGTTGCTCACGCTGAAGAACCAGTCGTTGGATTGAACGAACATGGTTGCCAGGGAGATATGGTCGCCAGGAACGGCCGTTATCTCAAAGGTATAGTTGCCGTCAGGAGCAAAAATCGGGCCCGGGTCGGTGCCGCCCGTAGGAATCGCTGCGGCGCCTTTGTTGGCTTCGGTTAGGGAATCAACCAAAGCGACAGGGCTGCCATCTTCAGCCAAACTTTCCAGGCCAGCAGAAGCGGCCGTTCCAGACGTGAACAGCGCATTGGCACTTTGATGAACCGTCCAGGCAACAGGGGCCAATGGCGTATTGATGCCCGTTTGAGCTGCCAGGTAAGCTCCCAATTTGGCCGGGTTGCCATCTTCAGCCAGCTCTTCTAAACCATTGCCCAAAGCCGCACGACGGAAGCGGAACAGCGGCGAATTGTCGCTGTGAACCACGCCAACGCCGGGAGCCAATGGAGAAGGCACGTCGTTACTGCCAGAGATATTGGCAATTGTGACGCGGAATTGGCTGTCACCCAAATAATCAAGCTGGACATTGACAATTTCGTTCACGGCAGGGACGTCATTACTGCGCACGAGACGAACGCGCTTGATCGGGTCAGACGCACCGGTATCGGGGCCTGCCTGGCGGGGAGCCTGGTCCGGGCCTTCACCCACGGTTTGGTCAATTTCTGTACCGGCATCCCACAAATAAACATAGTCGGTGACATCGCCGCTGTGGGCATTGCCGTCCGCATCATACAGTGGAATACCGTTGAGGCCGGGGCCAAAGAACCAATCGTTGGACTGGACAAACATGGTTGCAAACGTCAGGTTGTCACCAGGATCGCCGTAAAACGTCCATTCATAGGCATCACCGGGAAATGCCGGGCCAGGCTCTGTTGCACCGACGGGTGTGTTAAACACGCCAGACCCCTTGAAGCGGAAATCGGCAATATTGTCTACGGAGACAATGAAGGTTTGTGCGCCGTCATCGGCACTGGCTACGCCAAGGCCAATGAACAGGGCCAACACGAAAAATGCTGCGGCAAAAATAAAGCTTCTCTTAAACATCGTTTTGCTCCTTGAGTGGTTATGTGCGTCACAGCTTTAGCCTGGAGGAAGGAAACCTGCGACGCCTAGTTGTTTGGCGGTCCATTCCGCTGCATGTTTTATTCAGAACGAACTGTCAAACGGTGGGTGTGGCTAGCCACGTCTTTTTCAACTACTTTTCAGTGTAGGTCGGAACAATTACGGCCGTCTTAAATCAGATTACGAGGAGATTACGGCCGTCTTACCGCACGCTTGCCCTTCTCTTACGAAACCGTTACACAGGCTCGCAGCGTAAGCGCGCTTACTGTGACGCAAACCGACAAACGGGTTCCAAACGGTTGACAGTTTGTCAGATGCCCTTATGATCGGGGGGATATTTTGCGCAATTTAAGCGAGAGAAATTAAGTGAGAGAAGGAAGAGTCGATGAATTTTTGGGATTTCTTGAATAACCAAGAGGAAGCCGTACCGGTAACGGCCGTATCCGCTGCAGGCAGCAAAACCCATTTTGGTCAGCCGCTGTTTGCCAAAGACAGCAAAGGCAAACCCCGCGTGACCGTGCAGCGACGGCGCAAATCAAACAGAGATGGGCAGCGAGATCGGGCACAAGCACCTAGCCGAAAACGGCCGTCCGCACCCAAGCGCCCCAGCAGCGGGAGCAGTGGTGGCAGTGGTGGCAGCAGCGGCGGTGGGGGTTACAAACCGCGCCCATCTGGTAGTGGGATGTCCCTACCCGGCGGTGGTGGCAAAACATCTTGTTTAGGGATAGGCATCATCGGCATTGTGCTCCTCTTTCTCCTGTTCAGCGGCGGGTTGAGCGGGCTGCTCGGTGGTGATAGCGCCACAGAGTCCCAGCCTGTCTTCACCGATACCGATACCAACACCACCAGCAGCCAATCTTCTCAGCCCAGCAATGACCCACTCCCCACCCTATCCTCCACTGGCCCGTCTGACCAAACCTGGACCATCATGCTCTATCAGGACGCAGATGATAAAGTGCTGGAGGAAGACATCTTCCTCGACCTGAACGAGGCAGAACGCATTGGTTCCAGCGAGAATGTGCAAATTGTGGCCCAGCTTGATCGCTACACAGGTGGCTTTTCGGGGGACGGCAACTGGTCTACGGCCCGTCGCTACTTCATCACCCGCGACAACAACTTACAAACAATCAGTTCAGAACTGATCGAAGATTTGGGCGAAGTTAATATGGCAGATGGGCAAACGCTGGTTGATTTTGTGACCTGGGCGGCCAATGAATATCCTGCCGACAAATATGTGCTTATTATGTCGGATCACGGCATTGGATGGCCGGGCGGCTGGACAGACCCGGACCCCGTCGTGCCCACCGACCGCAGCCTGCCAATTACGGCCGCTTTAGGCAATGACCTCTACCTGATGGAAATTGACCAGGCTCTGGCCGACATTCGCGCCCAAACAAACATCGATCAGTTTGAACTCATCGGCATGGACGCCTGCCTGATGGGCGGCGTAGAAATCTTCTCAGCCCTGGCACCCCATGCCCGGTATGCCGTGGCTTCGCAAGAGGTGGAACCCGCTCTGGGTTGGGCCTATGCCGGCTTTTTAGAACAGCTCACCGCCAATCCAGGCGTGAATGGCGCGGATCTGGGTCGATTTATTGTGGACAGCTACATTAAAGATGATCAACGCATTTTAGACCCGGAAGCACGGGCAGGTCTATTAGGTGGCGGCAATCCGCTGGGCGGCTTGTTTGGCCTATTTGGTGGCGGCAGCACAAGTTCTGCCTCGCCAGAACAGCTTGTCCGACAAATGGAGCAAAATATTACGCTAACGGCCGTCGATCTTGCCCAAATTCCCCCGCTGGTAGACAGCATCAATGAGCTTAGTTTGGCCCTGACCAATGACAACCAATCCACCATTGCCCAAACCCGCACCTATGCCCAATCCTTTACCAGCGTGTTTGGCAGCAACGTGCCGCCGTCTTACATTGATTTGGGTCATTTTGCGGAGCTGCTGGCGAGTAACTCCAACAACAGCCAGGTTGATCAGGCAGTTGATGGCGTACTTTCTGCCATTGACCAGGCGGTCATTGCCGAACGGCATGGGCCAAACAAACCTGGCTCGACGGGTGTCTCGATTTACTTCCCCAACTCACAGCTGTACGGCAATCCCATTACGGGGCCACAATCGTATACGGCCGTTGCCAACACCTTCACCAACGCTTCCTTGTGGGACGATTATTTGGCCTTCCACTACACAGGCGAACCGTTTAATGCGGGCGATGTTGGGGCGGCAATTCCCACAACCGCTGTGCGTGGTCCGGGTGCGGGCAACATTACGGTGGCCCCCATCACCGCCTCCAGCAATGAGGCGTCGCCTGACAATCCCGTGCTGCTCACCACCGAAATTGATGGTGACAACGTGGGCTACATCAAGCTCTTTGTTGGCTTCCTTGACCAAAACGAAAATTCCATCCTGGTCATTGATTCTGACTATTTGGAAAGTGCCGACACTCAGGAAGTGGGTGGACTGTATTACCCTGTCTGGCCCGATGAAGCGTTCATTTTAGACTTTGAATGGGAGCCCATTGTCTTTGCCATCAGCGACGGCAATGAAACCTTGGTCACTCACTTTACGCCACAAACCTATGGTGAATCGTTCGAGGATGCCACGTACACTGTGGATGGCGTCTACACCTACAGCGATGGTGAACAGCGCGTGGCGCGGCTCATCTTCCAGGATGGTGTTTTGCTGCAAGTGATTGGCTTCAACAATGCCGACGGCACCGGCGGTCCGCGCGAGATCATTCCGCAAACTGGTGACACCTTCACCATTCTGGAAAGATGGCTTGATCTGGATGCCAGCGGCAACGTCACCGAAACAGTGACGTTGGAAGCAGGCACGCTTACCTTCACCGATCAAACCCTTATTTGGATTGATTTGGATGCGGCGGCCGGAGCGTATGTGGTTGGCTTTATCGTAGAGGATTTCGACGGGAATCAGTTCCCGACGTATACCCAAATTACAGTTCGGTAAGTTTGCGGAGTAATTGGGTAATTAGCAGTTGGTAATTGGGGTATCAAAACCCCAATTACCAATTACTTTTTTTACGGCCGTACCGTGAAATCAAAAATCTCCGTCCCGCCAATTTTGTCCCCATCTTCATCATAAGCATCCACAGACCAGACATAGCGGGCTGGCGTTAACACTTCGGCAAAACGGTAGCTGGATTCGTTGACTTCTTCAAAGTCCAGCACATTTTCCTTATCAGGATCGTCATCATTCCACATGAGGATTTTATAGGTAACCGCCAACGGATTGTCGTCCCAATCTAACACGATGTTGTCCCCCCTGATTTCTGCGCCATCTGCCGGTTCCTGAATGGCCAGGACACAATCTCCCGCTTGGCCAGCAACGGTGAAGTCAAACTGTTCAGCCATTTCGGCGATCTTTAGTCGGTCACTGCTAAATGCCTCCACGCTCCAGCGATAGCTGCAGTTTACTGCTGGCAAGTCAATCACAATGTTCGATTCATTCACCCGCTTATCAACCAAAACGGCATCTCCTTCCTCTGGATACATCGACACCTTATAATATTCTACCTCTGGATAATCTTCCCAATCCAGCTGCACCTCCCCTGCGTCGGCCTTACCACCGTTGGTTGGGGATAAGGCGTTTAAGTCCAGTTTAAAAATGTTTTGTACGTCAATGACTAATGTTTCACCCGCTTCCACTTCAAAATCGGCTGAGCTAAGAATGCCGCTGGAAATGTAAAGCCAATCTTCACTTTCAAAAACGCGCACGGAAAGCGCATAGATACCGGGGTTCACATCTGAAAACAGATATTGTCCATTTTCATCCGTTTTAGATCTGAATTGTTCATCGCCGCAGCCGCTAAACGAGGAAAAATCGGCGCAAAGCAGCAGGTCTAATCCCGGGGCGCCCGTGCCGTTCCAGCGAATCTCACCAAAAACATTGCCTTTGCCACTGGCTGGGGCTGGACCGTCATAGGACAAGTTGTCATCATTGGTGCTGGATTCGGTCTCGCTATCCGTGTCAGTGTCAGCGTCGGAACGGCCGTCCCCTTCGGCACCCCCACACCCGGCAAGAAGCAGCAGTAAAAGTAATCCGATTAAATATTTGTTCATTTGTATTTCTCCGCATAGTTGAGTTCAGGCAGCATTCGTAAACCGCTACCCGTCTGGTAAGAAATGAGGTCATTGGCGCAAGTTTGGCAAAAGATTCTAACAAGTTAGCCTACGGCTTGGTCGATTCGAAACCAGTGGTATGCTTGACAGATGCATTCAGCTTTACAGCCCTACTTTAGACAGTGCACACTGTCGGGCAATCTGCGACGGGATGTAACGGCCGTTCTCAGGCACCACCATCTACCTAAAGTGGCTGGGCACGTCAGCCGCGTGGCGCAGGAGGCCAGACGGTTAGCCGACCAATTCGGTGCAAATCCAACTGGCGCGGAAATCGCCGGGTGGCTACACGACATCGGCGGCATTGTCCCCAATGCTAAACGCGTGGCCCTGTGCCAGGAATTTGGCGTCCCTGTGCTGCCGGGCGAAGCCGCCTTCCCCATGATCTTGCACCAAAAGTTAAGTGCCGTCATGGCAAGCGAGGTGTTTGGCGTGAACGAATCGGCCGTGCTCGATGCAATTGCTTGCCACACGACACTGAAAGCAGGCGCGACCCTGCTGGACAAGATTGTCTTTGTGGCAGACAAAATAAAGTGGGATCAGCCAGGCGAACCGCCTTATTTCGCTGAAATCGAAACGGCCGTTGCCCATTCCATCAACGACGCCTGCCGCGTCTATCTAAATTATTTGTGGCAGCAGCGCCAAACCCTGCGCTACGCCCACCCCGACTTCCTGGCAGCCCACGCCGAATTAGCCCTCTCACCTTAACCTCGCGCCGACACTCGCTGATGGCCTGCCCGAGGTTAAACAACATTGGAGGATTTAATGATTTTGGAAGTTGCGATTTTGAACGTAAAACCGGCAGAAACGGCCGCATTTGAAGCCGCCTTTGCCCAGGCACAGCAAATTATCGCAGGGATGTCCGGGTATGTTGGGCATGAACTGCAAAGATGTGTCGAGGTTGCCAACCAATACATCTTGCTGGTGCGCTGGCAAACATTAGACGATCACACCGTCGGCTTTCGCCAATCGGCTGAGTATAAGGAATGGAAAACGCTGCTGCACCATTTTTACGATCCCTTTCCAACGGTTGCGCATTACGAGCGGGTATTTTGAGCGCCCTCTGCGGAATTCCAATCCCAAAATCGCTTTAGAACAAGCTGATCTCTTGCAGCGTCTTGTTCACCAGTTCCGCCAATGCCGTCGCACTATTTTCGCCAATGAGTTCGGCTGTTTCTACTTTACGCGCTCGAAAATATAGGCTGCGCAGGAAGTTTTTCACGTTTTGCGCCTGACGGTAGCAATCTGGAAATGGTTCTTTCTCCTGTGCCAGCGGCACGAAGCCAGCCAGCCATGTTTGCACATCGGCTGGCTTTAGCACCTTGCGCCCCAGGGCGGCAATGACGGGCGTCACCAGGCGCTCATCTTCAGCGTGGACAAAAACAACCGCCGACTCGGCTGCTTTTTGGCGAATCGCAGTCAGGATTTCCAACAGCTCTTCGCTGCCCATTTCTTTGCATTGGACGAGATCATCCAACGCATCGGCGGAGTGGGCCACGGCATGCGCCCACCCTTTTGGCTCGCCCGCCTCGTCTGCTTCCAGCACAAAACCGCGAAAATCCTCCTCTCGTTCTAAATAATCGAGCAGCTTGACTTTGAGCTCGCGGAGTTCGTATGGCATGAGAAACGGCCGTACCCGATGCTGACTCAATATCAATGGCACAAGCAACATCGAAAAGCTGCGCATAAACACAGAATCACCGTCTGACTCCCCCAATTTGAAAAACAAATGTGCCTCACTAAGTAATTGCTGCAGCATTGCCTTAAGCTCATCTTCTTCAAACTTGTCACCCAAAATCCAGGTGGCCAACGTGCTGTAAATTAAATCATCCCGCAGCTCCGCATCTGGCGAACCAAGATGGGGCAGCATCTCCACAGCGCGCTGCATCGCCTTCGCCTGCTCCGGCAAGGCAAACTCATTATCGGCAATCTCATAAAGTTGGTCTTTAAGGGCACGTTCGCTCAATTTCATAATGATTTTCTAGGAGATTGGAGACTGGAGATTAGAGATTAAATCAGTCTCCAATCTCTAATCTCCAATCTTTTTTTTCCCATTCCTCTGCTGCCCAATCACCCCCCGCACATCTGCAGGCTGCCAGCCGGGCGGCTTAAGGATTTTGCCGTCATCTCGTCGGGGACCCCCCGCTTTGCTTAGGTTGGCGCGATGAACTTCAGCAAAAACAGGATCGGGATCAACGCCACAAGCCAGAATCGCGCCGTAGGTCACATACAGCAGGTCGGTTAGTTCATGAACCCATTCGGTCACATCGGCTGGTTGGGTAGGGTTCTCTGATTGGATAACGGCCGTTAACTGTTCCAATGCCTCAGTCGCTTCCTCAAACTCTTCTTGCAGCAGCTTTTGGCGCAGCTTCAAGATTTCTAACGGCGGTACGGCCAGTTTGGCTGGCACGGGTGCGCCAACGGCATCGTGAAATTCGACAATTTTTTGGGCATTGGTCAGCCCAGGTTGGGGGACGGGTGCATTAGTTAGTTCCATGGGTTACCTCGTGGATGAGTTGGCTGAGGGGCAGGTCGGTG
>CBDUOF010000041.1:0-21006 GCA_965368765.1 uncultured Anaerolineae bacterium | reverse complement strand
TGATTGGTTCAGAGGTAAGCAACAGTTCACTGCGTCAGCGGTTGATGCTGCTGATTGGCCAGGGTGTAAGCCTGGGTCTCATGCTTGCGTTTGTTGTTATCACCGGCATGACGCTGATGCTAGACAGTTACGGGGCAGAGGCTGTGCCATACGTCTACATTATTGTCGCCGTGCTCGGGTCACTGCTTTTTTATGGCTTTGGCGAACTACAGCGGCGATTAGTCCTGCCGATCTTAACGCTTGGGTCGCTGGTTTCGACATCGCTGTTCCTGGCTATAACCTGGGTTGGCCTCGTTCTGGCTGACTGGCGTTGGTTGGCTTTCATTGTTCTGGTTTCCTTTTCTCTTTTGATCCAGGTTGGTTTTGTCGTTATCGGAGCCCAGGCAGGTCGCTTGCTTGACGTGCGCGAGATCAAGCGGTATTTTCCCTGGATCGTTTCTGGCTTTGTCTTTGGTTTTATGGTTGGCGGGGCGTTGGCGCCGATTGTGACAAATGTGAACGGCCGTCCTGCAGACATGCTCTTAACGGGAACGGCCGTTGCCCTGTTATTTAGCAGCCTCATTTTCGTTACGAATCGACAATATGGTCCGATATTGTCCAGCAGCACGTCCGGAACCGGGAAGCCGACGCGTAAAGCGCCGCCAATGCGCTCGCTTTTGACACATCGCACCGTCCTGCTGTTGTTCTTGTATCAAATGTTGTCGGCAATGGCCAGTCAGATACTCGATTTTATGGTCCTGGCTGTGGCTGACGCCCGTTTTTCCGACGGCACTGCGCTAGCCGAGTTTTTTGGTCGATATACCGTACTCCTCAACTTGACCGATTTGCTGTTTGTTCTCCTGCTTGCGGGGATTTTGCTCAGCCGTTTTGGCCTGCGGTTTGGGCTGATGGCCAATCCTGCCGTGGTCATCGGTCTCCTTGTTGCAATCGTCGGCACCGGGCTCCTTGGTGAGTCAACAAGTACGTTGTTTTTCTGGTTGGTCATTATTGCTCGCATTTCGGATTTGACAGTAACGGATGGCACGACGCGAACCTCAATTAATGCAGCCTACCAGGCATTACAGCCACATGAAAGAGCGGCGGTTCAAACGGCCGTAGAGGGCATTGGCGTACCAATAGCGATTGGGCTGGTCGGCCTAATTTTGCTGCTGTTTCAAGCAGTTGCGTCGCTCACGCTCGTTCACATTGCTGCCTTTACATTAATCATCTCAATCTGCTGGTTGGTCGTCGGCGGCCTGGTTTATCAGGGATACACAGGGGGCCTGTTGCAAACGATGCGCCAGCGGGCATTGGTACCAGCTGAAATGAGCCTTGATGACGCCTCCACATATGCTGCCGTCGAGCAGCTACTGCACAAAGACCAGCTTTCCGATGTGCGCCTGGGGCTAGACATGCTCACAGAAGCGCGCCATCCGACGCTTGACTCGCAGCTGCTGCTGCTGGCGGAGAAGGCACCACAGGCGATTCGCGTTGAGGCACTGCAGCGCATCGCTGACCAGCAATTAGCGTTGGCGCGGCCGATAGTAATAGCCTTGCTGGATAACGATTCGGAAATCTTGCGCTCCGCCGCCGTTCAAGCTTATTGTGCGCTTGAAGGGGAAGCAAGTGTAGAACAAGTGAGTGCATATCTAACCGCCCCTTCTGAATCGATTCGGGAGGCGGCGCTGATTGGCCTGTTGCGCTTTGGGGGGATACCGGGTGTGGTAGCTGCGGCGGGGCAAATGACGGTTCTGCAAACAGGCAAAACGGCAGCTGACAAATGCCTGGTTGCCCGCGTGATCGCCGCCGTTGGCAGTGATCATTTCTATCAACCACTTATTTCACTTCTGCAGGACAACGACGTGATGGTGAAGCGGGCTGCTCTACGTGCTGCCATCCGGGTGCCAAATCCGCGCTTGATGCCCTTACTTGTCGAGAATTTGGCAGACGCGGCAACCCGGTCAGCGGCATTTGAGGCGCTGATTGCCACCGGGCAAAGCGTACTGCCGGTGTTAGCAACCGCACTTGATGAGTCTGCTTCACTCTTGCCAGCGGTGCGTCACCATCTGATCAGAATTGGCGGTCAGCTGACGGGGGCTGACGTATGGGCGCTATTCATCCAACATCTGAGCCATCCCGATCCGGAGCTACGCGGCACGATTTTAAGAGCAGCGCTCAACAGCGGCCTCCACCTTCAGGCAGACACCCATCCGCAACTGTTGTCTGCACTGCAACAGGAAGCTCATGACGCGCTTGCTGTGCTTACGGTCCTGGAGGAAATCGATAATGATGCCGGACTACAACCATTGCAACAGGCACTGGAAGATGCATTTCGCCTGGTTCAACAGCGTGTGCTGCTGCTGCTGCGTCTGACGTACGATGCCCAGGCAATGGCGCGCGTAGCGGAACTGCTCTCTCATGCGCGAGGGTCTGAGCAGGCGCTGGCAGTCGAACTGCTTGACGTGTCTCTCCTGGCAGATCATCGCGTACTCGTGCTGCCCATCATCAATCCGCAACAATCTACACAGCAGCGCCTTGAACTGCTGCGCCGGGTGGCTAACATCAACCCAGCCAGTCAGATTGAGTGGTTACGGGAATTGGCAGTCGATCCAAAAAATTATTGGCGACAGGCCTGGCTTCGGGCTTGTGCAGCCTATGCTATCGGCTCGTTGGGATACGCTACTCTGACGGGCGAGCTGACCCAACTGCTAGAAGATCCTGATCCGGTTGTTCGGGAAACGGCCGTTTGGGGGTTGGCCAGATTAGAGCTCGCCAACAACTGATTACCCTGACAGTAGGTCGCTTGGCGTATGAGAATGGCTACGCACTTTTTTAGCCAATACTTCAATGATGCCATGAGCCACCGTAGGATTTCCCTCCAAAACTTTCTTGAATGCGTCCCGGTCGATCGCCAGCAGACGAGACGGCTTTACCGCAGTAATCGAGGCCATCCGCCTAGCCTGCGTTAAAACCGCCATTTCACCAAACACATCCTGAGCTTTTAGTTGACCGAGCGTAAGCTCAGCATTGTGTGCCTCGAGGGAACCACTGATAACGATGTACAGGTCATTTCCGGCATCGCCTTCTTCAAAAACAGACTCCCCTGCTGGCACGGTCACTTCTCGTGATGTCTCCGCCACTACCAACAACTCATTCTGATCAAGGGAAGCAAACAGTGGGACCTCTTCCAGAAATAGCCTCTTTTCCAGTTGGGTAAGCTGGCCATTGATAATAGCACTTGGCGATA
This sequence comes from uncultured Anaerolineae bacterium, assembly GCA_965368765.1. Taxonomy (GTDB): domain Bacteria; phylum Chloroflexota; class Anaerolineae; order Promineifilales; family Promineifilaceae; genus Leptofilum. The sequence continues at coordinate 17,780 of CBDUOF010000041.1, read as the reverse complement.
GCAAGGTATCAATCGCCAGCCTGAAAGAGTCAGGAGAGTGTGTTTGGTGCCAATATTGCAGGTAAACATTTTTGGGGATCATTAGCAAACGCAGTTCTACTTTAGCAACAATGGTAGCGTTCCTCAGAGCCCCTCGGATTACTCCAGTGATGCCCAACGGCATCCAGGGCTGCACATCAAAGGCCCGATAACCACCAAGCGGCATGATCTCCAGACCTTCGCCCAGGGGGATGTATACGAAAGTAGACGGCGTGCCGTCGTGAATCAATACGTCACCTGCTTCAAGTCTGATTAATCTGATGTGTTCGAAACCGCGCTGCACGTCGACCATCTCTACGCGATGACCAGAGGCCTTCATGCGCTGAAGTAATTCGCGGCGCTGGAGTTGCGACCAATCCACGTTCTGGCCAATTAGGCGCGCTCTTCCTCCTCACATTCCTGAAGTGATGGAACGATTCCAATACGGCCATCAAGGCCGGGATCAAGCCGACAGAGGTGCTGGCTCACCAGCTGGACAAACTCGGGATTATCCTCGGTTTCTTCCAACAGAATGCGCATAGATTCGGCCGTTTTCAGATTCAGCGGTTCCCCCCCAGGTGGTCTAATAAAACTCTCAATGACATCACGCTGAATATCGTGCACAACCAGGGCCGCACACTCTGCGGCATAATTAATTGCCTCTGGCGCTGTAAATGTGCCGCGATGGAAGTTAATGCGAAGATCACCAGCTGCGTCAAGCTCACTCGCTGCGATGTTCGCCTCGCCAGCACTGATTTTGTCTGGTAATTCAAGCAGGAACAGTTTGTCATTCTGGTGCCGCAAGGCGAAGACGGCATTGCCGGTTCGGCGCTCAACAAACACTTCGTAGTTGCCCGACGTTTTTAGGGTGGTGCCACGCTGGCGCAGAGCATCAGCCGAGCGTAGAGAGCGAATGGTATCGACCACATCATGCAGCAGTTCTTGCAGAACTGGTTGATCAGCAACCATCCAGGCAAATGAATCCTGCGTAAAATCGGTGTAGAAGCGCGCAACATGGGGATTGTCACGAGGCCCGGCGTAGTTAGCCACGTCTGCTTCGGCAACAGCCAGGTGCATATCTTGTTGCACCTGACGATTGGCATCACTGACCGGCATCTGTTGTTTGGCTTTTGCTAGGCGCTGCTGAAGATAGAGAAGATTAAGGTCTGTCCTGACAGAATGTTGCATTGTGTGCCTCAAGGCGACAGAATCATTCAACATAGTGACCGGCACCTTGCTTTTACTGTGCGCCATCGACAATGCCAGCAATTCCCGCATGATAACGTGCGGATTTTTGATCAAGTCGCTTTGTCTAGCTAAGGCGGACAAATGCCAGGCAAGGTTTCCGCAGTTTTCGTTCCAAATTTGCTCGATAAGTGCATCCAGGGCCGGATCGAAAACAGCCTGCGCCGCGAATTCAGGGTGCATCGTCCGGCCAACGGGAGAAAAATCTACCATGCCAATATCATGGAAATAGGCGATGAGAACAGCGTATCCACATAAGCGTGTAAACTGGAGCGGTGGGCGATACGTTAATAAAACGCCCTGACTGGCCTCCAACACGTTCAGCACCTGCTGGGCGACATCGCGCACATGCACGACCCCATGGTCAGAAAATAGGCCAACGTGGTCGCGTAGCGTGGCCATAAACTCGGGATTCTGCTGTAGTTGCTCAAAAGCCGCCTGCTGATTGACTTTGGCGTAGAATCGATTTTCAATTTGGGTGCGGATTTCAGCTGAGATCCACCTATCGAGTGTATGGCTCATAAGTAGGCCACCTCCATTTCAAATAAATAATTGTGTCATCTCAGCCACAAAATTTCCGACGCCCGAGACTCGACTAAATTAAGTTTATCAGGTTTCATTAATTTTCTGGTAAAGAACTTTCTGTGATTTGTTTATCTGCGCCTAAAATTTAGCTGAAATCAGTTAAACTATAAGAATGGAATATCTGGTTCGCTTTCGCAGGGGAAAACCGCATCAGGTGGTGCACCATGTCCATTCCGTGCGGGGCATTACCGGTGCGCTTTGCTCACCCACCGCCGAACCAGCGGATGGGGACGAGACATTAGGTGGCCGCTGGGAGCTGCTGGAAAATTTGCCGCCCGGGGTGCGCCTCTGCCTTGTTTGCCAGAAGCTAAAGCAGAAATTGGACAATCCAATTCCTGAACGTGTGGAAAGGGATCTAGAGAAATTGGCGCTGTGGGACAAGCGGGCAGCCGATCTGCAGCGACAGAAAATGCTGGTCTTTTACCGCCGGAAACGGAGAAAGCGCTAATGCCATTCTCGATCGGCCAATCCCGCAGGCAGGCCTTCGACCGCTCCTGACGTCGCAAGCAGCGCATAGAGCGCGTTTAATATGAGCCGGGGACCGTAAGCTCTAAACAACGAGAAGAGTCCGATCGGCCTGTCTAATCAGTTCATTGGCCAGATCGTCCAGCAAAAAACGCTCCCAGCCTTCGCCCTGGTGGGCACCAATCACAACCAAATCGTAATCACCACTTTGCATTTCATCCAGGATTTCCCGGACGACTAGCCCGTGGCGCACTTTGGCTTCAAGACGAACGTTAAGGTTGGCCAACTGTGCCAAATCGTCTTCTAGCAAGGTGCCCTCATTGGTTTGTTTTTCAATGAGCTCTTCGGCCTCTGCCCGCAGCTCCCAGCCAGGCACGCCCGGGGCAGCCGCAATTTGCGACATAACATGGAGTGTTGTTAACTCATCCGCGTGATTAAGCAGCACAGCAAGCCGTTCGATTAGTCGATTGAGCAAAGAAGGATCCCGACCACTTTCACACACCAGGACACGTCGTAACGGCCGTACTTCTCCTCTGGCAACGATTACGGGACAAGGCATCTGATTGATAACTCGCATCACGGTTGGCGTTAACAGGCGGCTGGCCAAACTGTGCTGTTCCTTGTCCCCTAAGACAACCAAATCATGATTCCCTTCAATGACTTCGCGAACGATCTCTTCGGCAACCGACCCCGTCCGAATTCGCGTGTGAGCGTGCATGCCTTCGTTAAGAAGAGTTGTGGCCCGCAGCAAAATGGCCTCAGCCTGCGCGTGTTCTGATTCTTGTTTAATCACGGTCAACAGGGTTAGACTGCCGGCTACTAATTTTTGAATTTGCCTTGCCAAATGAATGGCCGTATCAGATTGTGGAGATCCATCTGTTGCGATCAGAATACGCATCTTGATTCCTCCTAAAGGAATAGCAAAACAATGGGCACGATCAAAATCGTCACCATAAAGATAGCAAGATTACGGTTGTTTTCACTAATACCATTCACTAAATCCAGGATTTTTTCCTGATAAAATCTATAAAATAAACCCAAAATTAACAATGACACGATGGCAATACTCAGCATTTCGATAAGCACGACGGTAAAGGCTGCCGGATTGTTCAACAGCACAGCTGCCAATAGCGTATCGACAAACGTTGTGATATTGGCACCCATAATATAGGGAATGACGTTTTCCCGCCTGACAAACCCGCGATGACTCAGCGGTACCAATATGCTTAGTGATACGCTGACTGACATTGAGATCAGGGTGATACTTGCGCCCAGCAAAAACATGACCCATGGTTGATAAACGAGCCGTGACATACGGCCCACGTGGCTCTCTTTCAGGCTCATTTGCGGCAAACATTTATCAAAGAGATTAAAACTAACCATAATGACGCCGAATCCAGCGACGAACAGTGCCCAGGGCGGCAAAAAACGCAGGAACAAGGCTACAATTGGATCAAAAATCAGATCAGTTAAGGATGTGAGGAGCGCGCCTGATTGTAGCTGCAAACCATCAAGCCAGCCGCTGTCGAGCAGCAGCAGGCCAACACCCAACGCCACGAGATAGGTTGTTCCAGTCACAATGAGGGAAAGCAGCCCCATGCTCAGGCTTGTGCTTCGGTTTCGGCCGCGTAAAACGTAAATAAAACCGATGAACAGCACAATAAAGCTGGCTCCCAGGCGACTACCGGTAATCATAGTAAACGCCCCCATCTGATCAATGACCCCTGCATCAAAAAAAGTAAGTGTCGCTGCAGCCACTGGCGATCCGCTCATGACAACGTAGGCAAACAACCAGCCAAAACCAAGGCTGTTAGCTGGATTTGTCACGTGAAATCGGTCACGTACCAGAGGTGCCAAATCGCGGGCGCCCTCCTTCATAAGGGTAATGGCCAAAATAAATAGAGCGAGACTGATTATAAACAGAATAACCTTGCCCAAACGGCGCAAGGCTCTTCTGGGTTTGCTGCGGGTAACTTCACTTTCTTTTTCTGGTTCCTGAGGACCGTTCGCCGGTCCGGCGAAATCATCCATGGTGTTTTCTCTTTATTCTGTCTTGAGGGATTGGGAAACTTTTTTAGGCGACGTAACTTCGTAAAAGGGTTGCTGAGGATACGGCCGTAATCTCAAACGCACCCATTGTGGCAGGCATTAGCACAAACTGCACAGCAGATAGTTCTAGCCCGTTCACGGAAACAGTGCCGCCAGTCACGCCCCATATTTCGAATGTCTCTCCGCTGCAGTTTCCCTGAAAAGTGGCTCCGGAGATAATTTCCACCCGTTCGGTTACGAAATAATCGGTTTGGCAAAGCAGGGCACGACTGATACCGTTTTCTGTAGCAATGGGCTCCGGCGGGCAAATGACGGGGGCAATTTGATCAAAATTTATGACATCCAATGCTTTGTCTATGTGCAGCGGCCGAGGTTGGCCATCTGCCCCTACCCGGTTCCAGTCATAGACCCGATAGGTTGTGTTTGAATTTTGCTGAATTTCAGCAATTAGCAAGCCGCCCATAATCGCATGCAGCGATCCTGCCGGAACGCAAATATGGTCACCTGTTTTTGCTGGCATTCTGTGTAAATATGGTTCTAATTGATTATTATCAATGGCTACACGAAATTCATTTGCCGTAACTTGCCCGGCAAGGCCCAATATCAGCTCAGCGCCTGGCTCGGCGTGCAATACGACCCACATTTCGGTCTTGCCTAGCTCGTTGCCTTCATGCGCCAGGGCATACGCATCGCGCGGATGCACCTGCACTGACAACGGCCGATTTGCGTCCAATAATTTGATGAGCAATGGAAATTTGCCCCGCTCATGGGCCCAGGCAGAGCGACTGCCAATTAGCGCCAGCCCCAACTCAGCCTGTAGATCCGTGAGCAGCATGCCAGCGAAACGGCCGTTTATCACGCGCGTCGTCCCATCCTTATGCCCAGCAATCTCCCAACTTTCCGCGATAACGCCCTCAGCCGGCAATGTGCGCCCTAATTTCTCCAGATTTCGCCCACCCCAAATGTAATCCTTTAAGACGGGCTCAAATAGCAAAGGATACAGCGCATGACTCATCGACGACTCCATATTTCCTAATTATTGCCAATGGCAGCAATGGGTGAATTATACAATCAACTATGGTCTGATTGCACTGTTTTCATTGAATCATGGCATTGAGGCTAGCTTCGTCTAGCACGGGAACGCCTAAGGCGCCAGCCTTGGAGAGCTTACTACCGGCCTTTTCGCCAGCCAGCAAATAGCTCGTCTTTTTGCTGACAGAGCCAGTCACTTTGCCGCCATGCGCTTCGATTAGGGCTTTGGCTTCGTCCCGCGAAAGCGTAGGCAGTGTTCCAGTGATAACAAAGGTAAGCCCCTCCAGGGCATTACTGCCTGTCCCGCCTATCTCTGCTTTTTCAGCCTGGAATTTAAGGCCCGCACGGCGAAATTTTTCTAGCAGGGCTCGATGACGGTCATCGGCAAACCAGGAAGTTACGGAAACGGCCGTACCTGGACCAATGCCTTCTACCGCCTCCAGGCGCTCCTGCGAAGCGTCTGCCAAGGCATCAATTGAACCAAATTCATCAATGAGCAGCGACGCCACCACATTTCCCACAAAACGAATCCCCAACGCGGTCAGAAACCTGTCCGGTGCTTGATTCTTGCTGATTTCTAGCCCCGTGAGCAAATTATCTACCTTTTTTTCCTTAAAACCTTCCAGCGCCAGCAGGGTCTCCCGATCGAGATAATAGATGTCGGCTAAATCTTTCACCAGGCCCAACTCTGCTAAAAGCGCTCCCGTTTTTGCCCCAAAGCCATCAATGTCCATGGCGCTGCGGCCCACAAAATATTCAATGCGGCGCACCAGTTGCTCTGGGCAGCTTGGATTGTCGCAGTAAATGGCTACCTCACCAGGAACGCGCAGCGCCGGTTCGCCACATACAGGACAAACGGTAGGTGGCTCTATGACCAGCTCCGATCCGTCGCGCAAATCAACCACTGGGCCAATGATGTATGGAATCACGTCCCCTGCCCGCTTGACAACAACCGTATCGCCAATGCGAATGTCTTTGCGCGCAATTTCATCATAATTGTGCAGCGTGGCGTTGCGCACGGTCACGCCGGCAATTTCTACGGGCTCCAGCTGCGCATTGGGGGCCAAAATACCGGTGCGCCCCACGTTGACCTGAACGCCCAATAGCCTGGTTGTCTTCTCCTGAGCGGGAAACTTCATGGCCACTGAGCCGCGCGGATCTTTGCCAACGAAACCCAGACTGTCTGCCAATGGACGATCATTTATTTTGACCACCATTCCATCAACTTCATAATTGATCTGGTTGCGCTTTTCAAACCAGCCGTCATAGGCTGCAGCGACACGCTCGATGGTGGGACAATATTGACTGTCCGCAGAAACGGGAAAGCCTAGCTGCCGTAAATAATCGAGCCGATCCCACTGTTTATCTGGCACATCAATCCCATCCCAGGCGATGAGATCATAACAGTAGAGCGTGAGCGGCCGTTCGGCCGTAATCTTGGGGTCAAGCTGACGCAGCGACCCAGCTGCAGCATTGCGCGGGTTCATATAGACTTGTTTTTCTTCAGCCAGCTGACGGGCGTTGAACGCCTCAAATTTGTCTAGCGGAAAGAACGCCTCGCCACGGACAACCAGATACGGCGGCACAGCCAAATCACTATTTGGATCAACCGGGATTCGTTGGGGAACGGCCGTAATCGTTCTTAAATTCTGCGTGATCTCCTCCCCAACTTCGCCATTGCCCCGGGTTGCGCCTTGCGTGAAACGGCCGTTCTCATAGGTCAGCACAACCGTCAAGCCATCCAGCTTGGGCTCCGCCACATAATCCAGCTTTGCCTCTGGGTCTGGTAAGTGGCGACCAATTCGCTGCCGCCAGGCAAACAAATCCTCGGCATTAAACGCATTGGACAGGCTCAAAATAGGGGCTGGATGACGCACCTTTTGAAAAGCATCCAGCGGCTCTGCGCCAGCACGCTGCGTGGGTGAATCCGGTGCGATCATCGCCGGATGCGCCTGCTCCAACCCAACCAGCTCCTGGTAAAGCAGATCATATTCCGCATCGGTTATGACTGGGCTATCCAATACATGATAGCGATAAAGATGGTAATTAATTTCGTCCCGTAACTGGGCAATCCGTTCCTGAGGGTTCATGACTATAGTTTACTCGCGGAATAGAAAAATGCGAAGTTGCAGGGGCACAAAAAAGTCCAACTAAAGTGCCAAATAATCCCGCCCCTGCAATCGTTCATCAATTTTCTGCCAAATCTGATCCAGGTGCGCCTCATACTGCACATAATTCAAGCTGTTGGTATCAATAGTCAGGACAGCGCTGCGAGAGAAATTTGCCGCCCAGTCATCGTACAGTTGATTTAGCCTTGCCAGATACGTGTCGGCAATGCTCTGTTCATAGTCTCGTCCACGTTGCGCAATCCGCTGCCGCAAGGTTGGTACAGAGGCTTTAAGGTAAATGACCAGGTGTGGTGGCGTCAACACCGTGGCTAGCGTTTGATAAAGGTCATGGTAGCAAGCCCAATCACGCTCACTCATATTGCCCTGCACGAAAAGATTTCGGGCAAAAATCTCGGCATCTTCATAAACGCTGCGATCCTGAATGATAGCGTTTTGCTGCTGGAGCAGATAGTGGTGCTGGCGCAATCGCCGCGACAAAAAGAATACCTGTGAGTGAAAGCTCCACCGCGTCATATCATCGTAGAAATCGGCCAAATAGGGGTTTTCCGCAACCGCTTCATAAACCGGTTCCCACCCGGTGCGTTCGGCCAACAGCTTCACCAGCGTAGATTTGCCCACGCCAATGTTGCCAGCAATGGTAATAAAATATTGAGGCATCTAAATCGTTTCCTTGTATTGTGGAAAAAAATATAGCAGTCGTAGTCAGGCAATCGCCCGTGCTTTTCTTATCAGGTCGGGGGCACAGGCAACCCGTGTTCAGCCAAAAAAGTGGTAACGGCCGTTTTCAATGCGAGTTCTCCTGCCATCACCGGCTCAAAAAAGCTGCGCCACCAGGGATACAGCAAAGGAGTCGCCAGCCACCATTCATAAAAAATCAGCCAACCCACTTCCCCTGCTTCCGCTAAAAAACCAGAAGAAATATAGTTTTGGCGCGCCTGCTCCCGATCATACTGTAGACGGACAATTTCGGCCGTCCAGCTACCCTTTTGCCAGGTAATTTGGGCATAGCTGGCACGCACATCGCCGTCGGCCGGTGTGCCCACAGAACCACTGTTGACCACTGCGGTATGATCCACCTGTCGCACAAAGGGCCGGTGGATATGAGCTGTTGCAAAAAGCGCTGGGGGCGTGCCCAGTTGACCCCGCACCACATCAAGCGGCGAATTTTCCCAGATACCGTCGCGATTGTTTTTCATGGAGCCGTGGCGCAGTCGTAGTTCGCTACCATCTGAAGCAAACAAGCTCAGCCCGTCGGCCAGCTGCGCCATCTGGTCAACATTACCTTGATGTTGCAGGTACGACCAGTATGACATGCGATTAATCTCAAACAAACATCCGTCTTGCGCTTCCTCTTCCTGCCCATGCCCCGCGACGTATGCTTCATGATTCCCTTTCAAAAGGTGCCAACCTATCTGGGCTTGAACAAATTGCCAGGCAGCGACCGTAGACGGACCCCGGTTTACAGTATCGCCATTGACCACCACCTGATCGGGAGACCAGCTCGCTATATGGTCGGCCACAACCTCCAGCGCCGGCAAGTTACCATGAATATCCGATAAAACCGCAATTTTCATGGGCACATTGTACCCGTTTTCAGGAGAGCCAAAAGTAGAAAAAGATAGCGCCTGTGTAGATAAAGCCTGCTGTAGTCGAGAACAGGACCAGGCGCTCCGAGCGCGGTGCATCCGGAGATCGCCAAAAGCGGTGCAGCAGCGCAGGCAAGCCAATCAGGCCAAAAGGGAGTAAAAACCAGGGAATCGTTCCATTGAGGAGGGCAAAAAGGGCAATCATCAGGCAAACGGCCGTTGCCAGCCGTAAGCCCCGCAAAACCACAGCTAAGCCCACTCGGGTCGCGAACGTCCCACCCGACTGCATATCAACGGCAAAATCGCGCGCTTGCTGTTCCAGCTGCGCCGTTAGGGAGGCAAAAAAAAGAATGGCCAACAAGACACCATCCAGCAGGCGCCAGTTTGACTCAATAAGCACGAGGCACACAAAATAGGGAAATGTTTGTACAAACAAAGCGTGTGTGAGGAGATCAAGACCGGGTCGACACTTTAGGCGCAGCGGTGGCGCGGAATATGCCCAGGCAATGAAGCAGCTAATAGCCCAAAACAGCCACCCCATGGCCCCAAATTGCGCAAACGCGGCGGCCAAACCCGCCATTATGGCCAGCGAAATTAGCGTGACCGCCCCCCTGGTGACCGGAATCTGGACAAAAAAGTTGCGACGCGCCTTTCTGCCATCCAGGCCATCGTAAGGGGCATCAAAATAATCATTGAGGGCAAAAGCGAGCCAGTAGCCTACGCCAATCGCCAACACCAGAACGGCCGTTTCAAACCGAATCGCCTTATGAATCAACAGGGGCAGCGTCGCGATAATGAGCGCAACCTGCCATGCGTCCATATGATTGCCAATTAGCGTCAGGAAAGCGCGTTTGTTGGGTTTGCCGGAAACACGTTGAACCATAAGCAGCAGGGTTGATCCATGAACGACGGTGATGACATTTATTGGAGCGGAGGTAAAAGCTCATTCACCGTCTTTATCAATTTGTCAGGCATCACGGGCTGCGGCAAGTAACGGTTCGCTCCGGCGGCCAACCCTTCGCGGATGCTGCCACCATCGGCGCGGGCGCTCACAATAATGATAGGCAATTCGGCCGTCCTAGGATTTTCGCGTACATGCCCACAAACGGTAAAGCCGTCCATCTGTGGCATCATCACATCGAGCGTCATTAAATCTGGCACAACATTTTCCAGCGAAAGCAAAGCCTCCGTGCCATCTGCCGCTTCAGCTACGCCAAATCCAGCCCGTTCCAAAATTAAGCGCAACAGCTGCCGCTTCATTGGATCATCGTCTACCACCAATACAGAATATCCCATAATCTTTCCGCCTCATCAGAACCAGGTTGGTTGCCAAAAGGCAACGAGAGTAACAGTCTAAAATATAAAAATAACGAATTATCTATACGATGCGGTTGGATTTATTATGAAAATGACAGTGAGATTGGCTACGAAATCGTAACAGTTACAGCGCTTAGAACTAGCATTATACAGGATCGCAGAGGTTCTTCCACGCGCGTGGGCAAAGGCGTCATCTTAGCCACGACGTTTGCCCAGACCGATCCTCTCCATTTTATTACCCGAACCAGTGGGTCAGGTCAGGACGACCTGGGAGCCAGATGCTGTTTTTCGCACCTCTATTCGGTTGGGAAAAGCATCACGCAACTCATCAATGTGGGTAATAACAAGGATGCGACGAAAATCACCCTGAATCGTGTTGATGGCTTCGATAAGCCGCTGACGGCCGTTCGGGTCCTGACTGCCAAACCCTTCATCAATGACCAAGGTTTGCAGCCGCGCTCCGGCCCGCTTGGCCAGCAATTGAGACAACGCCAGACGAATGGCAAAGTTGACCCGAAACTGTTCGCCGCCACTGTAATTGCCATACGGCCGTTCCCCGGCACTGTCCATAATCTGAATGTCTAACGTTTCTGCCAGGGCGTCACGGCTCTTTAGCTGACGCTGCGTCTCAAACGACACCCTCATTTCTCCCCCGGTCAGGCGATCCAGCAGCTCGTTGGCTCGTTCCTCAATTTCTGGCAGGGCTTGCTCAATAAGCAGCGCCTGCACGCCACCCTTGCCGCACGCTTTTTCCAGCAGCTTGAGCCGCTGAATTTGTTGACGAACGGCCGTTTGCTGTTCTGCCAATGCGCGCTGCCGCTGCCGCTGGTCTCCCAAAATCTCCAACCGATTCTGGGCAACCGCCACCCGCTGATTGGCTGCAATTTGCTCCTCGCGTAAGCTAAACACGTCCTTCTCGACACCCCGCAAATCGCCGCCATCTTCCGTCATTTGGGCAAGCTCTGCCAAGGCCGTTTCATGCTGCGTGGTCAGCTCCGCCAAGGTAAGGGTGACCTCTTCAACCTGTTTGCGGCCATCGGCCAATGCATCTTCCAATGGCTTCACAGCTGCTTCGGCTTGCTTAAGCTGCTGAAACTGTTCGGACGCCTCGGCCAGTTCGTCACGTGCCTGGCGGGCTGCCGTATGTGCGTCGGCCTCGTAGCCCACTTCCGCAAGCTCCGCTTCCAGTTCAGCCAGAGCAATGTGGGCCTCAGCGGCAAACGCACCGCTTTCCAGCTGTTGACGTACGGCGGTTACTTGATCGGCGCCCGACTCTGCCCATTCAGCCATGAATCGATTTAATTCAGTCAGTCGCGCCTCGTCGTTGGCCACCAGCTGCTCCTGCTGGCGCCGTTCAGCCTCCAGGGTCGGCTTGGCTTGAACGGCCGTACCCAGAGCCACTACCTGCGCCCGCAGCGCGGCAAGCGTGTCTTCAGCCAGGGCAGCGTCTAATTCCGCCAGCCGGTTTGCTTCTCCTGCTTCCCATTCCGCCAAAGATTGTTCAATTTCTTCTTGTCGCGCCTGGGCCTGGGCCTGCCGCGCCTGCTGGGTTTGCAGCGATTTTTCCAGCTGCGGTCGCTGCGCCACCAACCGTCCCAGGTCAGCAATCTGTTCCGCCAGCGTTTTGAGCGTCTGCTGGTTCGTGCGGTATCGTTCGCCCAGGGTACGTCCTTCTGCCCCAAGTTCTGTCACCACCTGGGCGCGATGATCCGGCGTCAATTCCTGACCGCACAAGGGGCAGCTACCGCCTGTTTCTGCTTCCAGCTGCTCCATGCGGGCTTTCAGGCGATTCATCTGCTCCTTCAGCGCTGGTTGGCTGCTTTCGAGGCCGACTTTCTCGGCATTGGCGGCGTTATGCGCCTCTGCTTTTTGGCCGAGATCGGCCAGTTGCGCAGTAAGTTCGTTGATTTGCACTTCGGCAGCCTGGCGATTTTGGACAACGGCCGTTTTCTCTTCTCGCAGTGCCGTCATGCGCTTCGCCTGATTTTGTAGACGTTCCTGCTCGCGACGCTGTGCTTCTCGCTCGCTTTCCTGCTTTTGCAAGTCTGTGCGAAGCTGATGCCATTCGCTTTCCCGCTGGGTCAGCTCCGCCCATTTCAGCTCTAGTTCAGACAAAGCTGATTTGGCAGAAGCCAGCTCTTCCTGCAACGCTTCCTGCTCGTCGGCCGCATCCTCGGCGCGGCGTGCCTGCGCTTCCAGCTCTTCTAGCTGTTGGGTTAAACGCGACTTTTCCTGGGCGATGGCGAGTTCAAACGGCCGTTTTTCTTGCTCTAACTGGTTGAACTTATCCCCTTTTGCCTGCCAGACCTGGAATGTTGCCTCAGCGGCCTGCCATTGTGCATACCTGGCATTAATTTTTTCGGCGTCTTGCAAAACGGCCGTAAAACTGTCCCGCTCCTGTTGCCGCGCCGCCTGGCCGCGCTGTAGGTTATCTAGCTGCGCCTTGGCCCGATTCATGTTGGTGGCCAACGTTTCCACAAGCTGTTTGTGCTGCAGAACGGCCGTTTCCGCCCGTCGCAGCTGCTGCAGCAAAGCTTCCTTGTCTGCCAATCGTTCAGCAATGCCACCCAGCGCTGCTTTGGCGTCGGCAACCGCGGCCTTTCGCACCCCTTCTTCCCCCAGCTCTTCTTCGATTTCCCGAATCTTGTCATCCAGGAGCCTGAGCTGGCTTTCTTCCTCCCTGCGCCGAACGGCCGTTGCCTCACGATACTGCTCCCAAATAGAAACGCCCAGCAAATCAGCCAAAATTTCCTTGCGCCGATTGGGAGTCTTGGTGGTGAATTCATCCGCCTTACCCTGTAGCAAAAAGCTGGCGTTGATAAACGTGTCGTAATTCATGCGTAGCAGCGTCTCAATAGCCTCCTGCGTTTCACGTAACTTGCCTTCGGTGAGGGTTTTCCATTGCTTGTCACCCGAGGCAATTTGCAGCTCCAGCCGGGTCGTTTTGCCGCGCCGTTTGCTGCGGGAGACACGATAAACAACCCCTTCCAGCTCAAATTCCAGGCGAACTTCAGCAGTTTTATCTTCCAGCGAGGCAAGCCGATTGACCAGATCATCGTCGCTACGGCTGCGACTTTGACCAAACAGGGCCCAGGTGATACCGTCCAAAATAGAGGATTTTCCCGCGCCGTTGGCTCCGGAAATGCAGGCAAGATGAATGCCGTTGAATTGGAGAACGGCCGTATCCCGATAGGACAAAAAGTTTGAAATTTCTAGTTTTAGTGGAATCATAGTGAAAAGTTCGGGTCCGCTTATTGCTTCTGTTCTGCCAGCACTTCTTTGGCCAGGGCTTGCATAATGTCTACCTCGTCTGCCGGTAATCCCTCGACAAGCCAATAGGTTTCCAACAGCTCCAGCGGCGTCATCGCCTCCACCCCGGCTGCATCCCCCAGACGCGAGCGTTTGCTGGTTTGGTAATGCTTCTGGATTTTAACGTCGAAGGCACCCTTAAAGTGCGCCAGAATTGCCTGCTCGTCCAGCAGAGGTTCATCGTCACGGGGAAAGCTAAGACGTACGCGACAAACGGCATCGGCCACATCCTCAATGGCAGGCAGTTGACTCATCACATCTTCCATAAAGTGCGATGTGCGTGGCGTGATTGGATCCGGATCGATAAAGCGACGGGTTTCCAGCTTGCGGAACTCCCAGTGGGTCTTTCCCTTACCCACCTCGGCCAACACGAACCGCTTATCTTCTTTTTCTCCAAAATCAATCCGCTCAATGGAACCAGGATAAACAATGGGTGGATGACTGTCCTTGTCGGACAGTACCTGGGGCTTGTGAATATGCCCCAGCGCCACGTAGTCCAACTTTTTGTGGTTCACCAGCCCTCCGCTCAGCACAAGCTCATGCCCCAGCATCACGGCACGTTCGCTGCCGTATTTGGCTCCCTGCACGCTGGCGTGAGCCGTAAGGATGAGCGGAATATCCGGATCAGCACTTTCAATCAGCCTTGTAACGCGATCGCTGACCAGCTCTTCAATTTGCTGATAGACCTCCTCCACACTCTTACCGGCGCTGTCTTCCCGAGCAATGAGACGACTGCGCGATACCCAGGGCACCGTGAGGATTTGCACCGGCAGGCCAAGCTGCCCTGGTGTCCACAACGTGATGGTGTCGGCAACGTGAATATGCGGCACGTGCAATGTGCTAAATTCATGCAGCGTATGCGCCCGGCCGCTGGCCGGGGCAACATCGTGGTTACCGACGAGCAGCAGGGTGGGAATGCCCGCATTGGACAGTCGCATCATGCGCTCCCCCCAGGCACGCTGGAAGGTAGGCTGTGGATTGCGGTCTTTGTAGGCATCCCCGGCAAAGATCACGAGGTCCACCTTTTCGTCGATGGCCGCGTCCACAATTTGATCGAGGGCGCGCAAAAAATCCATCACCCGAATGGGCAGGCCAGAGTCTGAATCGTGACGGCCGTAATTGGCAATATCAATATGAGCATCGGCAAAATGGAGTAAACGGACTGGCATATCTGGCATATTTTTTGTTAGCCACAGACATCAGGCCGTTTTAAGCGGTAGAACCTGCTTAATCCGAGCGATCTATGTGGCTTCTCTCTTTATTGTTCAACAATGAGGCGATAGTTGGAGCCATCGGACTGGCCAAAGATGCGCTCCACCATGACGTAATAACGGCCAGCCGGCAGGAGCAGGGTCACCGCCTCTGCCTGGTTTCCCGCCAGCGTGCTGCTGCCCCGCACCGCCTTGCTCTGATCATAAATGGTAATGTTGTAATCGCTGCCCGAAGGAATCTGGCTAAGGCGCACGGTTACGGCGACGCCGGTATTGGGTTGATCAAAGAAAAAGGCGTCAAAGAAATCAAAGGAGTCGTTAAATTGGTGAATTTGCGCCGCGTTGAGGGTAAGTCGCTGCGCCACACCAAAATTGTCATTAAAGGGATTCGTGCCGCCTTTTAGGGCAATGGGCAGCTGTACTGTCTCTCCCAGGGTCAGCAAACGCTGTACCAGCGGCGTCACAAAGAAATCGGTGGTGTCGTGGCCGCCAACGGCGTACAGGTGGTTCCCGATGAACTGCCCTTCCGGAAATGCCCGGGCGCGAATGAAGCTGCCGCCTAAATCGTAAGTGATGTCCATGATTTGCCAGCCATCACCGGGATTGTCAGGATCGTAGACTTCAACCTCGGGCACGGCCGTATTGCTAAAGTCTTGCCCACCAAAGACAAACCATCGGCCGTCCGGGCTCACGGCGCTGCCAGCGCCGTAGCGGGCAATATTCATAGGTGGAATTGAAGGCAGCCAGGTGCCGCTGCCAGCTGGTTGGTAACATTCGCCATCGGGCAGCAGTTGATTGTTGTCATCAATGCCGCCAACCACACAAATGCCGTCATTGATCCAGACGGCCGTATGCCCATAACGCGGCACAGCCATATCGGGTACGCCCGTATTCCAATTTTGCCCATTGAAAAAAGAGACATCATTATGCACAACGGCCGTATTCATGAAGAAGTCCGTGTTGCTAATGCCGCCAACCAGATAGTAGCCACCTTCGTCTTCTGGAACAACGGCCTGTGCCCAGCCCACGGCAACGGGGGGCGGCACGCGGACGGGTTCCCACACCCCGGCCCCAATGCTGTAGACATTGTGCGTCCCCACCATGCTGTTACCATCATACCCACCTGGGACAAAGATACGGCCGTCTACATAAGCGGCCGTGACATCTGTCAGGGCAACAATCGGCATTTCCGGCAGGGTGGCCCAACTGTCCGTTGCAGGATTGTAGCGGAACAGACCGCTGCTGCTGCCCAGTTCGGGCGTACCGCTGGCATTGGTCTGCCCCCCAACCATATAAATCAGCCCATTGGCTTTCACCGTAGCGTGATGCGTCCGGGCCGGGGCAGACGTCGGCAGTGATTCCCATTTGGATTGAATTGGATTCAGCACAAAAAAGATATCCAGCTCCAACGTCCCTGGCTCAGCCCCATTCCAATCAGCCACTTCCACAAAATAGGTCACATCTTTGGCCACATTAAACGTTACGCGTGAGGCAAACCCCTGATAATCATCGTTGCAGGCCACCGTGGTAAGCGTTGTTGCGCCGCAAGTTCCCGTGTGGACCGCCAAAATGGTGTCATAACTTTTGCTGTTGAAATTGTTGGACGTATCGATGGTCACACGGCCGTTGCTCGACGGAATAAATTTGTACCAGACCGTGCGATACCCTTGCGGGCGGCTGGGGCTGCCCCAGGCACAGCTCAATACCGGATCCTCTGCACCTTCGGTCATGGGGTTCACGACGGTGGTTTCGCCCACGCCGGAGCTGGTCAGGGTGATCTGCGTCGCATTGGAACAGCTATCGGCGGCTTCGGCAGCGATCAGCGGCGCTTCCGGCAAGGGCAATAAAGTCAATTTCTCAACTTGCAGGGAGTCCAATCCCGTTTCCAGCCCAGATGAAGCGACCGCGACGCGGGCACGGTCCGTTGCCCCAGCAACCACGCCAAGGCACAGCAAAAAAAACAAACTCAAAAGTGTGAGGTGACGCATAAACAAAGCCTCCGGCTAATTACCAATACCAATGCAGCGCGATTGTACCAAATAGCCTACTCAATTGGCTATTTTACGTCAAAAAAGGTCCGTTTCTCATACATGGTTTGGGAACAGTCGGAATGCTCCGCCTAACTTGAAGCGCGACGAGAACGGTGTAGAATATTTCCAAATCCGAGTTCGTGTATGCCAAAACCAAAAAAACACCGTATCCTACCGCCCCTTACCCACTTTGCCCGCAAAATGCGCCAAGAGCCGACTGACGCTGAAAGGTGCCTCTGGGCTCGCCTCAGGCGCAAGCAGCTAGGCGGTTACAAATTCCGTCGCCAACATCCCATCGGCCCATACATCGTCGATTTTTGCTGCGTGGAGAAAAAGCTCATTGTGGAAGCGGACGGAGACATTCACGCGTTTCAAGAAAGCAAAGACCGTGAACGCACAAAATGGTTGGAGGAAGAAGGCTACCGAGTGCTGCGCTTTGCCAATCAAAACATTTTGCAGCAAACTCAAGCGGTGCTAGAAGCGATTTTAGCGGCTTGTGATGGAGAAGAACCCCCTCCCTAACCCTCCCCATGCCAGGGGGAGGGGATTTAGCCCCCTCTCCCTTGAGGGAGAGGGCTGGGGTGAGGGTGAGTTTATACTTTACGCAGATGCAGAGTCACATCCTGGTCGCCAATGGAGACAGTTTCGCTCATCAGCGGGTCGGCCATTGGCCCAGCCAGCAAGGAAACGCTGAGCGTTTCTTGCTGCAGGTACTCAGCAAAGCCGGTCAGGGCAGCAGCCACATCGCCAGTAGCCCCCTGGTAGCCCAGCTCAATCCGGTCAGAGATTTCCAGCCCGGCGTCT
>CBDUOF010000040.1:0-21022 GCA_965368765.1 uncultured Anaerolineae bacterium | reverse complement strand
GAAACCGTGTAGGTTTTGTTGCCGCCAAACTGCTGCCCCACGTTGGTGATGGTTCCGATAGCGCTGCCATCTGCTTCAGCTGGAAAACAAACGGCCGTCGCAAAATTACCGGATCCTGGCAGGTCATAATCATCGTTGCTCCAGGTTTCGCCATTGAATTGGATCGTAACGGCCGTATCCACCCCGACGGCCAACTGTGAGGTAAGAAGTTGATAGAAACGGCCGCTTTTAACCAGGAACCCGACCTTGTCCACGTCCCCGGTGGGATAAAAATTGTGAATCTGCGCTTCGCCAATAGCAATTGGATTGGGATCAATATCGTTGGGCTCATGAATATCGCGCAAGTCAACCGTGGCAGACGGAACCACAGTCGGCGGCGCAGTGGTAGGCGTTGACGATGGCGTTGGGGTCGTTGGCACGACTTCGGTGACAAGCAAATCATACCATTTATCTGGCCCAAACACGCCCCGGTTGGTCACCTGAACCAACACAGTGATGTCGCTGTCCGGCGGGGCCTGCACCGTCACGCTCGAGCGCAAAAATCCGAGTGCGGCATCGTCGTTTGTCGCTATCGTCTCACCGTACGTTACGGTCAGGAACGTATCTACGCCGGGCGCCAGAAAATCAGTGCTCACCAAATAAGTTCGCCCTGCCTTCGCCAAAAATGTGACATGATCGATATCCAAATTGGGGTAGAAATTATGGGTTTGTGCTGGGGGCCCCAAAAAGATGGGTTTGGGTGTCGTGTCGTCCCATTCGTAATCGTCGGTGAGCTTTGGCGTGGGCGTCCAGGTAGGCATGGGAGTAACGGGGCGCATTGTGGGAACGGCCGTTGGTATAGGCGTGTTCGTGACGGCAGACGTCGCGGTGGCGGTCGGCAGCGGAGGCGTGGGCGTTGGCGAAAGAAAGGGTTCAGCTACCTGCACAATTGAGCGCACTTCAACGTTGGCAAACTGCCCGGACGCCTCCAGATGACGCGCATATTCCGTGACAAAATCATCGTTTTGGGCACGTCCACGAATAAGTAGCTGATTTCCAGATTGCTCCAGACTGGTCAGCTGCATGCCACTGCTGTCACCATTGTTAATGGTCGTTAGGGCGGCAGACCAGTCGATATTGCCCGCAGCTAGCGTGGGCGAGATTGTGTTTATCTGGTCCAGTTGGCCGTGAACGGCCGTTAGCGTCACAATCAACCCCTGTGCTTCGGGCAGCGGCGCAGGCGTCGAAGCCAGCGCCGTCTGCAGCGGCAAGATATCAGACTCCAGCCGGGTCACCTCGCTAGACAATGTATTAGCCATCAGGTAGAGAGGCACAAACAGAATTGCTAGACCCAAAACGCCTAACCACCAAACCAAAGAGGCAGGCTGCTCAGAAGCTTCAGCGTCCAGCTCATCTACTGCGTCAAATTCGTCAAAATCAAACGGGCTATCTGTTTGCACTACCACTCTAAGTTTGGCTGCCTAACAACCAAACTCCCCATAAACATTGCTGCGTAAAGAGTTTCAAGAATAAGGTCTACTATTTCGGTCCTACAATTGAAGATCAGCTGTCCTGTTCCAACAGTAACAGGGCAAACCGCAAATAGGTACCTACTCGCTGAATTATGTCATATGGGGGTCGAACAGGCCGTGAAAATAGCGAACTATCGCCGTGAAAAAACCGTATTAGCTTTGCACTTGCTGGCTACAGCTTGAAGGCCAGCAGCCGTCTGGAAAGTCCCAGATAAACGGCCGCCGCCAGGAGCAAAAACAGACCATAACCAGCCACATCGGCCAAGTTGGTGAAGTAATCATCGGTTGCTAACTGGGTAAGAATGGTGATAGGTGAACGGCCGATCAGGGAACTGCCGCCAGCGACCAGAACAATCGTTAGAGAGTAGATAAACTGGGCCCGCTCTCTATCCTTAAAAAGTGTGGTTATGCTGGCGGCAGCGACGCCGTTTAGTCCAGCCACCACGGCCGCCATAAGCAACACACTGCCACCGTTTTGCACATCAATTTGATTAAAATTCAGCAAAATGAGCCACAGGCCAATTTGCAGCAGCGCCAGGATGAATGCAGCAATGATTTTGGCAGAAAAAATCTGATTCAGGCTGACCGGCGCAGACCAAAGCGTTTCCAGCGTGCCATGCTCCAACTCGCTGGCGACAGAGTCTACCACCATGCTGCCAGCCACAAAACCGGGGAAAAACATGAGAATGGGCAAGATAGTTGCGTACAGAAATTCATAGCTGGTAGAAGGTTTGCCTTCTAAATCGGTAAAGCGCACTTCAATCCCACGCTCGCGCCGCAAATAGTTTTCGTATTGCTCCAGTGGTCGGCGCAGCACCATCATCACGACTGTCGATTGCGTTTCGGCTTCCGGCAGGAAAAGCTGCATTTGCATTAAATCGGCCGTTTCTGGCGGCACAACCAAAACGGTGTCAACCACACCCTGGGACAGAGCCGCATCTGCCTGGGCAGGCTGATCAAAATAGATGGGCCGCACGTTGTTAGCGCGCAAATAGTTGAATAAAGGGCTTTGTTCGTCCCCCACAATGCCGGCTCGAATCCGTGCCTGGCTGTTTAGGGCAATGGAACTGGGATCATAAAAAGATAGCAGCCCAACCAAAATCACGGATGAAAAGGAGGCGATAAATAGCTGAATACCGATCGCGATCATGATTGTTTTCTCGCGCCGTACGGCAATCAGCTCTCGTTTGATAAGGGCGAAGAGTGGTTTATGGTTCATAGAGAGGCTCCCAAGACCAAGAGGTTATAGATAGCGTGCAGTACCGATGCGGCCAAAATCGCAATGGGGTAGCGAACGTGCCAACGCGCATTGAGCAAACAGACAAAGCTGGTAAAGCTGAAGTGAGCCAGCAAAGGAACTACGAGCAGTCCGCCACTAAAAATGGCACCGGACAGGGCCGCTTCAGACACGACGCTCAAGGAAAGGTACAGCAGCAGTTTTTCTGCGAGCAAAAACCCAACGGCCGACGCCAAGGCAAGGGAAAATATTCGGCGATACGGCCGTTCCGACCGGCGTCGATACAAAACGACAATGCCCACCGACTTGGCAATCTCTTCAACCAGAATGGAAGCCAGCAGCACGGCCACCAGGGCCAGCTTGAGCGGCAAATTGAGGGAGACTGCCAGCAACACCATCTGAATGAGATAAACAATAGGCACCAAGCAAATAGCGAGGAAAAAGATTGAGAGCAACGGCCGTTTCTGGTTGAGCGCCAAAAACACGGCCTCTGCCAGCTTGTGCGTTAAGGGCCGGAAGCCAAGCAAAAATTCCTCGTTCAGTACGCGCGTGCCAATGTACAAAGCAAACAAAAAGATGCTCAACAGAGGCACGGTGGCAAACAGGTATTGCTGCCAGGTAAACGCTTCCCCCTGGTACATCTGCACGGCCAGCGTCAGCGGCGACAAGTAGCTAAAGTCATTGACGCCGGTAAACATCGCCGGAAAAATGAGGTAGGCGGTGATAACCGTAACCGCCAGCATGGAAATAAAAGTGGTGTCCTTAAATGTCCGATAAAAGAGCGGCACCATTAAATAAATGGCAAACATAAACAGGATCACCGGCACAAAAATAAGGAGTGCCAGCAAGATATTGCCGCCCAAAATGAGGGTCATCACCACTACTGACAGGAAAGAAAAGCTCAGATAAGGCAGCATTTTTCCCAAAATGATTTCAATAGGCTGCGCCGGGGAAGAAAGCAGCACCGAAAGTCGTTTACCCAGCTTTTCATTCATGAAGCTGCTCGTAAAGAAGATGCTAATGAAGGCAATCGGCATGACGTACAAGAAAGCAATAATAACCTGGCTAAACGGGAGTGGCGGCTCAGAAAGCGACGGAATGTAAACATCATTCCCAACCAGATCAAACTGGGCCAGATCGCCATTGGCGGCTAAACCTTCCTGAATCGCAACGGCCGTTTCTTCCTCGTTCCCTTCAGACATCCCACCATTGGCCACAGCAGCTGCCACCGACCCATCGGCTACGGCAATTCGTAACGGAAATGCTTCTTCTGGCGAGAAACTCTCAGACAGTCGAATCAGCTCCTGTTCAGCCAAATATTGTTTGACGGCGCCCAATGCATATTGGGAACGATCATCTTCGCGCGCCACGACGCGTTCGGCTTCCACATACAGATCTTGCTGTCCCAGGCGGAGCTGTTCAAAGCCAGCAGAAGGCTCTAAAACGGTCGTAATGAAACGGCCGTCGGCCAGAACAGGACTATTTGGGGAGATCCCAATGCGATAAACGCCCATTTGCACCGTTGCCCCCTGCTGCCAGGCAAGGTACGATAATCCTGCGGCGACCAAAAACACAACAACCAGCATCGACCGTGCCCCGCCCTGAAACCGGGAACGCACCCGAAACAGTTCACGACGGGCAATTGAGAAAATCAAAGTAAAATTTAGCATGTTCAAAAATCCATCACATTGCTGCAAGGCAATTTGCAAATAAGAAAGTGAGCCATGATTAATCTAAAAAACGTCTCCAAATTGTATGAAAGTCAAGTTGCCGTACGAAACCTGAACCTGGAAGTGCGGCCCGGCGAGATTATGGGCATTATTGGCCATAATGGCGCCGGTAAGAGCAGCACGTTGAAAATGATTGCTGGTCTAATTGCCCCTTCATCAGGTCTTGTGCAGGTCATGGGGCACGATATGAGTCTGCGACGCGGCACGCCAGCGGTAAAAAAGAAAGTTGGCTTTTTGCCCGAAGAGAGTGCCCTGTACGCCAATATGACGGTTCTAGAATATTTAACTTTCTTCGCCGAACTGTACCAACTGCCCAAGAAAGCATCTCAAGCCCGCATTGATAAGCTACTCACCGGTCTGAATTTGCCAGAACGGGATAAACTCACCAGCGATCTATCCAAAGGCATGAAGCGAAAAGTAGCCATTGCTCGTGTACTACTCCATGATCCGGCGCTGCTCATTCTGGATGAACCCAACTCCGGGCTTGACCCTTTAACCTCATTCTTCATACTGAACTATTTAAAAGAACTGCGCGCTGCGGGCAAAACAATTTTGTTAAGTGCCCACAACTTATTTCATGTTGAATCTGTTTGTGACCGTGTGACCATATTGAAAGACGGCCGTTTACTAATTTGCGACACCATGGATGCCATCCGCGGCACGCTGGGTCATCGTGAATTCGAAGTGCTCTTTCAGGCAAATGAACCGCTTGACTACCCTCGACAAGAAAGCAACTACTGCATTCGTACCAATGATCTCGCTGAACTTAGCCATATCCTCAATCAAATCTCCACGCAGCAGTGGCAGCTTGTGAATTTATCCGTTCATGAATCAGCACTCGAAGAGATTTATGTAAAGCTATCATCCGCTGTGTAACCTACTATAGCAAACAGTTAAAGAGCCTGTTATAGGGCAAATCTCCCTATTCTCTGATACATGTAGGCTATTGTCAGTGCTAATCCCGCCAACTATCATTCCCAAGCAGGAACAAAATTATCGCGTGCACCTCTGCTGTGAGCGGCGCTCGCCCAGTTTCATTGTATTGGCTTATATGTAATGGTATTGGCTTATGTGTACTGGCTTATGTCTACTAATCTTAGCGTAACGGAACAACAAAACATCTCAGAGGCTGAACTGCTGCTCCAACAAGAAACCAGCAGATTGCAGCGCACCAATGAACTGCTGGAGAAACGGGATAAAGCGCAAACGGCCGCTTTGAAGTTGACCTATCAGCAGCTGGAAAAAGAGATTGAAGAGCGCATAAAAACAGAAAAAAAGCTGCAAAACCGCATTATTATTGATCACCTTTTGACCACGATCTCCACGCAATTTATCAAATTGGCCCCAGATGAAATTGATGAGGCCATTAATCAGGCGTTGGAGAAAATAGGGTCTTTTACCCACTACGATCGCAGCTACATATATCTTTTTGAGGAAAACGGCTTTGCGCTGAGAAATACCCATGGCTGGTGCAGCTCTGACAAATGTGCAAACCTTATGGGGCTGGCAACGTTCCCCACCGAACTATTTCAAAACTGGATCCCCCTCCTCAACCAGCAGCAGATTATTCACATCGAAAACATTGCAGACGCTGATCATGAAACCAGTAATGAAAGAAAGCTTCTGGCGCTGCAGGGCATTCAGTCGGCAATCATTATCCCATTAAGTTATGGCTCTGAAACCATCGGCTTTTACGGGCTAGACTCCTGCCAGTCATCCGCCCCGTGGCAGGAAGAAAACACAGATCCATTAACAGTTCTGGCAGACATTTTTGTCAATGCCTTAACCCGCAAGAACACTGTGGAAACGCTAAAAGAAGAGCGAACGTTTGCCCAAAAAATTATGACCAATATGGGTCAAGGGCTTACGCTAACCAACATTGAAGGGACGTTAGAATACGCCAATCCAGCGTTTGCGCTTATGCTGGGCTACCCTCCAGAAGCGCTCATCAACAAAACGCTGCTGGATATTACCCACCCGAAAGATCACCCATTGTTGATTCAATCATACAGCGATCAGCTGGATGGAAAAGTCACCTCGCACGAGTTTCGGCTTATTAAGTCAGACGAATCGCTCCTTTATGTATTGATAAACAGTGTGCCCAATTACGATCATCAAGGGGCTCTCATAGGTTCGATAGCCACCATAACTGATTTAACCGAGCGTCGTGAAAATGAAGCGAAAATCAAGGCGAATGCAGAAGAGATAGAGGCTATTTATAGAGCAGCAATTCAACTATTCAAGCCCGGAAGTGTTCGAGAATTAGCGGAACAGATGGCGTTTATTGCTACAGATGAGCTTGGATTTGATACTTGCGGGATATTACTTCTTGAAGACCCGCTTCCGATAAATGAAAATGAGACTGAATTGTTGCCTGGACGCCCGGATAATCAGCTGATGCGGTTGGCAGAGGCTGGCCAAGCCAGCTACAGCAGCTCCAAGGCGATTCCGCTGTCAGGGAATGGCCTAATTGCAACGGCCGTTCGTCAGGGAAAAACCGTTTATGTGCCAGATGTTTCCCAAGATAGTCGCTACGTCCCAGACAATACCCGCACCCAATCTGAGCTGGTCATTCCTTTACGCGCCTACAATCAGATTATCGGCGCGCTTGACCTGCAATCTCCGCATGAAGATGGCTTTAATGAACGTTCGCAACGCATCATTACCATCTTTGCCGAACACGCCAGTCTGGCTCTGGAAACGGTACGCCTTTACGACAAATCACGTTACCACGCGCAACAATTAGAAACCCAAATTAGTGCGCGCAACAGAATTGAACAAGCTTTAGGCAATAGCGAGCGACGCTATCGGCAGTTGGTAGAAAGCGCCACAGACATGATTTATCGCACCGATACATTCGGGCATATTACCTATGCCAATCCGGTTACCGTACACACGTTGGGTTACGACTCCGAAGAAGAGATCATCGGGCAACATTATACCGATTTCATTCACCACGATTTTCGGGAACAGCTTGTTCGAACCTACTCGCAGCAGCAGAAACGGCAAATATCAAACACGTACATAGAATTCATCGCTTTGGACAAAAATAATGACGAAATTTGGTTGGGGCAAAATGTCCAGCTAATTATTGAAAACGATCAAATCGTTGGCTACCAAGCGTTGGCCAGGGACATCACCAAACGGCGAGAGGCCGAAGACAAACTCCGTAAGCGCAGTGAAGAACTAAGCATTACAAATGCCAAGTTGGGCAAAGCGTTGCGTACCAAAGATGAGTTTTTAGCAAATATGAGCCACGAGTTACGCACCCCGCTCAATGCGATTCTGGGCAAGTCAGAAATTCTAATGGAAGGAATTCAAGGGCCAGTGACAGAGAAGCAAGTAGCCTCACTCCAGGTCATTGAAGAGAGCGGACGCCATTTACTGGAGCTAATCAACGACATTTTGGACCTGGCTAAGATTGAAGCGGGAAAAATTACGCTTGATATTAAACCAGTTCAATTGAATCATCTGTGCGAGAGCAGTCTGCAATTTGTTCGGCAGATGGCGCATAAAAAGCAAATCAAGCTGCAAGCCACTGTTGATCATCTGCTAACAACGTGCCAGGCTGATGAGCGCCGCCTAAAGCAAGTGCTCATCAATTTGCTAAACAATGCCGTAAAATTCACGCCTGCTGGTGGAGAAGTTGGGCTCAACATCTTAGGCGATCCGGAAAAAGAGACGGTGCAGTTCCAGGTGTGGGACAGCGGCATTGGCATTTCCCCGGAGGAAATGGATCAATTATTTAAGCCTTTTGTGCAGCTGGACAGTGGTTTAGCCCGTTCTCATGAAGGGACTGGATTGGGGCTTTCATTGGTTTATCGCCTGACGCAAATGCATGGCGGCAGCATTTTCCTGGAAAGTCAGGTTGGTCTCGGAAGCTGCTTTACCGTCACGTTGCCAGAGCAATCATTTACTAATGCAGAGCAGATACAACAGCAAGCCAAAACCGATCGGCTTAAATACGGCCGTTTGCTTACCACAAAACTTGTGCCCTCAGCGACAAATGGCCCGTTAATTTTGCTTGTTGAAGATGATGAATCAAATATTGAAATATATTCTGAATATTTATCGGTTTGGGGCTACCGGCTAATCGTTGCTTGTAGCGGTTCAGAGGCATTGGCCCGGCTAGCGGATGACGCACCTGATCTCATATTGATGGATATTCAACTTCCAGAAATTGACGGGCTAACAACCATTCGCCGACTGCGCCAAAACGAAGCATTTCTAGAAACGCCAATCATCGCCATAACCGCTTTGGCCATGCACGGTGACCGGGAAAAGTGCCTGGCTGCCGGCGCAGATGAGTATTTTAGTAAGCCCGTCCAGCTGCGTGAGCTGGTACTGACAATCGATCGGTTTTTAGCAAATACTCGGCACAATGACGAGGAGCCACTTAATGTTTAAACCAACGGCCGTTTACCCCCAATTAATAAATGAGAAAGCAACCAAGAATTCGATCAAGCAACGATCGGGCTTTTTGCTCATCAACCAGCGGGATGAAATTATCTACATCAATCAGCAGGCACGTAATTTCCTGGGCCTGATGGCCGATGAACCAATGCCAACTAGCCAAACATTTCTATCTTTGGTGCAGGCTGCCTACCGTTGTTATCCCCAGGCAGCCTGGCAAACATGGCCAAAACGGCCGTCCACGGCCACATCCCGCTGCCTTCTTTACAAAGGTGAGGCAAATTGCCAACTCACGGTAAAGATATTAGAAGAAATTGTGATTGATGGGTTGCCGTTTTGGGCCGTCTCCATGATTGCAGACGAAACCAATGAAACGGCCGTTCCTTACACCATCCAATGCTAATTCACCCACCCCCTGTCGCTAAAGGAACCACCCCCATGACCAGCCAGCCAGCCGGGCCCGGAAATAAGCGCAAACTCGCTTCTATTTGCGTTGTCGACGACAATAAATTTGCCCGCGAAGTCATCGCCGATCAGCTTTCTCTGGAACCCTATCAAATCAAGTTGGCCAGCTCCGGCGTTGAGCTTCTGGAAAAGTTTGATGAATTGATGCCAGATGTCATTCTTATGGATGTGATGATGCCCAGGCTGAGCGGCTACGAAGTTTGCCAGGAAATAAAACAAAATGAGGCCTGGAAACATATCCCGATCATCCTGGTCACCACGCTCAATAGCCGAGAGGACATGCTGCAGGGCCTGGCATCTGGCGCAGATGAATTTTTGTCTAAGCCAGTTAATGGGGCAGAACTTCGCGCCCGCGTCCGGACCATGCTGCGCATCAAAAACCAGTTTGATGAGCTACAGTCAATGATGCAGCTGCGCGAGGATTTGGCCAATATGCTCATCCACGATATGCGCACACCACTCACGGTTGCCTCACTTTATAATGATTTTGTGCTCAGGCAAAAAGGGAATTCTACTAAAGAGAACAAGTATGCCCTGGTTGTAAGAGATAGCCTGCGTGATCTGGACCGCTTCATCGATGAAATATTAACCACCTCAAAAATGGAACAAGGTGCCTTAAAGCTAGAACGAACGCAGGTCAATATCAAACAGCTGGTGACCGAAATTTTCCAAGATAGTCTTGAAGCCTCAGAATTACGGCAATTCGATCTAAAACTCGAGGTACCCGGAGAAGGTCGTTTTGTCTGGTTAGATGTATCCCTCTTCAAACGTGTTTTGGATAATTTACTAACCAATGCCTATAAATTTTCTCCCAAGCAAAGCACGGTCACCCTGCGGTTACAATACCCAGAAACGGCCGTTTCCGACCATGAGCATGCCCCCTCATTCTGCCTGCAAGTGCTCGACACAGGGCCTGGTATCCCCAACAAAGACCAGGAACGTATCTTCAACAAATATGAAGTCGTCACCATGCAAAAAAAGAGCGGCACCCAGGTAGGTTTGGGGCTTGCCTTTTGCAAAATGGTCGTCGAGGCACACGGGGGGCGCATTTTTGTCACGTCAAATGAGCCGCAGGGAGCCATCTTAACAGTTGAAATTTAAAAGAATCATCTTAGCTTAAGACCAGGCTCGCAGCAATGTCAGAGGCACTGGTTATCTGGAATTTCGGGAGTCTAAGAGCAGCCCGAATGGATTTGCGCGTTCTGGTACGATGACCACCTTCCTATTTGAATTAGCCACGCTCTTTGTTAATTTATAATGTAATTGATTGACCATGCTTGCAATATTTCTGCCGTACTTGGAAGGGGAAAATGACCTCACAGCGCATACTGCTCATTGACGATAATTATCAGCTTGTTCAGGGAATACAAAATAGCTTGAAAGACGAGGGCTACGAAATAGTCACAGCTGCAAATGGACTGGACGGACTAAAGGCAGCCCGGCGTCATCGGCCAAATCTCATCATACTCGATATCAATATGCCTTGGATGGATGGCCTTGAGGTATGTCGCCGCTTGCGGGAAGACGGTCAGTTACGAAAATTGCCAATTCTCTTCCTTACGTCACGCAATGCAGTTGAAGACCGGGTGACTGGCCTGGATTGTGGCGCAGATGATTACCTGGCCAAACCGTTTAACACGGCCGAACTAAAGGCTCGGGTTCGCGCCCTGCTGCGCCGGAATCAGGAAGATGATTCCCAGGTCCATTCCGTAGACGCCAACAAGCTGATTGCTGGCTCGCTGACCCTGGACTTAAAGGCGGGCCGGGTCGAGATCAAAGACAATGATGTCATCCAGCTAACCCCTGCAGAATTTGAGCTGCTACAATATTTTATGAGTCATCCGAACCAGACCTTTTCTGGCGAAGAACTCCTGGAAAAAGTGTGGGCCTATGAACCAGGAACCGCTGACCAAAGCCTGGCCCGCTGGCACATTCGCAACTTGCGGGCCAAAATTGAACCGGATCCAACCAATCCCACTTATATCCGTACCATTCCCCGCCACGGATATATTTTAGACCATAATTCGGAACGTTTAATTCCATCCTAAGCCTGCATTCGGTTCGCCAACGCTAACCCTTAGTACCAAACAACCTATAACTTCCTGAAAGTTGCCAGCGAGCTCAAAGCAAAGTGGCCACTTCCAGGAAGTTTTTTTTGGACAATCTTCGGTTTTTATGTAAAGAATTGGTGCTTAGGAAACGGCCGTTTCGCCGCCAGATTCACCATTAAATCTTAAACCAGTACGCTTCTCATTTTCTCCATTTCCCGCTGCTAAATTTAAAAGCGTACTCCAGTAACAGTGCAAATTATGCACTTTGGGAGAGGGGTCATAGTCCCGTAGTCCATTACTAACAGATACCCAACGCAACCCTCTCGCTAAGCACACACACAACGCACGCAATATGATGTAACTTACTTGCATACCGCGACGGTAAAACAAATCACTAATAACATGTATTTTGTAATAAGGAGCAAGTAAAGATGAACAACAAATGGTCTAAGATGTTTAAGAATTTGGTAAAAGATGAAAAAGGTGTAAGCGCACTGGAAACCGCAATCATTCTAATTGCATTCGTCGTAGTCGCAGCCATCTTCGCCTTCACAATTTTGTCCGCTGGTACAACCTCTACAGAACAAAGTAAAGAAGCTATCTATGCTGGGCTTGATGAAGTACGTAGCTCGATGGAACTGCGCGGCGCAATTGTCGCAGAAACGGACGGCTCCGAAGTCACCGACATTATCTTCAGCGTTGCCAATGCAGCTGGTGGTAATGCCATCGACCTGACGGCTCCGGTAAGCAACACGCTCATTATCGACTACCGTGATGACGCGCAACGTGCGGCCAACTTAACCTGGACGCTGACCTGGATCGTTCGTAACGACACCGATGATTTGCTGGAAGAAGGCGAATTGGCCGAGATTTCCGTTGATGTTTCTGGCTTGACCACTCCGCTGGCCGAGAACACCCAATTTGCCATGGAAGTTAAGCCTGGCCAGGGTGGCGTGATTGTTGTTGAACGCACGACCCCGGCTTTCCTGGATACAATTATTGACCTTCGGTAAATAAATAGCCAACGAGGCTGAAACATCCGCCTCAAATTCCCAAAATAATTACAGGTGGCACGTTCGGTGAACGTGCCACTTATCCGATTGTAATTAGCAATTACGCTGCGGGCCACGAGGCGCATTAAGAGTTAAGGCAGTTCTGGGGGATGCACTAAATACTGCCCACTTCTACGACAGAAGCAAACGTTTCCGACAGAAAGGTACCGCAGAAATCTGCTTCTGTTTAAATGTTTCGCCGTGAGTCCATTGTCCATCAAAAATTGTTGAGCGAAACATTACAATTGGGAGGCAAATTGTGGCACTAGAAGATAGAGTCAAAGAATTAGAAGATGAACTAAAAGTGTTGAAGAATGAAATCCAAACCACCTTGCTGGATATTCAAGAACAGATTCTTTCCCATTATTACCCTTCACTTTATCCATCAGCCAATAAGGAATCTAACCTGGCCAAAGCAAACGGTGCCAATCAAGCCCCCGAACTGCCACAGCAACCAGCCGCCTTGCCCGTAGCACCTGCCTCTGCACCGCCGACGGGCTACCACACAAAATATAAAACGCAGACCATCACACTCGTCGAAGAATCAGAAGAAGATGACGCAGAAGAAAACGAGCCATTTGAAGAAGATCTGCCGCCCGTTCGACTGGCTGTGGTGCCAACATCTTCGCATAAAAAGCCAAAACCTAACGTAAACGGAAAGGCTCCAACTGGCGACGTAAACCGGTCTGTTCCCGAACAACCAGCTCAGGAGTTAACGGCCGAAGATGAAGCATTTCTGGATGCCATTATTGCCGAAAAGAGCAGCGTTTCCCGCAAGAAAACGGCCGTTTCCTTCGATGAATTCAAACAGGTTATGGATCAAAAATCACCTGACGGCCCGGAAGAAGATTCCTTCACAGAAGAGTTGTTAGATGAACTCTTGAAAGATTCGCTGTCGGCCCATGGCAACCAAAAATTAGATACGGTATCCGGTCTTTTCATCCCGCCCCTTCCCGAAAAAGAAGATGTTTCTGACGCAGGTTCAATTAACAATCAGGCGGTGAAATTAACCGTACGCAAGCTGTTAAATTGGGTGGATGAAAGCGTTGCTGTCATCGGGAAAAATCCAACCAAACAGGCGATCGAGATGTATGTACGTGCTGGCGATGTATCTACGGAAATGCGCCAAGCGCTGCTGCGCCTTGTGGATTCAAGCCACGCCAAGCCCGCCACCGAAAAGGCGGGTATTCGGCAAATCATCGACACGCTTGGGCAACTCAATGACATACTTGACCACCACACGCCAGATTATCTCAATCAGGTAATGGGGTTCATTACGGAGGTCAATTTTGGATAAGACAATTGTCACCGCATTTATGGTAATTATCAGCGTGGTGGCTTCTGTGCTGGTGTTTAATTCACTGTATCCAGCCATTCAGCAGAGCAGCGATGCCATGGTCGTGATGAAGTCTCGTCTGGATGATCGCATGAAAAGCCAGATAGAGATTGTGCATGCCAGTGGTGAGCTTAATAGCAGTGGTGCCTGGCAAGATGTGAATGGAGACGGCCGTTTCAACGTCTTCTTTTGGACAAAGAATATCGGGTCGTCCCGCATCTCTGCTATCGAGCGTGTTGATGTTTTCTTTGGCCCGGAAGGTGATTTCACTCGAATTCCACACCAAAGCACGGCTGGCGGCAGCTATCCGTACTGGACATCCAATCTGGAAAATGATACCAACTGGAATCCAACAGCCACCTTAGAAATAACCATTCACTTTTCTGCCGCCCTCGCCTCTGGCAGATATTTTATGAAAGTCATCACACCAAACGGTGTAGAAGACGACTTCTTCATGGGGCTATGAATACCATGCTGCAAGCAGCCTGGCATTCAATCCCTTTAGGGTAAATAAGCATGGAATCGCTCATTACTGTCATTCTTGTCGTGACACTCATCCTTTTTGCTGGTCTCATCATTTTTCAGGAAACATTGGAAGCTCAGGATGTCCTTACCACAACCTGGCAAGAGATGGAAGAAATATCCGGAGATCGCGCCAGAACTGTTCTCACACCGATCTCTTCCACCATTAAAAACAGCGGCGCAACCCTGGAAGTCGTCCTAAAAAACGAAGGTTCCATCAAACTAACCGATTTTGATCGCTGGGATATCTTTCTCCAATACTATACCGACAGCGCATCGTACGAAATTGATTGGTATCCTTATGTCTCCGCCTTCCCCGCTAACAATCAATGGACCAACGCCGGTATTTATGTAGATGCCAACACCGCACAACCAGAAATATATGAACCAGGAATTCTAAACCCGGGCGAAGAAATGGTCGTGCAGCTACAGCTCATGCCAACCATCGGCATGACAACGACCAATATGCTCACCTTAAGTACAGAATTCGGCATCCAGGCATCAACCATCATCACGCGCTAAAAAGCAATTGAAATTTAGGAAAACAATGGATCTTTATAGAACCAAAACCGTTGTATCGACGGGAAGCGACGAGCTCGATAACAAGGTAGGTGGCGGTATTCCGCTCAGTTCACTTACCCTCATTGAAGGTGGTTCCCACTCTGGCAAATCTGTATTTTCACAGCAGCTACTCTGGGGATCGTTGCGGGATGGTTACCGTATCTCCCTTTTTACGAGCGAGAACACAGTCAAGAGCCTCATGCGTCAAATGGACAGCTTAAACCTGGGCGTGCAAACAAACCTCTTGCTAGGCCAATTGCGCGTTTATCCGCTAGAGGTCTCAAATTCGCAAGAAGAAGGCCTGGAAGCCTTGCTTACCGCCATTAAGGCAGAATCTAACAATAAGCGCGACCTCATCTTTGTAGATGCGCTGACTCCGTTTATCTCCGGTTCGCCAGCAAGCATGGTCATTAGTTATTTTGAGCAGTGCAAACGTCTTTGTTCCAATGGCACAACCGTAGTAACGATTATCCATTCTCATGCAGTCGATCAAGATCTACTCATTCGAATTCAATCATTATGTGATGCGCATTTACGCCTTCGTACTGAAAACGCCGGCAGCAAGCTCATCAAAATTATGGAAGTTGCTAAAATCCGGGGTGCTAGCAAAAACACCGGCAACATCATAAGTTTTGAAATTGAGCCAGGGATTGGTATGCGCATCATCCCCATTAGTAAAGCACAAGGTTAATTATCAATGACCGATCTATTATTGCCTTTCCCTGAAGAAAGAATCAGTTATCGGAATCTCAAACGCGGTGATGATTTCCTGCGAGGTTTTCCTCAAGCATTGCGCGAAGCGGCTCTGGAAAAACCATATTTGGCCGCTTACCTCTCTGCCCTCCCTGTCGATGAGATCGGCATTCCAGAATATTATCCCAAACCAGACCGTTCCCTTGGTAAGTTAAAAAGGCGAAATCTGGTTTACCCAACAAGAAAAGGCATCTTTGTTCATATTTATCCTGATGAGCAAAGTGAGCGAGATTATTATATTGTTATCGAGCCGACACTGGGCATTAATTTAAATGGCCTGGAACGAGATATTGAGCTCAAGCTGCTAGACATGGCTGAAGAAATTGGGGAAACAGACGAGGAAGACCGTGAAAAAGTGTTCATGGAGAGCTTGGACAAAATTCTTACTGTCAAATCGTCCAGGAACGGCAAAAGCAAAGACAGGCGCTTACCTGTTTCTGTTCTGGAGATGACCGCGATTCGCTATATGACGCTACGCGATAAGGTTGGCGTAGGTGTTCTGGATCCACTTTTGTGCGATGAATTTATTGAGGACATTAGCTGTAGCGGCATTGGCACTATTTTCCTGGAACATAAGTTATTTGACAGCCTTAAAACCTCAATTGTTTTTTCGAACCATGATGAACTGGACGCCTTTGTCGTTTGGCTTGGCGAGCGGATTAAGCAACCAGTCACTTTGCGTAATCCAATTGTAGACTCTGTATTGCCTGATGGATCGCGAATTAATATTGTATACGGCCGTGATATTACCAAGCGAGGCAGCAACTTCACGATTCGTAAATTTGCTGAAGAGCCGTTGAACATTCTCAAGCTCATCGACTTTGGTGGCATTACCTCCACCATGGCAGCTTACCTCTGGATGGCCATTGAAGATGATTTGAATGTATTTGTCTCAGGAGAAACAGCCTCTGGTAAAACCACCCTACTCAACGCGCTGACGACTTTCATCAAGCCCGACGCAAAAATCGTAACGATTGAGGACACCCCTGAGCTTCAAGTGCCCCAAGAAAACTGGTTGCGTGAAGTGGTGAAAAACATGGGGGGCGATGACCAGGGTGCCTCTGTTGATATGTTTGACCTGCTAAAGGCCGCCCTGCGACAGCGCCCCAACCGCATCATGATTGGTGAAATTCGAGGAGAGGAAGGCAATATTGCTTTTGGCGCTATGCAAACTGGTCATGGTGTAATGGCCACATTCCATGCCTCTTCAGTAGAAAAGCTCATTCAGCGCCTGACGGGTGCGCCAATTCTTGTTCCTAAAACGTACGTGCCCAACCTTGATTTAGTGGTCATTCAGATGGCAGTTCGTGGGCCAAAGGGCAATACGCTGCGGCGAATTCTGAGCATCAACGAAATTGTGGATTATGACCCATCGACGAACAGTTTCTCCTATATTACGGCTTTCCGCTGGCGTCCTGACGACGATACGTTTGAGTTTCCAGCTTACATGAACAGCTTCGTTTTAGAAGAAAAAGTGGCGCGTATGCGCGGCTACACGGAAATGAATAAGCGCAAAATATATGATGATTTGAACAAGCGGGCCCGCATTTTGGAAAAGCTCGGCGCACAAAAAATTGGCGGGTTCAAAGAACTTTTCAACATCATGACGGAAGCCAGACGACAAGGTCTCATAGACTAAAAAGAGGCATTACGAATGACAGCCATTAGCTCAAACAAAGCAAAACCAATCGAAAAGAAGAAACCGTTCAAAAAGACCAAACTCAAGGAGGTAACCGGGTATGACCTGTTTTACCAACTTATCTATATGTCGGCGATTGCGGCGGCGGGCATTGAACGGCGCAAGATTTTTCAGCTAGCTTCTGAACTACCCCGCAAAACGGCCGCTTACTTTCGGCGTATTCATCTGCTGTCACAAAGATTGGGCTATGACTATTCGGAATCCTGCAAAATTGTCGGCGAAAAAGTCAATTCAGAAGTGATGAAGAGTTTGCTTTTGCGCATGGCTGATGCACTACGTGCCGGGCAACCGGAGGCCGACTTCCTGGCCGAAGAGGCAGAGATTCAAACCCGCGCTTATGAGAAAGAGTATGAGCGTGACTTGGAATCCCTGAAGAAATGGACCGATGGCTATGCCTCACTCATAATTGCCTCGGCACTGATCATCATTGTTAATCTTATTTCGGTACTCATCTACCCTATCGACTCCTCTTCTGTCGGAACGCTGGTGCTGGTCGGTGTCCTCACCGCTGCTGGAGGTGCCTGGATTTTGTCTCGGGCTGCACCTGCCGAAAAGCGGGCTTTATTTGCCGAAGGCAAAGATGGGCCACGCCTGCAAAGATTGGCGCGAACCCTAACAACGGTCGGAATTGGGGCTGCCGTTGGCATTTGTATTCCTCTAGGGCTTCTGGTCCTTGAACTCGGTCATACGCTTATTCTGGCAGGAATTGTCTTATTGCCAGCGGGTATCACCAGCATGATGGCTGGGCGGGAAGCCGCTAGAAAGGATATGGAAATTGGTTCCTTTTTGCGTTCATTGGGAACATTTGCCACCTCAACCGGAACAACGATTGGCGAATCCATGGATCGGCTTGATCTGAGTTCCTTTCCAACAATAAATCCCGATCTGCGACGGCTTCGCGCCCGGATGCGAGCCTCGATCGATCCGCGGCTTTGCTGGGAAAAATTTTCCACGGAAACCGGTAGCCGTCTAATTGCCGAAACAACGGTGATCTTTAATGACGCCATTGGCCTTGGGGGCTCGGCCGACACCGTTGGTCTTTTTGCGGCTCAATATGCGGCACTAACCAATACGTTGCGCTCCAAGCGGCTGGTAGTTTCTTCTACCTTCACCTCACTGACCATTGTAATGCATGGGGTATTGGCCGTTTTAATGATTGTCATTCTGGAAGTTATTCGCAATTTCTCAATCATCATTGAAGATTCAATGGCTGCTGCTTCTGATGCATTGGGCGCCACATCAATGCCCTTGCCCAGCTTTGGCTCACCGGATATTGGGTTCCTGGAACCGGTTGCGATTGGTATGGTTATCGCGCTGGCTTTAATCAATGCATATGCTGTCGCCGTTACCGATGGGGAACATATGATCAAAGCCACGTTTTATCTATCCGTTTTGCTTATCTTGTCTGGCATTAGCTTTGTGTTTGTGCCGCCAGCCGTTGCAAATATGGTGGCTATTTAGGAAACTATCATGACTGAAGCTGCAGGAAGTTCCTTTACCGATCTGCTTGTTAACCAACCTATCTTGGTTTGGAGCCTCGCTGGTGGCGTATCCATTCTGGTCATTGCCGGCTTTTTGAGTCTTTTCTTATCGGTTCGCAGCCGCGCTCAAAAAAAGCAAGCGCAGATTGATGCCATTGATGAAGCTCGACTGGCTGAAGCCAAGCGTGTGCAAACGGCCGTATCGGAACTGCAAACGCTGGCCGAAGAAGAAACTGATGATGACGATGATGATCTAACAGCCGTGTCCGCTGCCCAGGCACCTATCGAAAGAGTAACGCTGGGTGGCGAAGGGGAAGAAGGGGCTGAATCGGCCACATTTGTGGAAACGGCGACCGCAGGCACGAGTGGGCCGGCAGCTGTTGTCGAAGAAAACCCAAATGGGATTGGTGACCAGGGCGATGAGAATGGTTTGGCAGCACTTTTCTCCGCTGACGTGATTGTTGACCCCCATTTGCAATCTTTGCGAGACAATTTACCTGAGGTCAGCATTGAAGAACTGCTGACAAATATTCGTTCTGTCACAACCCAGCTACAGGAGCGTATTGATGCAGCGTCCGCTGCCGCTCAGCGTTAAAACTGATGATATCAGCGCTTATTTTGGGGGCATTCATGGGTTGGCTTATCTGTTGGCTCAGCGACTTATTGCCCAATCTAACAAACCGAAGCAGCAAGGTCTCAATCACAGCGCCACGGTCGGCATCGCCTCCCCATTCACCCGGTGCGCGCCTAAAACGGCCCAATCCCCTGAGCTGGGTTGTGATGCTGACAACGGCCGTTCTTTATGCTTACCTCTGGCATATCCTTCAGTTTGGCGGCAGCTTCTTCTTTTTAGCCGGTCTTTGTACCCTTTTTATCCTGATCGCCGTCATTGACCTAAAGTATCAGCTCATTCTTAATATCGTAATCCTGCCAGCAATTGGCGTGATGCTACTTTATCAATTCTTGCCGATAACCCGGGCCAGTTGGACTGCCCTGCTTGGGGGCCTTATCGCTTTCCTGCTTTTCATGTTGGTGGGAATGCTGTCGCCTGGTGGATTAGGGGGAGGCGATATTAAGCTGGCTGCCTTTATAGGCGTGACGTTTGGCCTGCCCTACCTCTTTTGGGCGTTGATAGCCGGCGTTCTTACGGGGGGAGTAACGGCCGTTTTCCTTTTAATAACGCAGCGCTGGCCACGCACGGCACATATTCCCTACGGACCCTTTCTTTGCTTTGGGGCAATTGTGGCCTTACTTTATAACCCGCTACCCTGGCTATTTGCGCACGTTGCCTGAGCCATCACACCCGATAGGCTTTTGCAGTAGCTCCATCCATTTTTCTTCCCCAACTTCATCATTGACACCTAGCTAAAGTCCAGTCAACCTGTCAGAAAGATATACATAATCAATATTAATCTATTTGGCAAACGAACCTGACCATGATAACATTACATAAAGTTTTACTTTGGACTTTTGCTGATAGTAAAAATGCCTGTCAAACAGTAAAGACAGTGTCATTTGGAGGCGAAGTTGTACCCAGAAGACGAAGTGTTTGAAGACCTGGAAGAGGAAGAGGTTCCCGAATCGTCCAGGCGGAGTTTAGTGCTTTGGCTAATTGTCATTGGCTTAGCCGTTCTATTCATTCCCCTATACCTGGTCTTTAATACGTTGCAAAGCGATGTGACCCGATTAGAAAGTGCGCTTGCCCCCCTGCAGGCAGAATTAGACACACAAGGAACGCCACCCCCGGAATTACAGTTGTTGATGGAACAGGCCGCTGCTGCCAACGGCGATGTGGACGCCATTGCGGCCGTTTACCCTACGCTTGTTGTGAGTCATATAGATTGGCAACCGGCCATGAATACAGTCGCTGACTACGACCAAACCCAGATGCTCTTGACCAATATTGCCCAGGACGGCCGTAAGCTAACCATCGTGGGCAAAGCGTTCGATCAATCGCTCGTCGTAGCGTATGCGCGTTCCTTAGAAGAATCTGGCTTGTTCAGTAACGTTGAAATTCAGTCGATTCGCCAAATAGACGAGCCGCTCTTTACGGCAACACCAACCATTTCCAGCACAGCAGCGATTACCTTAACCACAACGCCCGAATCCAGCAGTGGCGGATCCGGAGTCAGTGGCGGTGGCTCGGGCGGCAGTTCAGGGGGAGATTCTGGCAGCAGCGGCAGCGGGGGAACGAATGGCAGCACCGGAACC
>CBDUOF010000039.1:0-21505 GCA_965368765.1 uncultured Anaerolineae bacterium | reverse complement strand
GTCGAGGAGAACAAGATCGCCGGTTTCAGTGTGGAGACGCGCTAAATGCCATATACCGTTTTGCGTGTAGGTGCAAACAATGCTGTCGGTGTGCTCAAAGCCATACGTGGACATGCCAAAAATCCATTGCGGCCGTCCAAATTCAGCATCCATTGGGCAAACGGGCTGCACTGTGCCGTCGCGAAAACGGTACAAATTCCACCAATTGGTTCGGTCAGAAATAAAGTGCAGCTCACCGCTGGGCGACCATGCTGGCTGGAAAACAGATTCTTCCGGGCCGCCAGCAATCAGGGCGAGGTTGCTCAAGTTGGTGCCGTCTTCGTTGAGATCGGCCAGCCACAGCTCGGTGCCGTCCCAGGGCATGTTGGGATGGTTCCAAGTTAGCCAGGCCAGCTGACGGCCGTTTGGGCTAAGACGGGGCGAAGCATAAAAATCGCGACCAGAGGCCAGCACATCACCGCTGTCGTTGTGGCTGTCCAGATTAAGGCTCACCAAACAATTACTGGGTTCCTGTTCTTTGGCAGCGTGGTCTTCGCGGATGCAGAATAGGCGACCGCGTGAGGCATCGACGGTGCCGTCGGCAAAGCGGAGTGGCTCGTTGGGCGTCAGGGGCTCTGGTTCGCTGTCGGGATATTGAACATAGAGTCGCTGATCCACAAAGTTGGTGAAGTAGATGGCGTCATCATGTACGGCGTAAGCACCGCCACCATATTCGTGTACGCGGGTGCGCACATTGAAGCCAGCCGCGGATTGCTCCTCGATGCCGTTTTCGGGTGTCCATTTAACCAGGGCGTTACGGCCGTTTTCAGACGGCCGTCCTTCTGTCCAATAGACAGCATCGCCAGCGACAACCAGTTGACCTAAGCCAATTGACCCAACCACAATGAGATCAGAGGTAATGGGGGATTTCCAGGAACCGTAAGGAGCAATCTTTTTTGCCATCTGGGAATGATAAACGTCTATGCTTGAATCGCCAACTGATGTTTAACCTTCGGCCGTTTGGGCCACCTTTACCAGCCAGCGATGAATTGGCGCCATTTTCTCAAAATGGTCAAAGCAGACATCTAGAAAACTGTCGGCGGTGACGATTTTGGCCGGAATATCGCCAGAGCTGGCAAAGAGGGCGGCATGGCGCAGCCAGTCGGCGCGGGGATGGTCGGCGGCAAAGCCACGAGGAACGCGTTTGTAGTGTTCGCCACCGACAGTGTAGCCTGTTTGCTGAACGGCCGTTACCGCCTCCATCAGGTCAGCTCCCAACGCATCATCGACCACCGCTCGACGGTATGCGGCCAACATCGGCTTCGGGAAGCCGTGCATCCCGACATGAATGCCCGCCCCACTGCCGGTAAGACCTAGATGAAAACCGGGGCATTCTGTCTTTTTGCCGCTTCCTTCCCAAAAAATTATGCCGACGTACGCTTTATATGGCGTTTTGTCTTTGCTAAAGCGGGTATCGCGGTAAATGCGCATGAGCGAGCCGGAGCCGTTGCTGCGTGTGTCATACTGTATATTTGGCGATAGATGCTGCAAGCGATTGCCCATCGTCTCGACAAAGGCCAAGGCGGGCTGCACAATTTGGGATTTGTAAATTTCTTTGCGCGGATTGAACCACTCTCGGTCGTTGTTCTGTGCCAGATCTTTTAGAAACTGGAGGCCTTCTTGAGGAAAGTTGGTAAATGGTGCTGTGCTCATGGGTTATTCTCCTTGTTGTAGGTCAACTTAATAAAATTGACCTACCCAAACGACGAATGGCCGTTCCCCTAATCGACCCCACTTCAGTATAATCGCTCAATGACTTTAGACACCAACTCCCCCGACTTCTGGCAAATGAGCTATCGTAACGGCCGTATTCCCTGGGATTTGGGCGCGCCTGCGCCACCCTTTGCTCGGCTGGCAGCCAATGGTAATTATCCGCCGGGGCAGATGATTGTGCTAGGGGCAGGCCGTGGCCACGATGCGCGACTGTTTGCCCGGCACCGCTTTGAGGTGCTGGCTGTCGATTTTGCCACGGAAGCAGTGGCGGCGATGCATTTGCTGAACACGGAGGCCGCGCCGGTGCAGATTTTACAGGCAGATATTTTTGAACTGCCTGAGGCGATGAACGGCCGTTTTGACTATCTCCTCGAATATACTTGCTTTTGCGCCATTGATCCGGCGCGGCGTGGGGAGTATGCTGCGCTGGCAGCGCGGCTGCTAAAACCGGGCGGTCTTTATATTGCTCTGGCCTTCCCTATTGGCAAGCGTCCAGGCGGTCCTCCCTTCGTTGTCCAGCCAGACGCGATGATTGAACTACTTACCGAACATGGGTTCAGCTTGCAGCATCGCGAATTTCCTCCAGATTCTGTCTCCTCCCGTCAGAATATCGAAGAGCTAATCATTTTGCAGAAGAGTCAGTAACCGCTTGTATTGCCTTTCAAGCTAATCACGAATGTACCATGCCGGGAACTTCGCTATCGGACTTCGTCCCCTGCGGCTATTCGCAAAAATAATGTTTAGGGAATAGGGTTGTCTGGCATTGTGCTATGGATTTGTGATGGTGAGCGCGGAAAGCAAGATGTTGTCACGGCCGTTTTCCTGCTGCAATCGGCTGGCGTTGGGTAAATATAAACCAGTCACCAACGTATACTCACCGGGCGGCAACGTGGCGGGCAGCGTGATGGTGTGTTGGTCGATGATGAATTCGCCGGGGAGCCAGCCGGTGGTGGGGCGTGTCCAGTTGGCCGGTAGGCCGTCGGCCTGAGCCGCAATGCTGCCGTCGGCTGCCAGCAAATGAACAAAAACGCGGTAACTTTCGCTCAGCTCTGTCGTTGCCTGCCAGACCAATTCCAAATTGAGCGCTTCGCCAGGAGCCAAGGTGCTTTTATCCAGTGAGAATCCAGCCAGGCTAGCCTGTTCGCTCAAGGTGATGTTTAGGGCCGTTTGCACCTCAGGCATTGTCAACAGGCGATCGGGTGCATTGATAATTAGTTCGCCCCAGCGTACGGTTTGGCCGTTGGGAAAGGTGAACTGCCAGTGGGTACGGCCGTTTGCCAAAGATACAGGCAGCCGCAGGAGGAACTGAGTGCGCCATGCGCCCTCGCCGTAAGCCGGCAGCGTTACCGGCCAGTTGGCTACCATTTCCCCCGCCTCATCTACCAAGCTCAGCGTTGCTGCCGTTTCGGCGGCTCCTGTCCAGAACAGCGTCACCAGGGCGGGGTCGCCGGGAGCAGCTTCGCTACGATCTACATTGCTGCCCAGCAGCGTCGTGCTGCCGTCGGTGGCCTCTAGCCGATGCTGCAGTGCCAATGAGGTGGGCCAGCGTTGGCTGGGGGAGGTCAGCGTTACGCTGCCTAAATTAAGCTGTGGTCCCAGCGGTTGGCCGTTGTCTTGGTAAAAAGTAAGCGGCGTTAGCGTCTCTTCCTCAAAGAAGGAGAGCTGTAGTTGGTATACGCCAGGTGGCGTGCCAGGCAGCATATCCACAAAAAAGGAGGTGCGAGCGTACTGGTCAGTTGGCCAAGCGGTTGTAGCGGGCGGATTGCGCAGCCAGCGGTAATCACGCAGGCCACTTTCTGACCAGCGAACACCATTTTCATCCAGCAAGGTAAGGCCGACTTTGTAATTGGCGGTCAGCGGCTGGAGAGCCTGCCAATAAAGGGTTTGCACGAGCGGCTTATCGGCGGGAACGGCCGTTTCCCATTCATCTAACCCGAAAAGCCGCACCTGCGCCGTGTTGGTTGGCGTGCCTAGCGTCACGGTCAGCGGCATTGCCACGCCAGCCAACGTCTCCTGGCGCAATCGCGCCTGCCGCAGCGGCGTTTGCTCCGAATCTACCAACAGGAACTTGCCGCTCAGCAACAAAAGAGCCAAGGCGAGCAGCAGCCAGTATTCAATGGTCACTGGCCCGGGATCAGAATTTGGAACGGGGTAAGGCTCAGCGTGATTATCAACTACTGCATCTCGACGACTCCTCCAAATAATCCCCAAAAGCAAGATTAAACTCAGCAACGACAGCCCATCCGCCGCCAGCCGCAGCGGGGTTTCGCCAAAGGTGGCTCGGATGATGGAACGGCCGTGTTGCACCGGAAACGTGATCCAGCCTTCAGGATCAGAGCGGGTAATGGGCACAGGTTCCCCATTGACGGTAACGCGCCAGCCAGGGAAGTTGAAAATGCGCAGCGTGGCCTGGAAGGGAACGGCCGTTTCAACTTCAATTTCCGTGGTAAGCGGCTGATAGAGACTGTTTACGATGACAGCATCGGCGGGGAGTCTGTTTTCGTCCAGGCGGGCTTCCCAAGCAGGCGGATCCGTGACGTCTGGCACGACTTCTACACCGCGCGGCAGCAGTTCACCGCTGGCAGTGCTGCCCAACGTTTGTGTGGCCACCTCCCAACGCACCATGCCATTTACAGTCAGCTCATCGGGCGCGTCACAATGGTTTGGATAAAGCCAACCCCAATGACTCACAGAAAGTAGTCCAATGACCAGGATTGGCAGCCACACGAAACCTCCCCGGGAGGGGGATTCGTGGCGATTATCCGGGGGGGAACCTCCGGGAGGTTGGGCCAGCCCGCCACATAAAAATGCCGCCATAAAGCTGGCCGGGGCCAAAAAGCGCCAGGGAAACTGGAAAGCGGCTAACTGGGGAACGGCCGTCCACAGCGGTTCAGACAGCGAACTGGTGAGGAAAACATATCCTGCCAGCCCCAGCAGCAAAAACCCAACCAGCCAGCGTGCCCAACGGCCGCGCCGCCAGGCCAAACCCGCACCAACAACGGCCGTCGCCAGCAGTACGCCGCCCAGTGCACGCGGTGGCCAATCGTTCAGCAAACTGGGATCGGCATTATGAGGCAGCGCCAGCAGCTGGTCCAGCGGCAAAAAGTTGTTGACATAAAGAAAGGGCCAGGCGCTGTTGGCGCGGCTAAACTGAATGGCGGTGCGTTCCACAATGGCAGGTAGCCAAAAGAAGGCGCTGCCACCAAGGCCAAGCAGCAAGGCCAATCCGCCGCGCCAAACTGTGTGCCAGAAACCGCCAGTCTTGAGCCCGTCGAAATGGCCGAATCCCCACAGGAGAACCCACCCCACAAACAGCGGAAAGAAGGCGTATGCGGTTACATCATGCGTGAAAATGAGCAAGATCAAGCTGAAAACGGCCGTTGCCAGACCCACCCTGCTGTGCCCCCGCTGCCAGCGGTACAGACCCCACAGCACCAGCGGCGGCAAGCTCCAGGCTACTGTTTCCGACAGGCTGGCGCGGTAAAACGCCACATAGGCATGAAATGGCGCATACAGATAAGCGACAGCCGCCACCAGCCCGCCCATATTGCCCCAAAAGGTGCGGGCCAGCCACCACATCGTCCAGCCAGAAGCGACAATGCCCAGACCGTAAACCATGTTGAGCGCAACGGGCCAACTGAAGCCAATTTGCTGGAAAACGGCCGTGCCCATTGCCGACAGCGGTGATTGAAATAAAAACAGCGGGTAGCCATAGCCGTGCCCCATCTGCGGAGCCCAGCGACTAAATAAAATCCCCTCATCCAACAAGGCCCCGGCCTGCACC
Source organism: uncultured Anaerolineae bacterium (assembly GCA_965368765.1). GTDB lineage: Bacteria > Chloroflexota > Anaerolineae > Promineifilales > Promineifilaceae > Leptofilum. Next base: position 15,969 of record CBDUOF010000039.1, on the reverse strand, counting down.
GAGCGCCACAAATGGAAAACTGTATCGAATCCACAACTAAGTTGGGTTGTAAAGAGGGGTTGCAGCAGCGGAATGGCTAAGAGCGTGATGAGAAACAAGTAGAGGGCAACCTGCCAGAGCGTGTTGCCTGCTTTGCCAGAAGGAGAAGAAGTAGGGGGGATAGGGTGACGATCACGGATCATATCTGTATCATTACCTGATATAGGGACCGATCATATCACACCTTGTGTAAATTGTTGTTTCCTGAGCGGTATGTTACAATTTTTGTTCGTTTGTAGCGCAATTTGTCATTGCGCTATATTTTTGTCTATCGTTAAGCATTACTGAATGCTGCATTAGGCAAAACAGTGAGTAAAATAACAGACACATGGAAGAGACAATACCCTATCAATTTCTAAGCTTGGGTATTGATGTGTGGAGGATAGAAGATGAAGAATAAGATCGCAAAAAGCGTGCTGTTATTGGCCGCAATATTGTTGGTTGCTGTACTTAGTTTCCCGCGTAGCAATGTCGCGGCTCAGGAAATTATTTCTGGGAATTTATTTGAGAACCCCGGTTTTGAAGCAGGGTACTTTAATCAGGATGGCATTCCCCAAATTGCCGTCCCGAACGGCTGGCGGATGCATTGGCTTGACGGCGTTGCCTTCGATGGCACGGAGGGCGCACCAGCCTATCGGCCAGAAACCGTTGTTTGGTATATTGAAGATGCGCCTGTTAGCGAACGAACTTTATTTTTCCGCGATGGTAGCTACACATTGAAGTTATTCAAGCCATGGGCACCTGTTTTTGTTGCCCTGTCACAAGAAGTGTCGGGCTTGGAAGTTGGCCGAAATTACCGACTCGCTGTTCCGATCTATGTGGATATGGTGGAATCATACGAAGGTGGAAAAACGCAGCCGCATCGTAGCGATTCTGGCTTTGTTCGCTTTAGCGTTGGGGCAACAGGATCTGCATGGCGCAGCGCTAGTCTAAACTATAGCCCGACATGGACGGCCGAAAATGTTTTTCCCTTTTATTTAGCACAACAAACCTATATTTGGGATTTTACGGCCACCTCGGATTCAATGATTGTTTATATTGAAATGGGGTCTCGTCATCCCTATATCAACAGCGGTTTCTTTATGGATGGTGTTGGCCTTTATGCGTTGGGCACGACTGGCAGTGTACCCGCCAGCTCAGGTGGTGGTGGCAGCAGTGCGCCGGCCGGGCCAACATCAACCCCATTCCCTACGCCGACCCCGCGTCCTGATGGCGCAATTATTCATACCGTTAACAGCGGCGACAGCTTTTGGTCTATCGCTATTCAGTACGCGCCCGCACTTGGGTTAACTCCGGAAGAGGCCTTACCCGTCATTCGTGAGCTGAACAATAACCCTGCCTTTATTGCTGTTGGCCAAGAACTTATCATTAAAGAGCCGGGCGACGTAATTGCGGCGCCGGCCCCGGCAGCAACAACGTCGCCTGAAGAAACCGCTACTGAAGAGGTGATTGAGGTAGAGGGCGCTGACAACGAAGAGACGGCAGCAGAGATTGCAGAACCTCGGGTTGAGGCTGAATCGGCGGCTACTACGGGCACAATTTGTGTCGCGGCATTTGATGATCAAAATGCTGATGGCTCCCGAGATGATGCGACGGAGAGCCTGCAAGCCAATGCCGCCATCACGATCTTCCGTGGCGGCAGCACGGTTACAACCCACATCACGGATGGGGTCAGCGAACCCTACTGTTTTGAAAACCTCTCCCCAGACACGTACCAGGTACAGATCTTCCCACCTGCTGATTATCAGCCGACCACATCGCCAAGTTGGGCTGTTTCAGTTTCTGAGGGAGCCCAAATATCGGTAGCGTTTGGCACACGATTTGATGATTCCCCGACAACGGCCGTTGCTGACGCAACAACCAGTGAAACGGCTGACGTTGCTGAATCTGATGATGCCGCTGTACAGGTAGAAGAAGGTGGCTTCTTCAGCAGCATTGGCGGCATCGTCCTTGCCGTGGCTGCCGTCCTGGTGCTGCTGGCTGGAGTTGGCGTGGTCATGCTGCGTCGCGGTTAGCCTGCGCGGTCGGTAGGCAGGACTGCGTATCTGTCACAGATTGCTCACACCCAGACAAAAATAAATGGTCTACCAAGAGCGTCCTGCGGGGCGCTCTTTTTTGTCCAGTGGAAGGGAACGTCAGGGGATCGTCTCTTAATCGTTCACCGGGCGCACAGTTGGCAAACGGCCGTTTCCCTATACTAAAGTGCAATAATTATAGTAATAATTGCTTGTTGTTACTGGTTCCGTAATGCCAGCCACGACCAACTCGATTGCAGGAGCGCTCATGTATAAAGACGACACCACCCGGCCAATGGCCTTTTTAGAAACACCCCCTACGCCACAGCCGGCACAAGCCGCCCCACCATCCGCTCGCCAACGACGCGGCTGCTTCGGTTGCTTGGGGCGTGTCCTTATTGGTGGCATGTTGCTGTTGGCCGTGCTCATTTTTGGGGGTATTGTCATTGCCGGCACGCTGGTTTACTCAAATCTATCGCAGGAAATTGAGGATGGCATTGTCAAACTGGAAGCCGCTCGTGACCGGGAAACGTTTGAAACAACCCAAATTTTTGACCGCAACGGGGTGTTGCTCTGGGAAATCTTCGGCGAAGGCAAGCGTACAGCCGTTCCCATCAATCAAATGCCTTCTCACCTTATCCATGCCACCGTGGCTGTAGAAGATGACAGCTTCTACGAAAACCCTGGCGCCGATATTCCTTCACTGGTGGCGGCGCTGGTGGCAAATTTGCGTAACCCAGACGGCCGTCCGGTAGGCGGCAGCACCATTACCCAGCAGCTGGTGCGCCACATCGCCTTCGATTACGAAGAGCGCACCGAACTCTCCTACAACCGCAAAACCAAAGAGATCATTCTGGCCTGGATTATGAGCCGGCAGTTCGACAAAGATGAAATCATGGAGATGTACCTCAACGAGATTTATTACGGCAATCTGGCCTACGGTATTGAAGCCGCGGCCGACACGTACTTTGACAAAACTGCCGATGCCCTAACCCTGGCGGAAGCGTCCTTGCTTACCGGTCTACCGCAGAGCCCTATCGAACTTGATCCGCTCACGAATTTGGAAGGAGCCAAAGAGCGCCAATGGCTGGTGCTTAATTTGATGGTAAGTGAAGGATTTATTACCCAGGCAGATGCCGAGGCCGCTTATCAGGAACCGCTTCAGTTTGCTGCGCAAGAAGTGAGCCTTGTCGCGCCCCACTTTGCCGTTTACGTGCGGCAGCAGCTAGAAGAGATGTACGGTGCAGAAGCGGTGGCCAATGGCGGTCTGCGCGTTACCACCACGCTGGATTTGAGCTACCAACGCCTTGCCGAACAGTTGGCCCAGCAGCACGTTGCGGCCGTTGGCCCAGAACATAATTTGACCAACGCCGCCCTGGTCGCCATGAAGCCCACGACGGGTGAAATTTTGGCCATGCTGGGCAGCGTCAATTACAAAGACGAGCGCATCGATGGCCACGTGAATGTCACCCTGTCGTTGCAGCAGCCGGGCAGCAGTATCAAGCCGCTGACCTACGCCGCCGCCCTCTCCCCTGGCGAAACGGGCGAACCCGCCTGGACCGCCGCCGACTTGTTGTGGGATGTGGAGGTCGATTATCCTCAGTTTGATGGTAGCACATATTCGCCAGTGAATTATGACGGCCGTTTCCATGGCCCGGTTCGTTTGCGTGCCGCACTCGCCAACAGCTACAACATCCCCGCCGTACTTCTGCTGCAAGACGTCGGCGTGCCCGCCATGCTGGAATTTGCCCAGCAAATGGGCATCACAACCTGGCAGCAGGATTCAAGCAATTATGGTTTGTCTCTGACGCTAGGCGGGGCGGAAGTGACCCCGCTCGACTTGACCGCCGCCTACGGCGTTCTTGCCAACGGTGGGAATCAGGTAACGCCCACCGCCATTTTGAGCGTGCAGAAGAGCAATGGCGAAGTTTTATTTGAGCAACCTCCGCAAGCGGCCGTTTCTGTCATTGATCCGCGTGTAGCTTACCTAATTAGCAATATTTTGGACGATGACGAAGCTCGCGTTCCGGCAATGGGACGCAGCAATCCGCTGGCGCTCTCCTTTCCGGCGGCGGCCAAAACTGGCACCACCAACGATTTCCGCGACAACTGGACGATAGGCTACACGCCCGGCCTGGTTGTGGGTGTGTGGACGGGCAATACGGACAATAGCGAAATGCTCAACATCAGCGGCTTGACGGGGGCAGCCCCGCTGTGGAGCGATTACATGCAGGCGGTTTATACCAACTACGACCTGTTAGCGACTTTGCAGGTGAACGGCGTGGCGCCGCCTGCCGATTTTATGCGGCCAGAGGGATTGGAGGAACGGCCATTGTGCGGCATCGGGTCGGTTACGATTGGCGCGACGGAATGTACCCCGGCAGGCTCCGAGCTGTTCCTGGTGAATAACACCCCCGTTGTGGCCGAAACCATCGACCCAAATTTAGTGGCCTGGGAAGAAATTGAGCCTGCCGTGTTGCGGATGCCTGCCGTGCCGCTGCCGCCTGTCCCTGCGGACCTGCTGCTCATTGCCGAAGCAGACGAAGATACGCCACCGCCGCAGTTGTTCTGCCATCTGGCTGAAGGCACGGATGCCACTTTGCTGCCGCCGGATGCGCTGTCGCAACTTTTCCTGGCGCCGCCGCGCAATCCAGAAAGCCTTAAGGCGGCCCACGAATGGGCCCAGGCTAATAACGTGGTGTTACTGCCGACGGCCGTTTGCAATGATGACCTCCTGGCGCTGGCGCGTGACCCAAACCGGGTGGCTGTCTATCGCATCAGCAGCCCCGCAGAGGGGGAAACAGTTAGCGGGATTTTGCCCATCCTTGGCACGGCTGACTTTGAGCCGGGCGTGGTGCAGTTCTACAAAATCGAGCTGGGCATCCCCCAAGGTGACAATGTCGATTGGGTGACGCTCGGAGAGACGCACAGCCAACCTGTGATCAATGGCCCGCTAGAAATGCTGCACGCCGAAGGGCTGCCGCCTGGCGACTATCTACTGCGCCTGATTGTGGTCAAAGACAGCAACTACGTTGGCGAACCGCACACGATACGCTTTACTGTTGAGTCCTGATTTTGGGAGACGGACAACATTGAAAGTTGTTCCGGCGCTGCTCACCCGATTATGAAGATTGCCTAAATCAGGTGCCTTCCTGTTCTACGCGGTGTGGCTGTCTGATATAATCTGCGTTGGTCTGTTTTTTTCGTCCTTGCCAACATATTTCTCAAAACTTAGTAGTAGAGGAAGTATTGCGTGAAGAGAAGACAAATTTTGTTAGTTTTATCTGGCTTGATGTTGCTTTATATGGCGGCCTGCGGTGGCTCACCCACGCTGGAACCAGCCCCTACGCATACGGCCGTTTCTCAGGTCGCATTACCAACGGAAACCACCGCAGTTGAACCGCCAACGGCCGTCCCTGCCACGCCGACCACTGCAATTGTCCCCACCGAACCAGAGCCAACGAGCGAGGCGCTGTTCCCCACGCCGGTTGTAACCCCGACGCCCACGTTGCCACCCACAGCGGAAGTGCCAGACTATACAATCACCATCATGGAACCAGCGACGGCTGTCTCGCTGCTGGCTGGTCAGGAAGTGATGTTTCGAGGTGAGGTGCAGCCACCTACAACAGATCCCATTACCCTGACCCTGAAGGTTGGCTCCTTTACGGCCGTTTCTGCCCAAATAATGCCAGAGGCTACGACAGGCAGTTGGGAACTTACCACCACGTTGGCAGAAAACGCCTCTGGCCCTGGCTTGCTCACCGTCGCGTTGGGTGACATCACCCAAGTCGAGCAGCCGAACCCCGTGGTGTTTGATAGCACAACCGAAGAACCGTACATCGCGTTATCCAGGCCAATGCAGGGGGATACGGCCGTTGCCGGGCACGCCTTTTTCATGCAGGGTGACAGCAATAATCTGATCAACGACGCCTTCACCATTGGGGTACTGGTTGATGGGTGCAGCAACTTCATTGCCGCTCAAAAAATAGCGTTGGCTTCAGGTAGCTGGTATGGGTTTGTCATCTTGCCCCAAAACGTGTCCCCTGGGCCAGCCTGTGCCATTGCCTATACGGGTGAGTACGGCGAGACCGGCTGGCGTGAAGCCCTTATTCCCATTCAACTGCACGCTTATGACGATTCCCAGGCAACGCTGCTGCTTTTAGGCAATCAGGGTGAGCTGACCTTTGCAGCCGGTGACGTCACAGAGTTGTTTGGTGTGGCGGTCAACGTGCCAGATCGTGCTGTAGATATTGTGCTGGTGCTAGACTCTGCCGGCAGCGGCAGCCAGTTGGTGACAACCGGCAAAGCCTTTGCTGACCAGTTTGGCTTGTGGTCCATCACCCTGGAATTGCCCGACGACGCGCCGAGCGGCCCCGGCTTGCTCACCGTTTCCAGCGGCGAGGGCGACAGCTACCGGGAAGTGCGCCAGACGGTTATCATCTCGCCGTAGCTTATTAGTAGGGCTTGAACATTTCCCTTAATGGATGCCACAGAGTCCCCGAAAAGTGGATGACAGAGATAGCCACCGCCTGTCTATCTTTGCTGCCAATCGATTCAGCTGTCTTCTTCAATTCTTGGCGCTATCCGAGATGAACCACCAAAAGTCTTTTGACTTAAAAATCGCCATTTCTTTGTGGTTTACTCAGGGAAAACGGGAGAATCACTATTTTTAAATTCAAAGAACTTTCCCGTTTTCACCGAATGCTGTAATTTTCTCATAAGAATTTATTTAGAAATTGATCATAAGATCAAGCATAATAGGCTAGTAGAACGCTGTTCACCAAACCAAGGTTAAATAAAGGCATCCTGTGGAGCCAGCCAAGTTAAAGTTAGAGGTAGACCTATGTTAATTAAAAAGCGCACTGGATTAGAAATTCCATCGTCTGAAATCACACCCAAGTCTGTGTACGTGTCCCGCCGTCAATTTATGCGTGGGGCTGTCCTAAGCTCCGCGGCAATTGCGGCCGGTGGTGTATTGGCTGCCTGCGGCAGTCCCACGGCTGACCCGACGGCCGTATCTGGCACAGTTGCCACCGGTAGCGCCGCCGAAGCGGCCGCAGTTCAAACCGCCATGCCCGGCGTTATCAGCAGTACGATGGATGAGCTAGGCAATCCGGTCAATACATTTCAAGAGATCACCAACTACAACAACTATTATGAGTTTTCTACCAACAAAGAAGCCGTTGCTTCGTTGGCAAAAGATTTCCCCACAGCACCCTGGCAGGTTGAAGTAAGCGGCCTGGTAAACAAGCCAAAAACATTTGGGCTCGAAGAGTTGATGGCCTTTGAACAAGAGGAACGCATTTACCGAATGCGCTGCGTTGAAGGTTGGTCAATGGTGATTCCCTGGCTGGGGTTTCCTCTGGCCAAGCTGCTCAACGAAGTTGAACCGACTTCTGCAGCAAAATACGTTCGTTTTGAAACGATTGAAGACAAGGCCAATATGCCTGGCGTGAACAGTCCGTTTTTCCCCTGGCCCTATGTAGAAGGGTTGCGCCTTGATGAGGCAATGAATGATTTAGCGACGATGAGCACCGGGCTATATGGGGAAGCCCTGCTGCCCCAAAACGGGGCACCGATTCGTCTGGTTGTGCCCTGGAAATATGGCTTCAAAAGCATCAAGTCAATTGTGAAGATTGAGCTGGTGGACGCGATGCCAACCTCTCTATGGATGGCGGCTGCCCCGAATGAATATGGCTTTTATGCCCTGGTGAATCCAAATGTGAATCATCCTCGCTGGTCTCAGGCGACGGAACGGCGCATTGGTGAGTTTGGGCGGCGCGAGACGCTGATGTTTAATGGATATGGTGAGCAAGTGGCCCACCTTTATGATGATCCCAATGTGGATACCACACAATCGAATCGTGGTTCGTAATAACGTGACGGAAGAGAATAAACAGATGGCAGCAGTGTCGGGCCGCGAAACGGCCGTTTCTAACCAACCAAGAAAGCGAGATCGCAAAAAAACAGGACAGTTTCTTACCTGGGTCACGCACGTTGGGGCATTGGTGCCGCTGGCAATTTTGCTCTATGAATTTCAGACCAACCGCCTGGGCGTTGACCCGGTGCGCGAAATTTTGTTCCATACCGGCACAACCGCCCTGGTTTTGCTGGTGCTGTCTTTGGCTGTGACACCAGTGACGATTGCGTTTGGCTGGAAGCAGGTAATTCCATTGAGACGGCCGTTAGGTCTTTATGCCTTCCTCTACGTTTGCCTCCATCTACTCACCTTTGTCTGGCTGGATTATGGATTTGACGTCGCTTTTCTTATTGATGGCATTATCGAGCAAAAGTTTGTTCTGGTTGGGTTTGCGGCCTTTCTGCTGCTCATTCCCCTGGCCGTTACGTCAACCAAGGGTTGGCAGCGGCGCCTGGGCAAGCGCTGGAAAAAGCTGCACAAGCTCAGCTACCTCATTATTGTTCTGGTGCTGATACATTTTATCTGGCTGGTGAAAAATGTTTACGTTGAGCCAGGAATTTATGCGGGGATTGTGGCCCTGCTCTTTTTGGCCCGCTGGCAGCCGGTGAAGCAAAAGCTGCTGCGCTGGCAGCGGCGCCTTCGCAGCAAATTGGCACGGTAACCTTTCGCTGGCCTGAAATAAAAATTGAAGTAAGAAGCTCTGCCTTAAGCCGGCTGAGCTTTTTTGATCGTAGTTTTACAGCATAGAGACAATCAGAGAAGCGTTGGGTAAAGTGGCATAAAGTCCGGCATACTTTGTTGGGTAAGGAATAACAAGAAATGTAGCTTCCTAAAGGAATCCAGTTTCTTAACCTCATGAACAGGACTTTTTCTATGCAAACTAGTGAAGGCAAAACCCAATTCTTCCAGCGCATCCCCACACCTGACCGCTTGGTGTCAGAAACACCCGCGCCAACACAGGCACCCTCGATGGCTGATGCGCCTACGGTGCTTTGGTTTCCAGCCGCCACGGCTCAGTCCGCAGCTCCCGCCTCTCGCGCGCGGCAGAAACGGCCGTTCCTAAAACACCTCCTCCTCGCCATTGTTTTACTGATCTTGCTGGGGACCGGGTTTACGGCCGTTGCTGGAGCCACGCTCTTCTATATGAGTGATCTGGTGCTGCCGGGTGTGCAGGTGATGGGCGTAGACCTGGGGCGACTGACCCAGGCAGAGGCGGCTGACGCCTTACAAGCAGTTTCCAGCCAGCAAACGATTCGCCTGACGCATATGGAAACCGTCTGGCTGGTTCCCCTCCCTGAGATAGGCTTAAAGCTGGACGCCAAGGCTACGGCACAAGCCGCGCATGGGTACGGCCGTACGCCCACCGCCTGGTTAGAATTTGCTCAAACGGGCACGATAGCCGTGGAACCGAGTTGGATCCTGGATACGGCCGTTGCCCGAAATTATCTGCAAAGCCGCGCGGCTGAACTCGCGATCGATCCTGTGAATGCTGGATTGCTGATTGCAAACGGACAGGTGCAAACAACGCCTGGGCAAAATGGCCAGATGTTAGATGTACCTGCCACCATCGCTGGCTTGGCTCAAAGTGGCGCCGCTGCCACAAAAAATGGCGAAATCAATCTGGTCATGCAGCCCGTCGTCCCAGCCATCACCGATGTCAGCGACCTGGTGACGCAAGCCCAGGCATTGTTAACGACCACTATCGCCATTGAGGCAACCGATCCGGTTCGGGATGAAGCTGTTACCTGGGTTGTTGGTCCCCAAGTCTGGGGCAATTGGCTGACCCTGGCGGTTGACCCCATCAACCCCACCCAGTTTGACTGGGAATTAGAGCCAGATAAAGCAACCCAGTTTTTTGCCGAGCGGAACGCGGCACTGGGTGAGAATCGTTATTTGGATGAGGCGCTGGCCTTAACGGCCGTTACCGATGCTATCAAAAATCAGCAAGAAAGTATCAGGTTGCGCATTTACCACAGCCAGAGCCAATACGTTGTTCAGCCGGGCGATACCTTCGCCGGAATCGGCCGTAAGGTGGGCATTCCGTACCCCTGGATTCAGGCTGCCAACCCCGACGTGGGGGAAGCGCTCACCGTCGGGCAAAACCTCACCATTCCCTCGCCAGATGCCCTGCTGCCTTACCCTGTGGTAGAAGGCAAGCGCGTTGTCGTTAGCATCAGTCAGCAGCACGCCTGGGTATATGAGAACGATGCACTGAAATGGGAATGGCAAGCCAGCACCGGCATCGCTTCCAGCCCTACCGCTCCCGGTGTGTTCCAGATTCAGACCCACGAGGCAAATGCTTATGCAGGCAATTGGGATCTGTGGATGCCCAACTTCATGGGAATCTATCAACCCGCCCCAAACGTTGAATTTATGAATGGCTTTCACGGCTTCCCTACCCGAGACGGTGCCAATCTGCTGTGGACAAGCAATTTAGGCACGCCGGTGACTTATGGCTGTATACTATTGAGCAATGAAAATGCGGCTCAGCTATACAACTGGGCTGAACAAGGTGTCGTTGTCGAAATTTTGCCTTAAGGAAGATGAAAAATGAGTTTATCGTTTTTGTTAGTTATTTGTGGGGGTGGCGTTACGGTTGCAGCAGTTGGTGCGGCCGTTTATTTTTTTCTGCGTGATCGTGAGAAGTAAAAAGTGCAGACTTTTGGTACAATTTGGCCGTGGGATGGATACAGAAAGAGATACAGCTAGCGCCAAAAACACGTGGATTTCATTTAGTCACTGCCGAAATCAATCAGCATCTGCCGGAGCTGGCTAACTTTCGCCTGGGCCTGGCCCATATTTTCATCCTGCACACCTCTGCTTCGCTTGCCCTAAACGAAAATGCTGACCCCACGGTGCGGCAAGATATGGAGACACACTTTAATGTGCTGGCTCCAGAAAATTCCCCCTACTTTGTCCACACGTATGAAGGGCCTGACGATATGCCCGCGCACATCAAAGCCGTGCTGCTTGGAAGTTCTGTAACGGTGCCGGTGAGAGACGGCCGTTTCTATCTGGGCACCTGGCAAGGCATTTATCTCTGTGAACATCGAAATCGAGGCGGCCGTCGTCGCCTGGTCATTACCTTGAACGGCAAATGAAGGTAGATTGAATCCGGATATTGACTGATTAGTCAATCTACATTATACTGCAGCCCATGAACGAGAAACAAAAGCAGCTCATCGAAGCCTCGATAGACCTTTTTGCCAAAGAAGGGTTCTGGAATACGCCCACTTCCCGCATTGCCAAACATGCTGGGGTCGCCACAGGCACGCTGTTCAACTACTTTGAATCCAAAGATGTGTTAATCGATGCCGTGTATAAGCAGCTTAAGCAGGAATGGATGGGCCACATGATGAGCGGATATCCGCAAGACGCTGCCCTTAAAGAGCGTGCAGAGCATATCTGGTTTCGCTTTATTGACTGGGGTATCCGTTTTCCGGTGCGCTACAGCTTGATGTCACAGCTTAAACTGTCTAACCTGGTGAGTAAGGAGATGCAGCAAAGCCAGGAAGCCGAGATGGCTTTTGCCTTTACCATGATTGAGCAAGGTGTTGCCGAGGGGCTGTTGGAAGATATCCCCCCAGCTTATTTGGGCCAGATTTTCTACGTGCAGCTGGAAGCGGCCGTTTATTACGCCACCGAGCATGGATTAAGCGATATGTCCCTCACCCGGCACATTGCCCAGGGCTTCGAGATTTTTTGGAAGGGTGTAACGAAGTAGTTTTTTTGACACGATTTGACTGACTAATCAATCTGATATGTGCGAACCAGATGCACATTGCGAGTATGGAGCGTGAAATGAGTAACAAATGGACACAACAGGATATACCCAACTTAACAGGCAAAGTTGTCGTTATTACCGGAGCGAACAGTGGTTTGGGCCTTGAATCCACAAAAGCAATGGCGGCAAAGGGTGCAACCGTTGTCATGGCATGCCGCAACATCGAGAAAGCGGAAAAAGCAAGAAATGAGGTGATTGCCAAATATCCACAGGTCAAGCTGGATGTGATGCCGTTAGACAATGCAAGTCTTGAATCGATACGCACGTTTGCCGCAGCCTTTAGAGCGAAATATGACCGTCTTGACATTTTGCTGAACAATGCAGGCGTAATGGCAATTCCGCACCAAAAAACGGCCGATGGCTTTGAAATGCAGCTGGGCGTCAACCACCTGGGTCACTTTGCCTTGACGGGCTGGCTGCTTGATGTCCTCACCAGCACACCTGGCGCGCGCATCCACAATACGTCTAGCAGTGCCGCCTTTACTGGTTCAATCAATTTTGATGACCTGATGGGTGAGAAGGAATACGGCCGTTGGACAGCTTACGGCCAAAGCAAACTCGCCAATATCTTTTTTGCCAATGAGCTGAATAAACGGCTACAAGCTGCCGGGCACGACACAATTTCCAATTCTTCGCATCCTGGTCTGGTCATGACCAATTTACAAGAGAACAGCCTGCAGCAATCAGGTGCCCCTTTTATGGAGCGTGTCCTCTACGGGATTTTTGCCCCGCTGTTGGCACAAGATATAAGCATGGGCGTACTGCCGCAGCTGTACGCTTCGACTGCTCCGCAGGCAAAGGGTGGTGTTTTTTACGGGCCGAAAACCTTTAGGGTGCGTGGCTATCCGGCAGAACAACATGCGAATGATGCTGCCACTGACGCCACTGCCCTAAAACGCTTCTGGGAACGATCTGAAGAACTCACGGGCGTTCACTATACATTTTCTCAGCCCACAGTCGGGATTCATCAGTAAAATTATTAAAGCAATTTACAAAGTAATGTCTAATCAATATGAAGGATGTGGTGAATGAATAAAAAAGTGATGCGTGGCCTGGCGGCAGCACTGGCAGCTATTGGTGTTTACAAACTGGTACAGTCGCAGAATGGCGAGCGCGAAGAACGTGAGGTGTGGACCACGGATGATATGCCTGACCTGAGCGGCAAGGTGATTATTGTCACGGGGGCTAACAGCGGCATTGGCCTTGAGGCTGCGAAAGCGTTTGCGCGCAAAGGGGCACAAACGGTTCTGGCCTGCCGCAGCATGGAAAAAGCAGCTGCTGCCTTAACTGAACTTCAGGCGGAAGTTCCCGAGGCCAAGGCTGAAACCATGCAGCTTGATTTAGCTAGCCTGGCATCTGTCCGTCAATTTGCCGATTCGTTTAAGGCCAAATACGGCCGTCTTGATATCCTCGTCAATAATGCGGGCATTATGATGGTTCCCTATGGCACCACAGAAGATGGGTTTGAGCGGCAACTGGGCACAAACCATCTAGGCCATTTTGCCCTAACCGGGCTGCTGCTTGATCTGCTTGTCAACACGCCAGAATCACGGGTGGTTAACGTGAGCAGCGCCGCACACCATCGGGGCAACATGGATTTTGACAATTTGATGTATGAAGGAGGCAAGGCGTATTCGCCAATGGGTGCTTACGGCCGTTCCAAGCTTGCCAATCTTCTTTTTACTTATGAATTGCAGCGGCGGTTAGCCGCAAACGGCAGGCAGGCCATCGCGGTCGCCGCCCATCCAGGAATCTCCAGCACCAACTTGGCCGATCATTTACTCGACCAGTGGTACTCCAAACCGCTGCGTCCGCTGATGGCCACAGTTTTTCAAAGCGCGGAGATGGGCGCCTTGCCCACTCTACGGGCTGCTGTGGATCCTGCGGCTGAGGGTGGCAGCTATTATGGGCCTGGCGGTCGGCAAGAACGTAAGGGCTATCCGGTTTTGGTGCCATCTAATGACGCCTCACATAATCTGGACGATGCGCAGCAGCTTTGGGACGTTTCTGAAGCGTTGACTGACGTCAAATTTAGCTTGTCCGGTTAGCGACCTTGGATTAAATGGCCGCAAGAGCATCAGCGAAAAGGGTTTTTTACGGCCGTAACACAATGGGTAGCAACGTTTCATCCAAAATGGTTACCACCGTAAATGTTGCGGCGGCGCTCTCCATGCTGCGCTCCGAGTCGTAGACGGTGATACTGTAGCTGCCAATGGTGTCCAGGTCGGCTGCGGGAAGTACGGCCGTTACCAGCAAAGGACTCACATACGTCGTCGCGCGATCCGCGCCTTCCCAGCGCACCACCGATGTAGGCGAAAAGCCCGCTCCCCATACCGTTAGCGTAACGTCGTGCACTTTGTTCAAACCGGACCAGGGCGGCGAAATGCTGCTGATGAGCAACCCCCCGCCAAATTCGTAAGCGCCACTGTCGCAGACACCGTTGCGGGCAAAACCGCGCTGGTCGGTTGCGGGGCAATTGCTGCCTGCGTTGATCGCTGGGCTGCCTGCCTGCAGCGGTATAGTGGGCGTGGGGCCACCAAAATCACCAATCGTGCCTAACAGGGGATCTACGGCCGTTTGTGCAGCAAAACATTCATAATCATTCCAATTCCCCGTCGTTTTTTGCGGAAACTGAATATTGTTGCCACTGTTTGTCAATGCCACCGTACAATTTTCCTGAATGTCCCATGGATTGTCGCCATCGTTTTGGGCAATGATGGTGTTGCGCACCGTCGCTGGTCCGGCAATGGCCCCGCCGACGAAGCCCGCCGTGTTGTTTACAATCGTGCTGTTCACAATCGAGGTGGCGTCGCTGGTGCGGATTGCTCCACCAAAACCACGTCGCCAATCATCGTCGGCTAGCGCCAGTGGCGTTGTAGCATCATTATTCACAAAGGTGCTGCTCATAATGGTGACAGGGGCGTCCAGCAGCCAGAGCGCGCCGCCGGAGCTGGCGCTGCCGTCGGTGGCGTGCGCATTGTTGTTCATGAAGGTGCTGTTGCTGATGTTTAGCGCCCCGTTGCTGGTAGCGCTCTGATGGTAAATAGCCCCACCCTGCCCGCTGCCGGTTGCGGAATTGCCATCAAACAGGGATTGGTTAATGAGTGTACTGCCGCTGCCTTCAGGGAAGCTAAAAATCGCGCCGCCTAGCTGATTGGTCTGATTATTGGTGAAGGTGCTGCTATCAATATCAATTGTGCCGCTGAAATTTTTGGTGCCATCGACATAGATGGCACCCCCGCCGCCCCCGCCAGCACTGTTGTTGGCGATATTGCCGCTGAAAGTCGTGCCGCTCACGGTGAGATTTGCCCCCAGAATGTGGATGCCGCCACCGTTGACTGATTGATTGTTGCTAAACGTGCTGTCGCTGACCGTTGCCGTCGAGCCACCGGTGATGTACAGCGCACCACCGCCATTGCCTCCGCCAGGAATAGCAGCTGCAGTTGATGTATTGTTGCTAAAGCCGCTGCCCGTAACGACGAGTGTGCCGCCAGGGTCACTGGAACCCCAGCCATTGAGCGCAATTGCCCCGCCATTGGCGGCGGTAGAGCCGGTGATGGCGCTGTTGGCCAGGGTGAGCGTGCTGAGCCGCTCTACATAAATTGCTCCGCCATCGCCACTGCTAAATCCGTTCTGCAGGGTGATGTTTTGCAGCGTAAGACTGGCCCCATTTTGCAAATTGAAGAGGCGTGTGCTGCCCCCGCCGTTCAGCGTAATTTGTCCACCGCCATCGATGGTCGTGCTGTTGTTGACCGTTTTTTCGCTGGTGAGGGTGATAGTATGGCTGCCGCCACAGTTGAAGCTGACGCTGCCCCCGCCGGCCAGGGCAGCAGTGAGCGCTGCTTCCGTGCAGCTGGCAGGCGTGCCGCTGCCGACAACGCCTGCACCCTGGGCTGGCTCAGCCATCAGCAGCAGGGCAAGGACGAGGAGCACAACCAGTAAAATGCCGATTTCACCGGACAATAATTTATTGGAAGGGGAAATCTTTCCCGGAGGGGATTTGGGCTTGATGGATTGTTTCATTCTGTCGCGTTTCCTTTGGAAGCGTTCACAAAACAGCCTGTTGAGGCAACGGTTCCACGGGCGACGGCCGTTCTTCACGCGGTGTCGCATATTCTGCATTCACCACACTCTATTTTGCGGCAGGAAACGGCCGTATTGAAGGTGACTTTAGTACGGGGGTAGTTTGGAGGAGCAACTCACGCAGCATT
>CBDUOF010000038.1:0-21644 GCA_965368765.1 uncultured Anaerolineae bacterium | reverse complement strand
GTGGGCAACATCGGCACGCTCGTAGCGCTCTCCATTCAGCCCGGCACCGTCGATGAGCAGATTGGCTACAATGTGCAGGAACTTTCTGGCCCCTACTACCTGGCCGTAGTACCCCAAGATGTTTCAGTTCTGGGCACCACCTTTTCACTGCGGGCAGAAGTCGCCCCACCGGTCGACCCTTATGCACCCGTTTTCTGCGACATTCCAACATACACCACGCCAGCAACCGACAACAGCGTGCGGACGCTCATTTTTGCCAACTCAACCCGCATGAATGATCTGTATCCTACGGAAGCCCTTACCATTACGGACGTGTTTACCCAACTCAACACGTTAGCCGCTAACAGCAATGTCGATGGCACCGTCATCGATTTATCCACCTACAGCGAGATTAATTTTGCCTATTCTGACTGGAACTTTAATCCAGGCAATCCGCTGGCCGCAAACTGCGTCGCTTCGCACATTAAAGCATTAACTTATTCATTATTGCCAGCTTACCCTAACCTGGAATATATGGTTTTGGTCGGTGACGATCGCGTTATTCCGCATCGGCGCATTCGGGATGACGCCCTGGTTGCCAATGAACGCCATTACGCCTCGATTGCCGAATCAACCGAAATTTCCGGCTCGCTTAGCCTGCGCTACTTCTTGTCGGACGACTATTACGCCGCACCAATTCCATTCCCGTTCAAGGATCGTGAGTTCTATTTGCCGCAATATGGCATCGGCCGTTTAGTTGAATCGCCAGATGAAATATTGGGCGTGGTCAACGCCTTCCTGGGGCAGCCCCTGTTGACACCCAACGACGCGCTGGTAACCGGGTATGATTTCCTCATTGATCAGGCCAATGTCATCACCGAAACGTTCGGTACGCAAGGCATCACCGTCAATTCACCCACCCAGTTTATCAACAATACCTGGACCGCAGCCCAGTTTAATGCTGAATTATTCGGGAGCTCAGTTGCCCCCAGCCTCATCTCACTGAATTCACATTTTGAACATTACCGTTTCTTCCCCAACACCCCGGCCGATGTGTTTGCCACTCAGGTTGTGGCAGGCACGGATTACTCCGGTACGGTGGTGTTTTCCGTGGGCTGCCATTCTGGGCTCAACGTGCCAGACGGTGGCACTTCATCGGCGCAAACCGACCGGGATTGGCCACAGGCATTTGGGGCGCAGGCAGCGACTTTCCTGGGCAATACGGGCTACGGCTACGGCGACTCTGACCTGGTGGCCTACTCTGAAGCGCTGATGGCCAACTATGTGAATGCCTTAGGAAACTGGAGTGAAGGGCCACAAACGGTAGGCGATGCGATGCGCATGGCCAAGCAGCAATATTATAATGAATTGGCCGGCGGTTCGTTTAGCAATTACGATGAAAAAGTGCTGGAACAGATGACGCTATACGGTTTGCCTATGCTGCGCATAAACATGCCTGTGACCACGACAACCTCCTTGTGGGGTAAGAACGCAGTCAGCAATGCACCCGCCCAGCGAGTTGAGGGTGGCGGAAGCCTGACCGTCACTCCGTTAAGCTTTGACTTCACGTTTGAGCAAAAGACCGTTTTAAATACAGATAGCAGCTTGCAAGGCAATTACTACACCATTTCTGGCGAGGATGGGGTGCATGTGGCAGGCGGTAAGCCTATTCAACCACGTGCCAGCGTGAGCATTAGCCAACCAGGAAATATCGCTCACGGTGCACTGATGGTCGGGGGCTCTTTCACCTCAATTCCTAACTTTAACCCGACCATATCACAGCTCATCACGGAACAAATAAAAATTCTGCCTGAAGAACCGCTCTTCCCGCTGGATTACTGGTATCCGGTAGCATTGGGCAGTATCAACCGTTACCTCTCGATTGAGGGCGAATCTGTGGAGCGTTTGATAATGATCCCGGGTCAGTTTTCGGCCACAGGTGGGACAATTGAAACAATTGGGACGCAGCGCCTGTACGATAATATGCAGTTTGAGATTTATCATACGCCTTTTGAAAGCTCAGACTTCATTGCACCAAGCATTTGGAATGTGGATGCCGTGCGGCTTGCCAGCCAGGTGACCTTCCAGGTGAATGTGACGGATGATAGCGGTGAGATAAATCGAGTCGTGGTGCTTTACCGCGAATTACCCGGCACCACCTGGCAGCTGGCTGAATTGACGTACGATCCTGAAATACAGCGTGCGGTTGGCACGGTGTTCGTGCCGCTAAACAGTGAGGTTGAGTATTTTGCCCAGGCGGTAGACGGCAGCGGAAATGTCTCGGTTGCACTGGCGCATGGCTTGCCTTACTTTGCCGGAAAAGGGTCGCTGGTGTCAACTTACCTGCCAATCGCTGTGAAGCCTTAACTTTATGATGTCAGGAACAGTTTGATATAGCTGCAAAATGATGAGGGAGGAAACGGCCGTTTCCTCCCTTTTTTGTTATCATAGACGACATGAAAAATCAAGGTGACGTAGAAAAGTGGGTTGGTGTGGTCGGCGGCGTTGGCCCCTTTGCCGGAATCGACTTGCTGGGCAAAATTGCCTCGCAAACGTTGGCTGGGCAGGATCAAGCGCATCTGACCGTGCTGAACTGGTCACAGCCAGGCAGCATCGTGGACAGAACAGAATTTTTGCTCGGGCATGTGCCCGAAAATCCGGCATATGCCCTGGCAACACAGGTGAAGCAGCTGGCAATAATGGGAGCTGGCGTTGTCGGTATTCCTTGCAACACGGCGCACGCACCCGCCATCTTTGAGACGATCCGAGTCGAAGTGGAACAGGCGGGATGTACCATCACGCTGCTAAACATGATTGAGGAAGTCGGCCGTTTTTTGCGGGAACAGTTACCAACGATCAACCGGATTGGCGTGCTGTCGACGACGGGGACGTATCGGGCTGGCGTGTATCCGGCCATTTTAGAACCTTTGGGATTTACGGCCGTTCTTCCCACCGCCTTGCTGCAAACCGAGAAAATCCACCCCGCCATCTACCATCCAATTTATGGCATCAAAGCGTGCGGTTTGGTGACAGAGCAGGCAAAACAAGATTTATGCAGCGGCATCGAAGCGCTCAAAAGTGCGGGTGCCCAAGCCATCATTTTAGGCTGCACTGAGCTGCCGTTGGCCTTCCCGGAGCCCACGGCATCGGGCCTGCCGCTCATCGATCCAACCCTCATCCTGGCAAGGGCTCTCGTTCAGGAGGCCAATCCGGCAAAGTTAAAACCACTTTCAGAGCTGGGGGCAAATTGAATGCCAAAAGCGTTAGCCATCGGCTGTAAACCAGTCAGGAGTTGCTATGCCTCGTATTCGTGAATTAGGGATTTACCACAGTGAGCTGTCGACCGGGCTGCAGAACGCCATTACAGATGTGGCAGGGGTAACCGTCGGGCACCGTACATTAATTGAAGGGGAGGGTGCCTGGACGGGCAATGGGCCATTTCGCACGGGCGTGACCGTGGTGCTGCCCCACCAGGGGAACCTCTACCAGGAGAAAGTGGCGGCTGCGGTGCACACAATCAATGGGTTTGGCAAGGTGGCAGGCTTCGAGCAGGTGCGGGAGTTGGGCACTATCGAAACACCGATTGCACTTACCAGCACCCTTAACGTGCCTCGCGTCGTTGATGCGCTGATGACGATTGCTATCGAGCAAAACCCGCACATTGGCCTGGGGTTTGCCGCGACGGGACGTCAGGGTTATGCCAGCGTCAATCCAGTGGTTGGGGAAACAAGCGACGGCTTTTTGAGTGACATGCAGGCACGTCCTATTGGCACAGCCGATGTGCGCCTGGCCTTGGCGCAGGCAAGTAGTGGCGCCGTGCGTGAAGGTGCGGTAGGCGCAGGGACAGGGACCAGCTGCTATGGTTGGAAAGGGGGCATCGGCACCGCCAGCCGTGTGCTGCCAGTACAGGCCGATGGCTATACGGTGGGCGCGCTTGTACAAAGCAACTTTGGCAGCCCGGAAGAGCTTACCATTTCCGGCGTGCCCGTGGGTCGGCACCTTCTCCCACCCACTGTGTCTACTCGGTTGGAAGATGGCTCAATCATGATTGTTTTGGCAACAGATGCGCCGCTGGATGCACGGCAGTTAGGCCGGCTTTGCCAGCGGGCAGCATTTGGCCTGGCGCGCACAGGCAGCACGTGCCACGGTGGCAGCGGTGATTTTGTCATTGCTTTTAGCACAACAAATCGGGTGCCCGATCGGCCGAAGAAGGTGGTAGCGGCGCAAACGGCCGTCTACGAGCAACCGATCATGAGCCTCTTTGCCCTGGCCGTAATTGAAGCCGTCGAAGAAGCCATTTACAACAGCCTGCTGATGGCCCAAACAGTTGTAGGGCGCGATGGCAACGTCCGACATGGCTTGCCAGCAGCCGAGGTTGTGACGCTCATGGAGAGATACGGCCGTTACCAATCGCTTCCTTAAACTTGGTCGCGGATTCAACGAGTCGATCACTTCACAACTATGGCCCACAATCAGCTATCATTTTGATCGATGGCCTGCTGCGTCACGCGATAAATCTCGGCCAGCGATGCGCCGCGCGCCCGCTCCAGGCGCTCAACCCGCTTCTGAAACTGGTTCAGCGCATAAGCCGTAAATAATGACTCCTCCAGACCAAAGGGCATGACGTCATAAGCGGCAAAAGCGTCCCCTACGACGCCTAGCGCAGGTGGCAGAAGCTCATTCATCGTTTCTTCCAGAACTTCCCACAAGCTGTCGTCTTCTGCAATTAATCGAGAAAGCAAGAAAATTCCATAGGCAATATGGCGGGACTCATCTTGCTGCAAGAGCCGTATCCCCCGGCGAACGCCAGGCAAAATATTGTGCTGTTCCATAACGGTAAAGTAAGCGTGGTAGCCTGTTTCGGCCAGAACACCTTCCACAATCATGTTGTAGGTAACCGATGCCCGTACCTGGGCTGCGCGTGAGGCGTCCGTCTGAAGTGCCTGCAGTGCTCCAGGCAGCGCTTCATAAAACACAGTGTGATAATTTTCGGTATGATAGCGATTCAAATCTGGGTCAGCACGCACCACCTCCACCAAAAAGCGATTAAAAAAGTCAGTGTGCTTAGCTTCCTCAAATAAAAATGTTGTCAGAAACATCTCCTCTTCCAGACGCCCCTCCCGGGCAATCGTCCACATCAAGGGAAGCAAATCAAGCGTGACGGCCTCTTCACCCGCCTGAAACATAGCGGTCAAGCGCAGCAGCAAATCTTGCTCTGGTGGCGCAAGATTCTGCCAATCAACTTTATCTTGAGTCAGGTCGATGTCACTAGGGTTCCAGATGCCCAAACGCTTGGCCTTCTCATAAAGGCGCATGGGCGGTGTATGGCGCTGCAGGCCGCTGCTGGTAGACTGAAATTGTTGATGAGTCATGACTGCCCCCTGGAAATTGTGAAAAATATGGGATAATTTCCGTCCAAAGACGTTGATCAAGTTTAGTCACTTGACCGGTGTAGAGGTAAGTTTACCCTGTTGTGACTCGTCACAAAAGAAATTGTTCTGTATAAGCTACCGCGAACTTTATGGAGGAACTTATGATCCCGATTGCCCCTGCCAACCATCTAGACCACATGTTGCGACAAACCCGGATGCATCATACGCAGCTAAGTGCCATGGCTGATGTCAAAGCCAACATCATGCTGACGTTGGCAGCGGTCGTCACTACCTTTTCTATAGGTTACCTAAGTGATCCATTGCTGCGCTGGCCCGTGGTTGTTTTGATTCTGTTTTGCGTGATTACAATATTTTTTGCCGCCTATGCCGTTATGCCCAAGCTAAATTTTGATTATCGTCCCCAAAATTACCAGCACTGCAATATCTTGTTTTTTGGCAGCTTTATGAACCTTGATTATGAAGCGTTTGCCGAGATTATGGAAGAGGTCATGCAGGCACCCGATCGAACTTATGAAGCGCAAATTCGGGAGATTTTTGAGCTTGGCGTCTATTTAGGACACCAAAAGTATCGCTTTGTGCGCCTGGCTTACCAGAGCTTTTTGGCCGGTTTGCTTTGTGCAGGTCTGCTTCTGGTGGTGGTTGAGCTGTTTAATCTTGCCGGGTAGGCAGGCAATTTGCTAATTCAATCTCACCTGCATACAATTCGCACGGTTCATTCAATTAAGAAAATTGTTGCGTCGATGGGTAACTGAGTCCAGCAGGACAGGGTGTTACCCATTATTCTTTGTTAGGGACGTAGCAGGATTGAGCTGGAGGATTGTTGTGATTAGAGATCAAATCTTTTTGCGTTTGAATTGGCTGCTGCTCTTTGGCCTGCTCTTTGGCTTGGCGGCCTGCCAAACGGCAGAGACCCCAGAAGTAGATGTTCAGGCGACGGTCGATACGGCCGTTTCCCTCACGGTGGCGGCCAAGAATGTGTCCGCGGCAACAGAAGAAGTTGCCCAGGCAGATGCAGTGCCGACCCGAACCCCTGTCCCCACTGAGGCCGTTGAAACATCGACTCCGGTAGCTACGGTACCGCCGCCCGCCACGAGCACGCCGCGACCCACCAGCTTGCCCATACCGACCAATACGAGCGCACCTACAGAAACGGCCGTTCCCACCGATATTCCGCCGACCGCTGCCCCCGTCAATACCCAGCCGCCGCCACCGCCGACCGTTCCCGCAGAGCCAATCTTTGGCGGTAATCTGTTGGTCAACGGTTCCTTTGAGGATGGTTGGTACAATCTGAATGGATCGCCGGAATTCCAGCTGCCCAATGGCTGGATTTTGGAGTTTGACTCTGGCAATACAGGTTTTGGCACCCAAGCGTGGGACATCTGGTTTCCACCGGAAACGCGCGTGCTGCCCTATTTCCAACTCCCTGAATCCGAGCGTAGTTTATTTATTCGGCACGGCGAATACACCATTAAGGCATTCAAAGGGAATGGGCCAATTAGCCTGCGCTTGCTTCAGGATATTGCGCTACAGCCGGGCACCTACGTATTTACCGCTTATGTGTTCCCCGATCTTGTAAGTAGCTATGAAGGCGGCAAGCAGTATGCGGGCGATCCGGCGGCTGGTGAGGTGCGCTTTATTTCACCCAGCGGCGGGACGGGTTGGCTTCAGTTCGGTGCCGGGTTTGGCACTTGGGGAATCTTTGAGCATACATTTACCCTTGATGCCGCGCAAACTGTGCGAATTGGCGTGGGAATGCGCGGGCGCTATGCCCTGGAAAGTAACGGCTTTTTCATTGATGATTGGTCATTAAAACGAGTAGAGAATTAAGTTATGAAATTAGGAATTATCGGACTGCCCAGCAGCGGTAAAACAACCATTTTTAACGCCCTCACCAAAGGGGATGCACCGACAGGACAAAGCATGGGGGGCCGGTTTGATGTATTAACGGCCGTTGTTGATGTCTATGATGAGCGCGTGGACGTATTAACCGAGATGTTCAAGCCCAAGAAAGTAACGTTTGCCAAAATCACCTACACCGATATAGCTGGCATCAAAAAGGGTGCCAACGACGGGGGCGGCATGAGCGGCGAACTGCTTAACCATCTTTCCGGGCTGGATGGCTTTGTCCATGTCGTGCGCGCATTTGAATCTGACCTGGTGCCTCATCCAGATGGCAGCGTTGATGCTGCCCGCGATCTGGAAATTTTAGACACAGAGTTTTTGCTCAATGATTTGGGCGTTGTAGAACGGCGAATAGAGAAGATCGAAGATGGCTTGCGTAAGGGCGCAACCAAGAATAAGGCAGCGGCTCAGGCGGAGCTCACGCTGTTTGAGCAGTTAAATGAAGCGCTTTCCGCAGAACGGCCGTTACGCAGCCTCAGCCTCACCGATGAGCAAGAAAAAATGCTGCGTGGTTACGGTCTACTCACCCTCAAACCAACCGTCGTTCTCATCAACATTGGCGACGACCAGGAGGAAGTCAGCCTCGACTATGACCATCCCTTGACGGTGGTGGCCAACCTGCGCGGCAAGCTGGAGATGGAATTATCGCAGCTTAGTGCGGCCGGCGACACGGAGTCGCTTGAAATGTTTATGGAAGAGTATGGCGTCACCGAACTTAGCCTGGATCGGGTCATTGGCCTTAGTTATGATCTTATGGGGCTACATGCCTTCTTCACAGTTGGCGAGGATGAGGTGCGCGCCTGGACCATCAAACGAGAGGCAACGGCCGTTGAGGCGGCAGCGACTATCCATACGGATTTGGCCAAAGGATTTATTCGTGCAGAAACGGCCGCTTATGATGATCTGGTATCGTTAGGTGGCTTGCCACAGGCGCGCACCGCCGGCAAGCTGCGACAGGAAGGCAAAACCTACATCGTTCAAGATGGCGATGTAATCAATATCAAGTTCAATGTTTAATATAACCCTTTGCAACAGTCTGATGAACTGAGAAATACGTAGGCAGGCATGAATGACCAGGCAATCTTTAAATATTTCACCCAAGTGAGTTTGCTGGGATTGCTGTTTCTGTTAGTGGCCTGTGGCGCTACAGACCAGTCCATACAAACACCGTCGGTCGTTGTGTCACCCGCCCCTGCCGCAACCGTAGACCTTTCATCAGCCTTAACGGCCGTTCCCCTGAGTGTCGAAACAGCGGAGATTGAGATTGCAGCAACGAATACGGCCGTTCCCCCGACCAACACGCCCCTGGCATCAACCGTCGCTGCGCAAACGGCCGTTCCGGCTACAGCAACATCATCTCCTACGCCCATTAATAAGCAGGCCAACTATGCCGTCGTTTTTGTAGAGTCCGATGACGTGTTAAACGTGCGTTCTGGCCCTGGCGTGGCGTTTGGCATTGTGGGCACCCTGCCTCCTACCGCCGATAACATACAGATTACCGGCGATGGACAGATGGTGTCTGGTTCTACTTGGGTGCCCATTCAGCGCGGCTTGCTGACTGGCTGGGTCAACGGCCGTTTCCTTACGCAGGATGTCCCGGAAACGATATTCTGTACGGATCTGGCCGCCGCGCAATTGCTGGATCGCTTGCAAACGGCCGTTGCTAATCAAGATGACGCCCTTTTGTCCCAGCTTATACATCCTGAACGAGGCTTGCGGGTGCGACTGCTTTGGCACGAAGCTGAGACGCGACTAGACAATCTAAACCTATTAAGCGATCCTGTCACTTACAATTGGGGTGCAGCCGCAGGCAGCGGCGAACCTATCATTGGCACGCCTGCCCAAATCTTGCTACCTCGCCTGCAGAGCGACTTTCTTGACGCGACAGAAACAGCCTGCAACGAGATCTTACATGGCGGCACGCCGGGGTTTGTCGTCTTGCCAGAAGCATATGCACCCATCAACTACCTATCCTTTCATCGTCCAGGCAGCGAAGAGTATGGGGGACTGGACTGGGGTAGCTGGGTTGTTGGACTGGAGTTATGGCAAGGACAATATTTTCTAAGCACACTGATCCATTTTCAGTGGGAACCGTAGCAGAAGATGATGATTTTTTAGTAAAGCTCGTCCAGCCATTTACGAACGCAACGTGCCTAACGCTTTTATTCACTATGTTTACAGGTTCCAAGACCCGAAGGGATTTTCTGCCGAGAAGGCACGCCTATGTGAAGCGAAACCTTTCGGGTTTGACTTCGACGAGAAACAAAAAGTGCAAAGCTAGTGTTTTATTGTTTCTGAAAGGTTGGAGAAATAAACTATGCTCAACTCGATTTTCAGGAATTTACTACTGGAGCGTCCAGGCCGCAAGCTGACAATGGCTGCCTGGGGCGAAAAATTAGCATCGAGCGGGGAGTCAATTCAACGCCGTTTCGATAAATATTCAGATAGTCAACGCAATCGGCAGCTATTGAGCCACATTATTGGCATCGAACAATGGAGCCAAAGCCGATTGCGCGTTGGGCTGGGTGAGCCGTTCAAACAAGAAGAATACGACAACTATCGGCCGTCACAGCACCGCAGCTGGGAACAGCTTAAGGCAGAATTTCGCCTGGTTCGCAAAAAGACGGTCGCACTGGCAGAAGCTTTGGACGACCAACAAGTCGACCAATTTATGACGGTTGAGCATAACCAGTATGGCATACTCACGCTTGGTGCCTGGCTGCGTTATATCGATATGCATGCCAATTTTGAGTCCAAAAGAATTAAATAGCTCATTGATATGAAGATTTTTCGTCTGCTGAGAACCTGGCTAGAGCCCCCCGTTTTCCCCAACGAGGCGGAAAAAACACATCAAGCTTATTTGATCACATTGATCATTTGGGCAGGATTTGTCATCCTGACGCTGGTCTCGGTCATTTTGACCTGGATAATCACAACAACCAGCTTCGCCCGCTCTTTGCTTGCCGTCCTGACGATCTTGGCCTGTATGCTAGTTTCTAAGGCTTTGTTAAATCGCGGCAGGGTGCAAGAGACAGGCCTTTTTATTACGGCCGTTTTATGGATAACCTTTGCCTGGATAACGCTAAATGGCAAGGGAGGATTAACCGGCATACCTTTTTTGGGGGCTGTTGCCCTGACACCGCTGATAGCTGGCTTTGTTAGCAGCAGTCGGGCTAGTGTGATTATCACAGGATTGAATTGGTTGCTGGGCATCATCGTGGTTTGGCTTGAAATGACGGGCCGCGTTCCCAGCGGTGGCGATTATCTACCGCTTGGCCGTTACTTTGCTTTGATGGTGATGTTTTCCTCTTTTCCACTTTTGGTATTCCTTTGGCGCCGCAATTTCGAAGCGGCCATTGCGCGGGTGCGGGCGGTTGAGCAGGCAGAGCGTGAAACGGCCGCTTACCGGCTGCAAAACGAAACGCTGGAAGCCGCGGTAAAAGTGCGTACCAACGCCTTGGAAGAATCACTGCAACGAGAACAGCACCTGGCAGAAAAGCTAGCCGTTGCCCTGGAATTAGAAACCCAGCTCGGCCAGCTGCAATCGCGCATCATCACCGTGGTTTCACATGAATTTCGTACGCCGCTTTCTGTCATAAACAGCTCAGCTGAACTACTGCATCGATTTTATGACAAAATGCCGGAAGAAAAACGGGAGGCTGCCCATAGACGCATTCGCGAATCCATCTTTTACCTTCATGATTTGCTGAAAGATGTGACGCTGGTGGATCAGGCACAGCGGTCCCAAATACGGCCGTCATACCAAACCATCTCCTTCAACACGCTTTGTCAGCAGCTTACAGAGCGGGTACAGCAAGAGCTGAACAAGCCAGACCGCCTCGCCTTTGAATTCGGCAAGCAGATTGAAACCCCGATACAGGTCGATCTGACGCTCCTGCAGCAAATTATTACCAATCTCATTGCAAATGCACTCAAATATTCAGCAGACGACAAAGTTGTTCGAGTTCGCTACTGGCTTGATAAATCTCAAGTTGTCATTGAGGTGCAGGATGAAGGAATTGGCATTCCCCTCCATGAGCAGTCGAAAGTGTTTGAACTCTTTTACCGCGCCAGCAACGTCGATGAGAAGCGTGGCCTGGGGCTGGGTCTTTTTATTGCGCAAGCCATAACCCGCTTGATGCAGGGGACTCTGGAGGCCCAAAGTTTGGGCGAAGGCCTGGGCACAACGTTTATCATTCGGCTGCCTATCTTGCCCGACATTGAGCGGGTCATTGCGTAAACTCGTGCGTGATCTCGTTCGCAATCGCTTCCCCAATTTATAACATGGCTTCTCTAAGGCGGTTGACGGCCGTTTCCTCAATATCATGAATCTGCAAAATATGCGCCGCCATGTTGGCTCGGAAATCCGTAACTTCCTTTTCGTCCAGCGGGAACGTGGTTTCCGCTTCAGTTAAGAGTGCTTTTTCGCGCGCTTTCAATTGAGCCAATTCATCAATGGCTTCACTTCCCTTGCTGCGCATAAAATCACGCTGTTGCAAAAGAATTTGGCCCATTTCGCCCAACATCGGGACCTCCGGCGGCAGTAGCGCCTTGCCAAAAGTATCCCAAGCTTCAGCGCTGCGCCGAAAATGGGTTGCCACCTCTTTCAGAGCAGGTTTCTCCAAGATCACGCTCGCTTCATCCAGAAAGTTGGCATAAACGTCCCGCTCGGCGAAGCCAATGTTGCCAAAGCAGTTGATGCCATCAAAAATGCCCATCAACCCAGCCAGCATCTTGCGCCCAGGGGGAAACTCACGTGCCCAACTGAGGCGGGTTTTGGGCTTGGTCAACAGCTTAATCCAGTGGTGATAAGCAGCCAGACCAAAGTTATTCTTGGAGCCTTTAGGGGGCTTTTCAGTGTACAGCTTGAGACAGTCCCAAATGCCAGACTGTACTGCCCCGGGCAACTTTTCCGGAAGGGGCGGCTCCAAGGTAAGAACGCGGAATTTGTCTTTTTTGACCCGGGCTCGGGCCGTTTGCAATAGGGTCGTACTGACCGTGAGCGGAATTGGCGCGCGGTCGGCTAACCAGGCAATCTCAGCAGTTTCATCGTAGCCGTAAACCAGCACCGGAAACATGGCCCACATCTTTTCATCATAAGGAAAGGCGTTATAAGGCAAGCTGAAATAATCTGCCCAAACGATGGCAGGCTCCCCGCCAGCCAAGGTATCGACTAGGTTAGACACCCCTTTCGCTGGATTGGTCGTATGGCGACGATGTTGTACAACACCCAGCCGAGCCAACATGGTATCAAATGGATCGAACGTGTTGCGGGTAAGCAGACGCGCATGCGGGTCATGGCCCTGGTAAGCAAACGAAAAATAGCCCATCACCGCCCCTCCGCTGACGCCCATGAGCAGCGCCTCGCTGTAGGGCTGCCCGGTATGAGGCGCCTTGACACCCGTGTAGGCCAAGAAGTTGCAGACGGTTCCGGTTTCCCAATGACGGCCGTTAAATTGCTTGTAATTTTGTAGAATTGGCATAATAATTTCC
This sequence comes from uncultured Anaerolineae bacterium, assembly GCA_965368765.1. Taxonomy (GTDB): domain Bacteria; phylum Chloroflexota; class Anaerolineae; order Promineifilales; family Promineifilaceae; genus Leptofilum. The sequence goes on along the minus strand of CBDUOF010000038.1, from coordinate 8,877 downwards.
TCTCGCAAATATCTAAAACGTTCACTCAACGGTAAAATCTGATAGTAGTATACGGCCGTTTCCTGCGCCAACTAAAAAAAAGAGACATGGTATGCACTTTTGCCCATATTTTTTTGCAAATGATATAATCCCATCAATCGTCATCGAATGAACGGACGATCTGCTGCTTCCCGGCAGCGGGCTGGCTAAACAACTGGCTCGCAAAGGGCAACCTATCACCCATTTTTGCAGCTATTAATTTACGAATCGATAGTACCTCCCGAACTTTCCCAGAGATAAACCGTTGGGAGCGTGTACTCATCACTTGGCTGGCTGTTCCCTATGAATCTTATTCGACTGGACAATCTCACTCACCATTACAGCGACCGCATCCTGTTCGATTCCGTCACCCTCCTAATCAATGAAGGCGAGCGCATTGGACTGATTGGCCGCAATGGCTCTGGCAAAACGACTTTGCTGCGGCTCATTGCCGGGTTAGAAACCCCTGCGGAGGGTGAAATCACCCGGTGGGGCGGCGTGCGTGTTCAATATTTGCCCCAGGAGCCAGATTTACCCCTAAAAATGCGCGTGCTGGATTATCTTTTTCAAGGAGAAGCCCCACAGCTAAAACAGCTGCGGCAGTACGAGACCGTGAGCGGGCAGCTGCAGCAATCTCCACAAAACCCGGAGCTTCAGGCTAAGTTTGCTGCAATTAGCCAGGCGATGGACCGCACCAATGGTTGGCAGGCGGAAGCCAATGCCAAGGCAATTCTGACGCAGTTGGGCATTACAACCTTCCGGGCAGAGCTCGGCACGCTCAGCGGCGGGCAGCAAAAACGGGTTGCCCTGGCGCGTGGCCTCATCGATCCGGCAGATCTGCTCATTTTGGATGAGCCAACCAATCACATTGATGCGGAAACGGTTAGCTGGCTGGAACAATTTTTGCTCAACATGTCCAGTGCGTTGCTAATGGTAACCCACGATCGCTATTTTTTGGACCGGGTAGTAAACAAAATTGTGGAACTGGATCGCCGGGAATTGGTAAGTTATTCGGGAAATTACGGCCGTTACCTGCAACAACGCGCCACCCGTGAAGACCAGCTAAAAACGGCCGAAACCAAACGCCAGGCGCTGCTGCGCCAGGAGCTTGCCTGGCTAAATCGGGGCGCCCAATCACGAACAACCAAACAAAAAGCACGCATCCAGCGAGTAGAAGCGCTGAAAACCATCGGCTACGACAAAGGCGACCAGAGGGTGGCGCTAGCGCTGGCCAGTCGCCGGTTGGGCAAACGCGTGCTGGAAGCCAGCCAGCTGAGCAAAGCATACGGCGAGATTCAGTTATTTCACGATTTGAGCTTTCAGCTAAACCCTGGTGACCGCATAGGCATCATTGGACCCAATGGCGCTGGCAAAAGTACCCTGCTCAACGTACTGGCAGGCAAAACCGTGCCCGACAGCGGCCAGGTAAGCTGGGGAGAAACCGTAGAGCTTGGCTATTACGATCAATTCAGTGAAGATTTGCAGGATAACCAAACGCTGCTGGACAGCATCAACGACCTGGCCCCACTCATTCGTACGGCGGACGGCGACCGTATTGAAGCCGCCCAGATGCTGGAATGGTTTTTGTTCAGTCGACCAGAGCAGCGTGCCAAAATTGGCAGCCTGAGTGGCGGCGAACGCCGCCGACTTTACTTGCTGCGCACCCTTATCCATCAACCCAACGTCCTCTTTTTGGATGAACCAACCAATGATCTGGATGTGCAAACGCTGACCGTGCTGGAGCAATTTCTGGATCAGTTTCAGGGGACGCTGGTGGTGGTGAGCCACGACCGCTACTTTTTAGATCGCAACGTCGATTATTTGATGAGCTTTGAGGCTGGCGTGCTGGGCACCCGTTATCCCGCTCCATACGAAACCTATCAGCGGCTGCGAAGTCAGGATACTCCTGCACCAGAACCAGTCAGCAAACCAGCAGCCCCGGCTGAGAAACGGCCAGGCAAAGCCAGCAATCGCCCGCGCAAGCTCACCTGGAAAGAGCAGCGCGAGCTGGAAGCAGCCGAATCGGTGATCGAAACACTCACCGAAACGATAGCCTCGCTCACAAACGAAATCAATGATATTGGTTCCGACTATGAGCGATTACGGCCGTTGGTCGACAGCCTGGAGCGGGCCAAAAAAGCGTTAGAAACGGCCGAATTCCGCTGGTTAGAGTTAACTGAAATTGCCGAGGGCTAAGGCTGTAATTTCGACCAAATTGCCCGAAATCATGCTAAAATATGGGCACTATTTTTGAATTTAAACATTCTAGCAGTTTCAAGGAGCTAACCCATGTCTGCAAACTTTGAATATCAAGATCAATACCCTGCCGCGGTATCAGAAGCTCGGCTAAATGAGATTTTCGTTGGCGTCATGCAGCGCGTCTACGGCTGGATGTCGCTGGGATTGCTGCTCACAACAGTTGTCGCTTTCATGACCTTGCAAAGCGAGACTATTCTCAACCTTCTTTTCAGTAACTCGCTCTTCTTTTGGGGCTTGTTTATCGTGGAAATCATCATGGTCATCAGCGTCAGCCGGGCAATAAGCAAATTGTCACCTGGCGTCGGCTTGGCCCTTTTCTTTGCCTACTCGGCGCTCAACGGCGTTACCTTGTCGCTCATCTTTTTGGCCTATGGGCTGGGCACCATCCTGTTGGCGTTCGGCACCACGACGCTCATTTTTGTTATTCTGACGGTCGTTGGCTTAACCACCAAGGAAGACCTGACCAAGTGGGGACCCATCCTGTTTGTCGGTCTGTTGGGGATTATTGTGGCCTCAGTGGTCAACATCTTCCTGGCCAGTTCGACACTGGACTGGATTGTTACTTATCTAGGAATTCTCATTTTTCTGGGGCTGATTGTGTACGATAGCAATCGGATCAAAAAGATGACGCATACGGCCGTTCTGGCCGGAAACGACAGTCAGGAGGTTCTAAACGGTGTGGCCGTCATGGGTGCATTACGGCTGTATCTGGACTTCATCAATCTGTTTTTGCGGCTGTTGCGCGTAATGGGTCGCCGCCGTTAGCAGAAACAGGCATCCCGTTTTCTTGCGTGAGGGGAAGGGTAAAATAAAATGTGCTGCCCTTCCCTGGCTGACTCTCCACCCAAATACGGCCGTCATGTGCCTCGACCACCAGCTTGCAAAAAGATAACCCCAATCCGGTACCACGACGCAGCGGCTTCCCTTGCCCGTCTCTAACCTGATAAAACTTGTCAAAAATCTGCTCCGCCACGGACTGTTCAAGGCCCTCCCCATCATCCGCTACAGAAATGAGCCATTGTGTGCCGCTTTGCTGCGCCCCTAGGGAAATCTGTCCCCCCTCGTTTGTGTATTTCAACGCATTGCTCAGCAAGTTGTCCAGCACGCGCTCAATCAAATCAGTATCAAAAGATACTGACGGCAAATCCTCTGGCAACGCCAGGGTAAGATGTTTTTGGCTGGAAATGATCTGGGGTTGAAAAACGGCCGCTTTCTGCCGCAAGAGTTCCGTCAAAGAATGGGGCGCCCGATTCAGCCTCAGCTTCCCCGCCTCCAACTGGGCAACGTCCAAAAGCTGGTTCACCAGCTGCAACATATTCTCTGTAGAGCGACTTGCCGACTGCAAAAAGCGTTCTCGATGTGCCGCTTTCGATTCATCGGTCAGGACGCGCCGTAATAAATCCAGGCTCAGGTTGATGGTGGTAAGAGGTGTCCGCAGGTCATGCACGATCATATCGGTCATGTCGTCACGCAGCACTTCCGCCGCTTTTAGCTCCGCATTAACCTGTGCCAGCTCCGTCGTTCGGCGCTCAATTAACCGATCGGCCCGATAAACCACCAACAACAAGGCGGCAAATAGTGTGCCCATGACCAGTCCTGCCACCCACAAGCCAGTAATTCGGGCACGAATCACCATTTGCGTCATGTCTGGAATCTCGGCCGGAGCAGTGCCACTCTGCATCCAGATCGCCTGAAGCTCCGTATAAATTCCGTTCTGCACAAATTCGGCCACAAGATGAGACGCCCACAACGTCAGGCCTGCGGTGGCAATAAGGCCAACGGCAAGATAGTAATAGGTCAAGCGGAAACGGCGCAGCTGCTCATAAGATTGTACGAGTACAACAACGGCCGTAATCGCCCCCATTAACAAAAGCGCATGGTACAGCCACCAACTCAGTCGCCAGACAGCAAAGCCATGCATGCTGATTGTACCCAAAGCCAACCAAATCGAAATGAGCACCATCACACCATCTACCCGATCGCGTGTTTGCCGCCATATGCGCCACCATGAATAGGCAGCGGTACTCCAAAGAATAAACGTAAAGAAAAAGGCCAGCAGTGCGTGCCAGGGATTGGCCACCTCATCGATGGCTTGCAGCCAGGCAGGGCGAAAAATGACGACAAGAAAGAATACGGCCGTAAATAAACCGGCGGCGACATGTGTGAACCATACGCGCCTGGTGAGCAACGGCCGCTCTGGACGATCCTGCGCCGCGATGAGAAAAATCAAGCCACCCACAGAAAATGTAAACCAGGCTGACCAACGGATACCTGGATTTTGACCAGCAATAATCACATTTGGTGTCAATACGCCGTGGATAAAAAAGAGTGCCCCCATGACGACAAACGCTGTTGTCAGCAGCCGGTGACGTGCCGGGCTGCCTTGACCCAGTACGAGGCCAACTAAATAGGCAGCAACAGCGGCAGCGAAGGTGAAAAACGTCACCACATAAAAATGAAATACTGGCACTTCAAGAACAGGATCGGCAGCTGGAAACAACGCAAAAAAGGCCAACAGAGTGGCAGGAAGGAGGATAGAGAAGGCAATGATATTTTTCTTCATATATTTAATAAGGCCGGGTGCTTTTTCTATTCTAGATGATCTAACAAACTGCATTTTTGCCCAAAGTAATAAAGGCTCATGCATCATTCATGATAACATCCGGCTTTGTTTGCTTCACGCATTGTACCCGAAAGACGGCCGTTCCCAGATAAAAAGTGCGAAAAAAAACCGATGCCCATAAGGTATCGGTTTGGTAAAGGTACACTTCTTCAAATAGGATTAGTCAGAAGAAAACCGCGCTTGCAGCTCACGCTTAAGGATTTTGCCCGCCCCTGAGATAGGCAGCTCCGGCAAAATTTCGATCCGCTTGGGAACTTTAAACGGAGCCAAATTATCCCGCATCTGCTGCATTAGCTGACCTTCGGTTGTTGTGGCAGATGGCTCCAGTACGACACAAGCCAGGCCCACCTCGCCCCATTTGGGATCCGGCAGCCCTATGACAGCACACATCTGGACGTCAGGATGGGCATACAGCACCTTCTCTATTTCCGCCGGGTAGACGTTTTCTCCCCCAGAAATGTACATATCCTTCTTTCGATCTTTGATGCTGAAATAATACTCTTCATCATAAAGTGCCAAATCACCCGTGTGGAACCAGCCGTCAGCGTCCGTGGCTTCGGCAGTGGCTTCCGGGTCATTAAAGTAGCCAGAGGAAGCGCTGGGCCCTTTCAAGACCAATTCACCTATCTGGTTCGGGCCAAGCGGCTCATTTTGGTCATTTACAATGCGAGCATCTACGTAAAAGTTGGGGCGGCCAATACTGCCCGCCTTCCGTATTGCGTCTTCAGCAGCCAAAGCAAAAATGCCGGGACCAAATTCGGTCATGCCAAAACCCTGCTTAAAGTGGACATGCTTCTCAGTGGTGTATTTTTCAACCAGCGGCACGGGCAGCGGTGCGCCCCCGCTGGTACAAAAACGAAGGCTGGTCAATACGGCCGTTTGCCAATTTTCCGCCTGGGTTAACAGCTGATACATCGTAGGCACACCGGCAAATACTGAAACTTGTTCCTGTTCGATCAAGCTCAAAACCTGCGCCGGGTCGAACTGGCGCAGCAAAATCACTGTGCCACCTAAAATGAGCTGCGGCAATGTATATACGAAAAGACCACCCGTATGAAACAGCGGGAACACGTTGAGATAAATATCATCGTGGTGCAAATCGTGGATGACGGTGTTTAAGGTATTCCAGGCAATCATGCGGTGGGACACCTGGGCCGCTTTGGGCAGGCCGGTCGTGCCGCCGGTAAAAATGAGGGCAGCGATATCTTCTTCGCAGACGGTGGGGGTGGAAACGGCCGTTTCTGCCCCACGTGCCATCGCCTCTGCAAACAACACACTATCCGGCACGCCCATCCCTTCCACATGCACAAAGTGAGTCAGCGAGGCCGCCTGTTGATCCTTCCGCAAACAGGTCACCGCCTCACTAAACTCATCGGAATAAATTAACACGGTGGGCGTCGTGTTGGCCATGATTTCGGCCAGCTCACGCCAGTGCAGCCGCCAATTCAGCGCCGTGTGAATGGCACCGAGCTTGCCACAGGCGAAAAAGGTGTCCAAATGCTCTACCCCATCCCGCGCCAAAATCGCGACGCGGTCGCCCTGGCCTATGCCTGCTTCAGCTTGCAGCCAGTTCGCCAGCCGATTGGCCCGTGCGTTCATTTGGGCATAGGTCAGGCGCAGGTCCGGCTTATTGCCCGCATATTCGTCCGCGCCCGCATGTTCCTCCGCGCCCGCATCCACCACCGCCAATTTATCCGGCGAGTAAATCGCCCGTCGTCCCAGGTAGTCACCGATGTACATTTTCGTTATCCGTTAAGCAGTCCATTCCCAGACATTGCACGCCATCGAAATACCGCCACCACTGGCGATGAAGAGCACTTTGTCACCCGGCTTGGGGCCACGTCCCTGCTCAATCGCGTCGTCCAGGGCCATGGGAATACAGGCAGAGCCAGTATAGCCCCACTTATCCATAATCCAGTGCGTTTTTTCCAGCGGCTGCTCTAGAATTTCCATGATCTGTTTGATGGTGTTCAGGTTGAGCTGGGTGAAGTAGTAATGATCAATGTCGTCCAGCGTCAGCCCCGCTTTTTCGACGGTGCCTTTGATGAGCGGCGGCCAATTGTCGGAGTTGAAAGTGGCGGGGAAACGCTTCACAAATTGCACGCGGGGGATGCCACCATTTTCACTCGCAGGGGTGACCGGACAGGTAACGCCGCCAGTGTAGATGCCCAGCGCGTCGTAAAAATCGCCGCGGGCCAGCCGCTTCCCAGCCAAAAAGCCCGGGCTGTCCCCTACGCCAACCACCACGGCCCCCGCCCCATCAGCAAAGAGGGTGCAGGTTTTATGGTCAGTGTAGTCGACAAAGCGGCTCATACCGTAAGCACCGACAACGAGCACGTTGTTCGTCTCCTCATCGGTGGTGATGAAGCGAACGGCCGTTTCCAGAGCCGTCACCCAGCCAGCACAGGCGCAGTTCACATCAAATGTGCCCGCGTTTATTGCCCCCATTTTCGATTGCAGCACGGTAGCCGTGGCTGGACTTAGATAATCCGGGGTATCGGTGGCCACAATAATGAGATCAATATCTTCAGGCGTGAGGGTCGCCCGCTGGAGTGCTTCGCTGGCCGCATGTAGACACAAATCGCTGGTCGTCTCGTCATCGGCCATAATGTGCCGCTCTTTGATGCCAACGTTTTTGACCAGCCAGGCATCAATATCCCGCTCGGGGAATAGCTCATTAAAGTAAGCGTTGGTTAGTACTTTTTCCGGCACGTAGCGGCCAGTAGATAGGATTTGAGCATATCGAGTCATAATTTTATTTGGGAGATTGGAGACTGAAGATTAACCTCCAGTCTCCAATCTCTTACCTCCATCAGGTTCCAATCACAATGCCACCATCTACACGCAGAACCGTGCCAGAAATAAAGCTGGCTTCGTCGGAAGCGAGGAAGGCATAGGCATTGGCAATATCTTCCGGCTGACCCAAACGGCCGATAGGCGTATGACCGCGCATGCCGTCCAACACTTTTTCTGGCATTTTGGCGACCATTTCCGTAGCAATAAAGCCGGGAGCAATGGCATTGACGCGAATCCCGTAGCGGCCTAGTTCGCGCGCCCACGTTTTGGTCATACCGACAACGGCCGCTTTGGTGGCCACGTAGTTGGTTTGGCCGAAGTTGCCATCCAGCCCAACCACGGATGACGCATTAAGGATAACGCCACTCCCCTGCTTAATCATAATCGGAGCGGCCGCCTGGGTGCAGTTGAACACGCCCTTGAGGTTGACGTTAATAACCAAATCGAAAGCGTCTTCACCCATTTGGCCCACCAACTCACCATTTTTCACTTTCACCAATTGGGCATCGCGGGTAATGCCAGCGTTGTTAATGAGGATGTCGATACGGCCGTAAGTTGCCACCACTTCTTCTATCCAGGCTTGCACAGCCTGACGGTCGGCTACATTTACGGGCGTAAAGGAGGCTTTATTGCCCAGTTCCACAGCCAGCGCCTGACCGGCGGCCTCGTTGAGGTCACAAAAGGCAACGGTGGCCCCTTCGGCGGCGAATTTTACGGCCGTTGCCCGGCCAATCCCGGCAGCACCACCAGTGATGACACAAACTTTGTCTTGAAATCGCATGAATAGTCAGCTCCTATCGTAAGATTTGTAGGAGTGAAAGTGTAGCACAGGGGAGTTGCAAAATAGGAACAGTGGGCGCAAACAAGTGAGACGTAAAAAGTGATGCGTTTTGTCTACAGCTACTCCTTCACGACTATCGAAGCACGACTATTCTCACAATCTCATCGCTTGCAAACTCCCGTTCTTGCTCTATAATTCGCGTCTGTCCGGGGCATGGCGCAGTTTGGTAGCGCGCTTCGTTCGGGTCGAAGAGGTCGTCAGACCAAATTACCCAAATCGCCAATCATTTTTTCGACCGTGATACAATTGGCGTAACAATCTCATATTCGGGGCATGGCGCAGCTTGGTAGCGCGCTTCGTTCGGGTCGAAGAGGTCGTGGGTTCAAATCCCGCTGCCCCG
>CBDUOF010000037.1:0-21697 GCA_965368765.1 uncultured Anaerolineae bacterium | reverse complement strand
TTTGCTGCCAACCAGGCAATCCCCTGCGAAGTTGCTTGCTTCATTTCCGGTCGCAGCACCGCCCGCTTGGTAAGATCAGCCAATCGCTGGCACAAGCCGTCCAGGGCCGACAAGCCGCCTGTGATCCGAATGCGCTTTACGGTCTGCCCCGTATTGCTCATTGCCTCCAAGTTGATGGCGATTAAAAAAATGATACTTTCAATGATAGCAACCGCTTTTTCTTCAAGCAACCACTGGCCAGCGTCCTCGCCCAAAAAGTAGGGGTTTTGTACGCTGTTCCAAAATGGAGAGCCAAGCCCGCCAACGGTATTGATAAATACGGGTGGTGATTTTACCTCGGCAAGCCACTGCGCCATGTTGGTAATGAGATCCGGCTGATCCCACTGATCGGCCGCCCAGTTGATAGCCGCGCCTGCACCGTTCACGGTGCCTTCCAACAAATAGGTAATTTGCTCCTGGCTGCTGTTGGCGATGCTGGCCAACAGACTGGGGTGATGAATGAGTTGGGTTCCCGCAGAAAGCAGCACAAAAGCCCCTGTGCCTACATTAACAATCAGCGTGCCGTCTTCCAATTTGCCGGGGCCGTGGATGGCTGCATTTTGGTCACCGTTTACGGCCGTTAATGGAATTTGTGTTCCGCGAATATTGCCGTACATAGATTGCGTTGGTTGGCACGTCGGCAACAGCTCACGGGCAATGCCAAACTCCTGCAGCAGCTCAGGCGACCAGTTGTGCGTCTTTAAATCCATGAGTTGGGTGCGTGAAGCGTTGACATGATCCACAATGCAAGGTTGCCCTTCTATCAGATTGAAGATGACAAAGGCGGCCAAAGGTCCAAAGATGAGTGCGTTTTCCTGCAACGGCCGTTCCAGTTCTGGACAATTGTCCAACATCCAGCGCAGCTTGCTGGCACCATAATGAGGGGATAAAAAGAGGCCACTTGTTCTCTTGATAGCCACAGCCTTGCTCGCCAACGGCACTAGAAAGTCAGCGGCACGGCGATCCTGCCAGCTAAGCACCGGGGTGAGGGGTTCACCCGTGACTCGATTCCAGGCCACGACGCTAGAACGCTGACAGGCCAGGCCCGCACAGGCAATGCCCCGCTGCTGCACGGTTGGATCCAGCAAAACCTGATGCATAACGTGATGAACGGCCGTTTTAATCTCAAGGGGATCTTGTTCAATCTTGCTGCTGCTGAGCTGCTTAAGGACAATTGGCCGATCGGCAAAAGCCACGACGTCGCCCGCATAATCATAAGCCGAAGCGCGAACGCTTAACGTTCCCACGTCCAAGGCAATAATCAGGCGATCCGTTTGCGACTCGTCTTTAAGCGTCATGCGATTGAACCTGCTGAACCAATTTGAGCGTGCTTATCTTCCTATCGCGTCCGTTGATACCCGCATCGGAGCTCATTTGCAAGAAATACCACCAAGGTTGCACAAATTTGCAACCTATGCCAAGATTGCGATGTAAATCTGTGCAAATAAGGACCTATCATGAATGCAAAACAAAGACAGCTGGCTAACGCGCTTCATGCGGCGCAAATGTATTATTACCAAAACTTACCCATGAAAACCATTGCCGCCGAGCTGCAAGTTTCTCACTCCACGGTCTCTCGCCTACTTAGCTGGGCCAGAGATCAGGGGCTCATTGAAATTCGCATCAACGATATTCGCGGCCGAGCTGACTCACTGGAAGAATCTCTTAAGCTGCGCTACAAAATTCAGGATGTGCAAATTGTGCCAGTGCCTGAAAATGCAGGCGAACAAGCGTGGCAGCAGCGCGTTGCGCAGGTTGCCGCCAGCTACTTAAACCAATGTCTGGAATCCGGGATGATTTTGGGCGTTGCCTGGGGCGGCACCATTAACCTTGTGGCGGCCAACCTGACGCCAAAATCATTGGTGGGGGTACAAGTTGTGCAGCTCAACGGTGGCGAAATCGTATCTAATCCCAGCTTCAACCATGCGGGCGGACTGGTTAGCCAGTTTGCCAACAATTATGAAGCCAGAGCGCACCTATTCCCTGTTCCCACCTTCTTTGATTATCCGGAAACCAAGCAGGCGCTGTGGCGAGAACGCAGCATACAGCAAATATTGAACCTGCACAGCCAGGCGGATGTTTTACTTTATACCATTGGCTCTTCGCGAGGGCAGATGATGAGCGCGACGTACATGGGCAATTACCTCACTGAGAAGGATTTCTTGGAGATGGAGGAACAAGGCATTGTGGGGGATATTGCTAACACGATGATTCGACAAGATGGTAGCTATATAGACATCCCGCTAAACCAACGGGCCTGTGGCCCTGAATTGGAGCTGTTTCGGAAAGCGAGCCGATCCATTTGTGTGGTGTCTGGCTTCAACAAGCTGGCAGGGCTTAAGGCAGCGTTGGTCGGTGGCTATGTCTCTGATCTTATCCTTGATGAACCAACGGCCCACAGGTTGGTTGCTTCCGATTCAATCCCAGCGGCACCTTGATGAACGATGTCGCGGTTGACAACGATTCAATCCACAATTCATTATGGCCCAGCAGCAGGAACCAAAAACTCCCCAACCGCCCAGCCTTCGGTGCCATCATCGAGCTGGAGCTGCCACCAGAGCCGATTGTTGGCTTCATCAACTTCTGGCCCACCGATGACCAAAACCAGCGTGCCTTCATCGACAACCGTAATTTGAGCATTGCTGGTGCTGGGACCGCCGCGCAAATTGATGCCAAAATCATCCGTATTGGCCACCTCAGCATAGTAGCCCGCCGTGACTTCTGGTGGCGCAACGGCCGTATCTGGTGTCGGTATCGGCGTAAAGGTCGGAATTGGACTGGGCGTCGGCAATGGTGAGGTAGGCGATGGGATAGGGCTGGGCGGTGCGGTCAAGATGATCAGCGTTGGCTCAATGGGTGCAGCGTCCAGCGGGGGGCGCGCCAACAATGTATTAACCAGGGACAAGGCCACCGCAATGCTAACGATAGTGACCAGGACGCCCAGACCAAGCCAGCGCCAGGGTATCGGCTCTTGTCCATCCTGACGCAGACGGCGCGGCCGTTTTTCTTTAGACTCTCTAGGGTCTTGGGGAATTTGATATCGGGCCATTAGGCTGTTGCTTTTGCCTCCAGTACAAGTAGGGTCAAATCATCAAATGGATCGGCATTGCCTTGCCATTGAGCCACATCCGCTACCAAATAAGCCACAATTTCGGCGGCAGAATATTGTTCACAGGCGGCGATTGCAGCAGCCAACTGCTGATTAGAATAGATTTCGTCTGCTTCATTGACCGCATCAGGCACGCCATCACTAAACATGATGAGTCGGTCGCCCGGTTTCAAATAAATCGTTTCTTCATTTAGGGTTAAGTCGGCAATCATGCCCAGAAAGCGGTCGCCGCCAGGCAAAGCCATCACTTCCCGATTTGGCTTCAGGAGAAACGGCCGTTCATGCGCTGCCCGCACATAGGTCAATCGCCCGGTGGGTCGATGCAAAACGCCATAAAAGGCCGTCAAAAACACCTCGTCAGTATTCGCAACTTCAAACATTCCTTTATGCACCGCCAACGCCACGGCGGCTGGCGATAGTGCCTGCCTGCCTTCTCGCAGAAAAAGCGTGCGCGTGACCGCCATAAAAAGCGCGGCATGAAACCCCTTGTCGGCCACGTCGGCGATCAGGACACCAACATGCTCCTCATCAAGTTCCAATACATCGTAGAAATCACCGCCTACCTGCCGGGCTGGCTCCAGATAAGCCGCAAAGCCATAATCAGGGAACTGAGGCATTTCAACCCGCAGCAAATTGCGCTGCACTTGTGCTGCCAACTCCAGCTCTCGCTCCAGCCGTTCCTGTTCCACCAATTTGGCCTGCGCTGCCTTCAGATCTGTGTACGCTTTCTCCAACGCTTCATTTTTGGCCTGCAAATCTTCAATGTAAAATCGATCCATGTTGCGGGCGTTGGACACAATACGCTGCAGCAATACGTTCGCCAAGGCTGGGCTGCTATGCACAAACTCATCAAAGGCTTCTTCTGTCACTTCCAAAACGGTTGTCGGCGTAATAGTGACACAATTCGCAGCCCGAGGCGAATCATCGATTAACCCCATTTCGCCAAAATAGCCGTTGTCGCTAACCATATTTAGAATCCGTTCACTGCCATCTTCCATCACTTTGGTAACAGCCACGGTCCCTTTGACGATTACATAAAAAACATGCTCGACAGCACCCTGACTGCACAAAACTGTATTCGCGGGGTATTCCTGCCGCTTGGCAACCGCGCGGAGCAAGCGCAGGGTTTCCTCATCTAACCCTTTTAAGGCGCGTCGAATGATTGCAGTTGTGCCTGTGTCCATAATAAGTCCTTCCCCAACCGTTTACGGAGGGGCTAACCCGATCATGCTGCTTCTTTTTGCGATAAAAACGTTAGCAGCTTGGGTAAAGGCCAGGTATTCACAATTTGGTCGGCACCGGCCCAACCACGCTGCGCCGTCGCGACGCCATAGTGAAGCAGCTCAAACTGATCCACGTGATGCGCATCGCAGTTGATGGCCAAGGTTACGCCCAACTCGACAGCCCGCCGTACGTGACTATCACGCAGATCAAGTCGGCGCGGGTTGGCGTTGATTTCGAGGATGGTGCCGGTAGAGACGGCCGTTTGCAGCACCTGCTCCATGTCCAAATCCGCTCCCGGTCTTTCCGGCAACAGACGGCCCGTAGGATGGGCAATCATGTCCACATGCGGACTTTGCAGCGCATTCAAAATGCGCTTCATCACCTGCTCACGCGGCTGATTCAGGCTCACGTGCAGGCTGGCAATCACAAAATCGAGCCTGGCCAACACGGCATCGTCAAAATCCAGCGAGCCGTCGGCCTTAATCTCCATCTCTGTGCCGTGCAAAATGCGGAAGTCCGATCCCATTGCTGTATTGGCAGCGGCAATCTCTTCGGCCTGCTGCCACAGCCGCTCTGGCGTCAGCCCATTGGCAATGCCCAAACCTTGCGAATGGTCGGTTATAACGATGTGCTGCAAACCGCGCGCCTGTGCCGCCTGTGCCATCTCCAACACCGTCATTTTGCCGTCGGACCAGGTCGTGTGCATATGCAAATCTGACACGATTTGCTCAATCTTAATGACGTCTGGCAACTTTCCCTTTTGTGCCGCCTCAATTTCACCACGATCTTCGCGCAGCGTGGGCATGATGTATGGCAGGTTCAGCACGTCATACAGCTTTTCTTCACTATCGCACAAGATTTCTTCGCCCTCGCCATCGGTCGGGGTAAAAGCGTGTTCATTCAGGCTTAAGCCCTGCTTCAAGGCAAGTTCGCGCAGGCGGACGTTATGATCTTTGCTGCCAGTAAAATAGGAAAGGAGCGTCCCCCAGCGGTTGGCAGGCAGTACCCTCAAATCGACCTGTATCCCGTTAACTAACACCACACTGGATTTGGTTGGCCCATGCCCAGAAATAGATTCCACGCGTGGCATGTGAACAAAATAGTCCATGATCGGGGCAGCTTCATCTGCGGCAACAAGAAGATCGACATCGCCAATACTTTCTTTCATGCGGCGAAGGGAACCAGCAACGGCCGTTTTCTGCACACCAGGCAATGTTTCTAACTCGGCCAAAATCTCCTGCGCCAAGGGCCAGGCCAGCTCAATCGGGGTACGGTCATCCCCATGGCGCGCCAGCGCTTCAATTGCCTTGACCAGCTTGGCCTCCGATTTGGCGCCGAGCCCGGGCAGGTCACGCAGTTTACCACCTTGGGCAGCGGCGTTCAGCTCTGCCAGCGTTGTAATGCCAAGTGTTTCATACACCTGTTTTACCCGCTTTGGCCCCAGGCCATCAACTTTGAGCATCTCCACCAGCGTTGGCGGAATTTCTTCGGCTAGCTTGTCGTAAAAGGCCAGCTTGCCCGTAGCGAGCATCTCTTCTATTTTTTCGGCCAGCGTTTTGCCAATGCCGGGAATGTCGGTCAACTCGCCTGCTGCATAAACCTGGTTAATGTCCCGCCCCAGCTCTTGAATCGCTTCGGCGGCGCGTCGGTAGGACAACACACGGTGGATGATATCGCCGCGAATAGCCAGCATATCGGCTACGTCGGCAAAGAGTTGGGCAGCTTCTCGATTATTCATGCGGCAATTATAGCAGTGGCGGCAATGGCGCAAAATGCCAGGTGTTTTGCAGAGGCAGTTGGAAGGGAAACGGCCGTTTCCGCCAGCCGAATGTCCCCTAATTGTCACCAAAAATTCCATTCGCTCGGTTTGTTTGTCATCTGTCATAAGCCATGCTACCATTACAAGCCTCACGATTTACCTCAGCATTATTGCATACATCGTAAACAGTTATTCAAATTCTCAATTAAAGGAGGAGAATATGAAAAGCACCCGAAAATGGACAATTTTAGTTACACTTTTCCTCGCTCTCAGTTTCTTCATTGTCGCCTGTGGCGGCAGTGGCGCAACAGAGGAGGAACCGGCAGCAGAAGAACCTGCCACCAATGAAGAGAGTACTTCTGAAGAAGCCACGGAAGAGGAACCTGTGGAAGAGGAAGCCATGGAAGAAGAAGCCATGGAAGAAGAAATGATGGAGTTTGAACCAACCTCCGTTGTCGCTCCAGATTGTGACTATGGCGGCAAGATCAGCTCTATCGAAGCAGTTGATGAACTGACTGTGGTTTTCAATCTGTGTAAGCCAGACCCTGCCTTCTTGGCCAAGGTCGCTTTCACGCCATTTGGCATTCAGCCTTCAGAATACATTGAATCCACTGGCGGAACCGGTGACATTTTGGAACAACCCATTGGCACCGGCCCATACATGGTTGAAGAATGGGTTCGCGGTGATTCCGTTATCTACAAGCGATTTGATGGTTACTGGGGCACCCCAGCCATTGCCGAAACGGCCGTACTCCGTTGGAGTGCTGAAGGCGCTGCTCGTTTGCTGGAACTGCAAGCCGGTACCGTAGACATGATCACCAACGTCAGCCCTGATGATTTCGAAGCAGTAGAGTCTGATCCAAATCTGCAGCTGCTGCCCAGCACCAACCCCAACGTCCTCTATTTGGCAATGACCAATACCTTTGCTCCGTTTGATAACCAAATGGTCCGTCAGGCTATAGCAATGGGCATCGACCGCCAGCGCATTGTAGATAACTTCTTCCCAACTGGCTCCACAGTAGCCGACTACTTCACCCCCTGCTCCATCCCTAACGGCTGTAACGGTGACGTTTGGTACGACTTCAACCCCGAAGCTGCCCGCGAATTATTGGCAGAAGCTGGCTTCCCCGAAGGGTTTGAAACCTCTATCTTCTACCGCGACGTTTTCCGTGGCTATCTGCCAGAACCGGGCCTGGTTGCAGTTGAATTCCAGACCCAACTCCGTGAAAACCTGGGAATTGAAGCCGAGGTTGTCGTGATGGAATCTGGTGCGTTTATTGATGAATCCACAAGCGGCCGTTTAGACGGCTTCTACTTGCTCGGTTGGGGCGCGGATTATCCTCATGTCACCAACTTCCTGGATTTCCACTTCGGTGCTGAAAATCCACAGTTCGGCGATCCCTTCCCGGAAATCTATGACCTGCTGCTAGAAGCGTCCACAATCGCTGATCTGGACACCGCTGCACCGCTTTACGAACAGGCCAACAATGCCATTCGCGAATTAGTTCCAATGGTTCCGATTGCCCACGGTGCTTCCGCCGATGCCGCTTTGGCTAGCTTGGGGAACGCCTATGTGCCACCATTTGGTGCCACCGCCTTTGCTCTGCTTGATCCAGGCAAGGACACGGTCGTCTTCATGCAAAATGCCGAACCCATCAGCCTCTATTGCAGCGACGAAACAGATGGCGAATCACTCCGTCCTTGCCAGCAAGTTGTTGAAACGTTGCTCAACTACGAAACGGATTCAGGAGCAACCATGCCAGCATTGGCTACAGAATGCACCGGCAATGATGACTCCACCGTTTGGACCTGTAACCTGCGCGAAGGCGTTGTGTTCCACGATGGCTCACATTTTGATGCCAACGACGTGGTTGCTTCTTGGGCTGCTGGTATTGACGCTTCAAATCCGTTCCATGTTGGTAATACTGGTTCCTTCCAGTACTACTCCTACCTTTGGGACGCTTTGATGAATGACAGTGGGGAATAAGAAATTCCTCGTCTGAATCATGGTGCGTAGATACAAATTAGCACACCATGATCAAAGTAACCGTCAGCTTTTGATT
Source organism: uncultured Anaerolineae bacterium (assembly GCA_965368765.1). Taxonomy (GTDB): domain Bacteria; phylum Chloroflexota; class Anaerolineae; order Promineifilales; family Promineifilaceae; genus Leptofilum. Next base: position 13,503 of record CBDUOF010000037.1, on the reverse strand, counting down.
GTCTAAAAGTACAGTTACTTACAAGATGCGGGATGACTTCATGTGAAAATTCATGTTAGTCATCCCGCATTTTTAGAATAGCAAAAACGTAATCCCCGATCGTCTGTTGGAGAGAAGCCCATGGTTCAATATGCCTTTCGCCGAATCCTTCTAGCCATTCCCGTCTTGTTCATTATTCTCATTGTTGTGTTTTCTCTGGCTCGCGCTATACCCGGTGATCCTTGTAAATCAATTCTAGGTGAAAAAGCAAGTGCGGAAACGTGTGAAAAGTTCGCCAGAGATTATGGTTTAGACAAACCCGTACCTGTTCAGTTTGGCATCTACCTTCAAAACGTGTTGAAGGGCGATCTGGGCACGTCGATTCGCTTTGGACGGCCGATTACCCAAATATTGGTAGAACGCCTGCCAATGACTGATGAGCTCGGTATTACAGCAATGATCTTGGCGTTAGCGATTGGCGTACCGGCTGGCATCATTTCGGCCGTACGCCGCAACTCGATTGTTGATGTAGTCACAATGGTAGGCGCCAACATTGGCGTCTCCATTCCCGTGTTCTTTTTGGGGCTTCTCCTCATTTACTTCTTCGCGGTCATCTTGAAAGATACACCGTTTGTGCTGCCGCCGTCGGGCCGATTATCGCCTGGCGTATCGCCAGATGCTTTTTATGAGCTGTGGGAGTGGACAGCCGAAAAAGGCAGCTTTAGATTCCTATTTTACGAATTTATCGCTAATCACTACGTGTTTAATGCATTTATCACCGGGGATTGGGAAGTTTTCTGGGACGCCATCAAACACCTTGTTCTGCCCGCCCTGGCTTTAAGCACCATCCCAATGTCAATTATTGCTCGCATGACGCGATCCAGCATGTTGGAAACATTGGGGTTGGATTATGTGCGGACGGCCAGAGCCAAAGGATTGCCCAATCATTTGGTTGTATTAAAACACGCCCTGCGTAACGCGCTGCTGCCTGTTGTGACGGTCGCTGGCCTCCAGTTAGCGGGAATATTGGGGGGTGCAGTGTTAACTGAAACCATTTTTGCCCTGCCAGGCGTTGGTCTAAGCGTGTTCGAAGCAATTACGGCACGAGATTTTCCCATCATTCAGGGGTTTGTCGTCGTCATTGCCTTTATCTATGTTTTCCTAAATCTTATTGTTGACTTATCATACGCTATCTTGGATCCAAGAATTCGATTGGACTAAATGAACTAATAATCAGGACGCCCATGACTTCTGTTGCCCAAATTCCAGATGACAATATTGCGGATATTCGTGACTATCGCTCTAACAGCCTATGGCGGCTGACACTGCGCCGAATCTTTAGACAGCGCTCGGCTGTCGTGGGTTTTAGCATCCTGGTCGTGTTGCTAATTTTGGCGATTTTTGCCCCCGTTATTGCCCCGTTTGAGCCCACGAAGGATTTCATTGGTGAAGAAGGGGTGCGGCGGCGCGACGGTCCCTGTATTCACCTTTTGGGCTGCCCTGAGGAACAACCGCAATTTTTGCTTGGGCTGGATGGGAATGCCCGGGATGTTTTTAGCAGGATGCTTTACGGCACCCGTGTTTCGCTGCGCATAGGCTTTACTGTGATTGTGATTGCTATTTTCAGCGGGACGCTTTTAGGCTCCATCGCAGGCTATGCTGGCGGCTGGATAGACAATCTCATTATGCGAACTATGGATATTGTTTTGGCATTCCCTTTCTTCTTGCTGGCCATTGCTCTTGTTTTTGTCCTGGGTCCCAGCTTAACGAATGCAATGTTGGCCATAGCCATTGTGAGTATTCCATCCTATGCCAGGGTGATTCGTTCTACGGTGCTCTCTGTGCGTGAAGCTGATTACGTGGAGGCTTCAAGAGCATTGGGCGCAGGTCATATGCAGATCTTGTTCGGCCGTATTTTGCCGAACGCATTGCCACCGCTAATTGTCCTGGGAACTTTAGGCATAGCGACCGCAATTTTAGATACGGCCGCTTTATCATTTCTGGGACTCGGGGCGCAGCCACCTACGCCGGAATGGGGCACCATGCTTGGTTCGGAACGGAACCAGATTTTTAGTGCGCCGCATCTTGTTTTTGTGCCCGGCATTGCCATTTCTATTACTGTCCTGGCTTTTAATTTGCTGGGGGATGGCCTGCGCGATGCGCTAGACCCCCGCCTGGTAAATGCTGGGGTTGACCCGAACGGATAGGTAATGGTGAGAAACGGCCGTTGCTCACCATTAGACCCGTTCCTGTGCCTATCTGTGCATTAATAGGACTATTTTCTGATTTCCCCTGTACAAACCCACCGCAACGTGACATAAATTTAATTGACTTTACTTAATGTAAAGCTATAATGTTGTTATTATGTCTCCTTATCTCAGGATGGTGCAATGGTTGCCAGACTGGTTTCGCATCTGGATACAAAATCAGGTAATACCAGCATTAGGTCTTCAACCACAACTCATTGCAACTAGCCTGCTGAGAGGTATTTTTGATTCGTTCCTGTTTGTTTTATTGCTGTCTGGGCTTTTAGCTGGCGGTCGCTACTATTTAGAAGGCCAATACGCCTTACCCAGCCCCATTCAGGAAACGGTAATCAAATGGGCTCCAATCGCTGATCATATTGCCCGTGAAGCTGATATACCACGTGAAGTCCCTTTGGTGCTGTGGTATAAAGAAAACAGCATGCAGGCAACCAATCCTGAAAACTGCACAGGCATTATTGGTGCCTATGATTTGGTACGATCAGGCGAACGTCCCTGTTTCACGCCTGGCCCTGTTTCAGACCTGGAAATCAGTGAGCAGCTGGCCCTTGCGGCCGTAGAATTCAAAGTTCGATGCCCAGGTATCACTTACTTTACGCAAGACCCGGAAACAATTAAACGATGCTACTTTGCCTATAACGCTGGCTCAGGGGCAGCGGCACGTTTAAATGCTGATCAGTCCGCTTACGTGATGAATAACTATGACCAGAATTATACCAATATGGTTTATTCAGATGTGGAATTGGGTACGGTGCAAGTGACCTCATTGGGTGCGTGGCCGACCCATTTGGCTTTTCAGAGCTTGATTGTGGCCCAAATGGATGTTGAGGAACGGCCGTTGTCGTTATCGATTCTCAATATTTCCACCCAGGTTTACGATCTTGGCACTCAGATTTGGCATGAGTTAGGTGGAGAACTACCTGGCAATGATTCGACAATGGGTCTGCCAGACGGCCGTTTGACCAACAGCATGACTTGTCTGGGCGATCCGCATCCACTCGGTCGATTTAGCCTTAAACCACGGCTCAATCCCGTTTCAGAGTCGCCCATTCTTACCCAAGACGTTCACGGCTGTAGCTACAGCTTGCCCGGATTAGATATATCCAGCGACAATCGCAAGGCAATTTTGCTAGCGCCTATGCCGGGGAACGTCACAACTTATACGGATCAATGGTTTAACAGTACCATTCGCATTGAAAATGACGAATGGATCGTCTGGCTACTGCATCCGCGGTCGTACTTTGTTGAAGAAGGTACTGTATCGCGTGGCCAGGCAGTTGGCGTCATGGGGGCTGTCGGCTATGCCACCGGCCCCCACGTCCACTACACCATCTATGACAAAGTCAACAAAACCTTTGTCGATCCTGCCGGGTTCTTGCCGTAAAAGGTAATCGACCCGAACAACTGCAGAGAAAAACGCACGCAAGCTAACAATCCACAATGCAAAGGAGTAGAAGATGGATTTTCTGGAGCTTTTAAAATTTGCCCCCCTGATTTTGGGGTTTGCTTTCATTTCATTTTTGTTATTCCGCAAAGATGCCTTTAGCTCTTTCAACCTTGGTAAACTGATTACTTATTTTATTGGCGTACTAATTACCTTTTTCGTCGTCGGCTGGTTTGTTGACTCATTTGTATTCTCATGGGCCAATGACCGCCTTGAAAATGCCGACAACTCTGTACAATTTCAAGAATTCAAAGATCGCAGCGAACGCATTATCGACAACTCCTTCACTGAAGGCGGCACGACAGTGGTACAACCACAACCAACAACGGCCGTTACCACGCAGATTATCGTCACGGCCACCCCGGTACCAGGTTCAACCGATCCCGTTGCACGACCTCAATCTGGACCTACACAATATACAGTAATATCTGGAGACACTTTGTTTGGCATTGCCCAACGGTATAAAACAACGGTCAATGACATTATGGTAGTCAATGGCCTCACGTCACACACCATCATGCCGGGGCAAGTTTTGAACATTCCAGCACCATCCAATTAAGACTGGCCAATGAGTAAACGAAATCGGGCAGAAACAGGAACGGGGTTTTTAGGGTTGCTAGGCAGCTATTGGCGGCGGCTTCCCCAAAATTTCCGCTGGAATATTGAAGATACGTTCCAGCCAGAAGACCTTGAGGAGCGGTTGCTGCCGAACGAGGAGCCTCAGCTAGAAATTCGCCTCGCTTGGTACCGAGATATCGTGGGAGGTCTCGTTTTCCACTACTTTAACTATGTGCTAGGCACCACCTTTTTGCTGGCTTCAGGCTTGCTGCTCTACTCATTATTTGACGCGGCATTTGCCTGGTATTTTGCCCTTGTTCCTTTTGCTTTACTAATTGTCTTGAGCATCTATGCCATCATGGAGCGCATTGAATACCGGCAGTGGCGCCTGCTAAAAACCAACGCTCGGCTCATCATTTCAATTCCCCAGCCGGGCTCACTCTTTTTGGTCGATAATATCGAGCTAAAAGGGCTTCCGCAAGTTGTCGACACGAACTGGTCACGCAATCCAATCTGGCGAGTTTTTCAATTTCTTACAGGGGCACGCGATCTCTATTTAAGTTTGGCGGCTTATCGTTTTGTGGAAGGTACGGCTCGGGTTGGGGACGCGTTAGTCATTCCAGACGTGATGCCAGATCAAGTATTTGCCTTAAAGCGACTTATATTTACTATTCCGCCCACTGGTCCACAAAGAGTTGCGTTCCCGTCTCCGCAAGAAGTTGTATTCCCCACCCCACAAGAGGTGATTCCCACTACAAGCTCAGATGAGGGCGAAGCACAGGGCAGCTAGCTAAGGCTTTGTCCCCAACCGGCAAGCCGTGGCCATCCACGTATAACTAGGAACTAGGACAACAACGACGTATCACCGGAATAAGGCTCTACATCAGTCGCCTCTGGCCCTTTGCGGGTCTCCTCTACATCATACAAAATCCACTGGCCTTCCTGAATGGTTTCTGCCTCATAGGAAGTGTTGGACTTATGGAAGAATATTTCCTCGCTGCCGCCGCGCATAATAAAGCCGTACCCTTTCTGGCTGTTGTACCATTTCATACGGCCGATATATTTTCCAGTTTGCGGATCTATTTGAATCGTATCCGGCATTTCGAACGTAACCTCTTCTTTTTCAGACGGCGCATCAGAGGAAACAGAGCGTTTATGTGAGGAGTCATTGCGTGAAGGATTGGAAGATTGTCGGGCAGGTGGCGGCGCTGCTTCTGGCCCCAGCATTTCTAGTGATGCTGGTTCAACAGGCAAGCCTGCACGTTCTAGCCGCCGTTGCATCTCAACTGTAAAGACAAATTGATTGCCGTCTTCATCTGTAATCCATTGATCCTTGTAATTCATGATGGAAATCTCCGTTAGCTTGTAAGGATTAATTCTTGCTAAACCCATTCTTCACTTTAAGGAATGAGCAAAAGCTGTTATGACAAAGTGCCCGCAAATTCCTCGCGGTTTTCTCTGGGAAAATGATAGGTAAACCACAAAAAGTCTTTTCACGTAAAAATCGCCATTTCATTGTGGTTTACTCAGTGAAAACGGGAGAATCTCTATTTTTTAACTCAAAGCACTTTCCCGCTTTCACCTAGTATAGTACAAATTTTACTTTTTTTTCTTTTTCCCGCCATTCGGGGAATCTATCAACGATAATTGCTGTGGAATAACAGCCGTATCCTCTTCTTCCACCAGCTCTGGACGACTCATCATCCGCAAGGCGCCCGTAATCCGGTTGCGGGGACCAATCGTCATCACCGGGCGGGGTTTACTTGCCCGACTACCCACAGCCGACTCCTTTAGCTTTAGCTTCTTTGTTGAACCAATACCCGTGGTGATAAGCAGCTGCGTGTCTTCCTGCCCGATGACCGCTGCAACCACTTCGGCCGCATCTTTGGGCAGTTTTAGGTTACGCACCCCCTGGCCGTGTCGTCCCTGGACGGGATATTCCTTCATCGCCGTTGCTTTGGCCAGCCCGTTGTCGGTAATGCTCCATAAATAACCCTCTGGGTCCACCACCGCCATGGCGACCACACCGTCCGCCTCGTTGGCCAACTTAATGCCGTAGACACCACCGGCTGGCAAGCCAGACGGCCGTACGTCCTCTTCCTTAAACCGGATTGCCTGGCCAGCGGCTGTGGCCAAAAGCACTTCGGCTTCGCCAGAAGTTAACTCCGCCCAGCCCAAGGCATCATCATCTGGCACGTTCATTACCGTGAACGGTTGCGAGGTAATGCCCGGCAAATCTTCAACGCGAACCCGCTTGACAACGCCCGCCAGGGTCGTCAAGAAGACATAGCCCGCTGCATTGGCTGGCAACACTTGTGCCGCCGCCAAATGATCGCGGCGCGTAAAACCGGTGAGATCGGCCCAATGGGTACCCTTGCCCAACTCAACGGCCTGAGGCAGTTGATAAACAGGCAAGCTCACGGAACGGCCGTCTGCAGCAAACAGATACAAAATATCCTGCGTATTTGCCTCTAGCAAGGCAAAAGGCTGCTCTGTAGGCTTCAATGGAATTCGCACCATTTCCGGCGATGTCGTCCGCGCCAGCGTGCCTTTCTCGCCCACCATGACCCACACCTTTTCATCCGGCAATAAATCTGTCGCCGACAGCACTGTCTTCACATCCCCGCTGTCGAGAATCTGGGTGCGCCGCACGTCCTGGTATTTTTCTTTAACGGCAGCCAGTTCTTCCTTAATAAGGTCGCGCATCATCGCGGGCTTGGCCAACAATTTCTCCAGATACTTAATCTGAGTTACGAGTTCTTTATGCTCTTCCTGAATCTTGCGCCGCTCCAGAGCCGCCAAACGCCGCAGCTGCATATCCAAAATCGCCTGGGCCTGCATCTCTGTGAGCTTAAACTGTTTAATCAGGTTGGATTTAGCCGAATCGGCCGTACGTGACCTCCGAATCAAATCAATCACCGCATCCAAATTATCCAGCGCAATCAGCAACCCTTCCAGAATATGGGCACGATTGCGTGCCTTTTCCAAATCATATTCTGTACGCCGCCGCACAATTTCCTGACGATGATCCAGATAAACACGCAGTGCCTGCTTAAGCGTTAAGATGCGCGGTTCACCATTGACCAGCGCCAACAGCGAAATGCTAAACGTGCTTTGCATCGGCGTTAACCGGAATAGATCTGCCAACACATCCTCTGGCTCCACGTTCCGCGTTGTTTCGAGAATGATGCGCATCCCATTGCGATCGGATTCATCCCTTAAGTCAGTTAATCCTTCGATCTTGCCGTCGCGATGCAAATCGGCAATCCGCCCCAGCAAATTGGTCTTATTTGCCTGATAGGGCAGCTCCGTAATTACAATGCGAGATTTATTGCGCCCCATTCGTTCTACATGTGCTTTTGCCCGAACCGTCACGCGGCCACGCCCAGTGGCATACGCACTGGCAATAGAGTCCGTTTCCACACCCCCCTTCTCGCGGTAGCGGAAAATCAGGCCGCCTGTTGGGAAATCTGGCCCCTTAACAAAGCGCATCAAGTCTGGCAGCGAAACATCGTCCAGTCGATCCCAACGATCTAGCATGTAGTGCAAGGCATCAATGACTTCGCCTAAATTATGGGGTGGAATACTGGTTGCCATGCCCACGGCAATGCCGGAAGAGCCATTTACCAGCAACTTGGGTATGGTTGCGGGCAAAACAGAGGGCTCCGTCAGCGAATCATCGAAGTTACTGGTGAAGTCGACCGTGTCTTTAGCGATGTCATCCAGCATGTCGTTGCCCATGTTGAAAAGACGGGCTTCCGTGTACCGCATTGCGGCGGCCGCATCACCATCTATAGAGCCAAAGTTTCCCTGCCCATCAACCAACCTGTAACGCATCGAAAAATCCTGCGCCAACCGCACCATTGCATCGTAGACTGCCTGGTCGCTGTGAGGATGATATTTACCCAGAACTTCGCCCACAACACGCGCAGACTTTTTGTAGGATGTGTTGGGGCGCAAGCCCATGTCATACATGGCATACAAGATGCGTCGTTGCACTGGCTTCAAGCCATCGCGCGCATCGGGCAAGGCACGTGAAACGATCACGCTCATTGCGTAGCTCAGGTACGATTCACGTACCTCAGAATCAATATTTACTTGTTTTACCAGACCAATTTCCATAACGTTCCTGTTTCCCAAAGTGACCTGTCAGGTTGCTTAACGTAGATTTAAGTATAACCCTGCGATTAAACCTGACTGACCCTTAATGCGCAAGATTTGGTGGTTTAATGAAATATTTGTTCTATTTTACAGTGGCTAAATATAGGCAATTTGCCCAAGACTGTCAAACAAAAAAGGGCGCCCTTCAGAGCGCCCTTTCTTTAAAACTAAATCTCCTAAATCTTGTTCATTCATCAAGATTTTCGATAAAAATGTCCCCATCCTCTACCTTAACTTTATAGGTAGGAATTGGCGCTGTGGCTGGTAAAGCCAGTACTGCCCCAGTACGTATGTCAAAGCAGGCACCGTGGCGCGGGCATTCAATGGAAAATCCATCAACTGGTCCATTTCCCAAGGGGCCATCATCGTGAGAACAAAGATCAGCGATACAGTAAAATTTGCCGTCTACGTTCAATATGATAACCGTTTCGTATTCAAACTCGTGCCATTTTCTCTTTCCAGGGGGAATATCATCCACGTGGGCTACTTTCACAAATTCAACCAACTTAGTTATCCTTCCTTTTGGCTTTTTTTGGGTAACGGGACTGTCTGTTCAAACGCTGCTGTATCTGTCAGTGGTCAGCACCACGTAGCTCATCGGGGTCAGGCATACCGTATGCACCGGCTTTGAGAACTTTAAGGGAAAGCAAAGCACACTTGACACGAGCCATGCTTAGTTTAACCCCAATGAGATCGAGCAAGGTGTCCTTGTCAAAAGCACGGACCTCTGCCAGCGTTTTACCTCTGATTTCTTCAGTGAGCAGGGAGGCGGCGGCCTGGCTGATAGCACAGCCGTCGCCGCTCCAGGCAACATCGGCCACACGCTGCTGGTCGTCCAGCTTCACATCGATGCGGATGACATCGCCACAGAGGGGATTGTCTTCTTCGTAGGTCCAATCGGCCGTTTCTAGATGACCATGATTCAGCGGGTGCTCATACAGGTCTATGATTTGTTCGCGATATATACTTTCATCCATAAGAAGTTTCAGATTTGTGACTGGAGATTGTTCAGTCTGTTTATGTTCAAATATCTTGCTGAATTATACCCCAATTTACAGACGGAAAACTTTTTTGGCATGATTGAGGCTTGCCACCAGTTTGTCTACTTCGTCGGTGGTTGTATGAATGTAAAAACTGGCACGGGCCGTGGCGTTAATGCCACATTGCTGATGCAATGGCATGGCGCAATGATGGCCTGCCCGAATCGCGATACCGTCTTTGTCTAGCAGTTCGGCGATATCATGAGGGTGCAGCCCTTGGATGGTGAAAGAGGCCACGCCGCCCCGTTGGGCAGCCGAAGGGCCAATAATTTGCAGGTTTTCCACCTCGCTAAGCGATTCCAGGGCATAGTTGGTTATGTACTGTTCATAGGCATGAACATCTTCCATACCCAGGTCCGTGAGGTAGTCAACGGCCGTTCCCAATCCAATCCCCTCGGCAATACTGGGTGTACCCGCTTCAAATTTGTAAGGCAATTCATTCCAGGTGGAGCCTTGCAGCGTTACCCGGCGAATCATGTCACCGCCTCCCATAAAGGGTGGCATCGCTTCCAGCAAATGGCGCTTACCGTGCAATATGCCGATGCCGGTCGGCCCGCACATTTTATGGCCAGAAAAAGCCATGAAGTCACAATCCCAGGCCTGCACATCTACTGGCATGTGAGGCACCGCCTGCGCCGCATCGACCATGGCCAATGCGCCAACGCTGTGGGCAGCATCAACCAACTGCTTTACTGGATTGACGGTGCCGAACACGTTGGAAACGGCCGTAAAGCTAAATAGTTTCGTTCGCTCCGTGAGCAGCTCAGGAAGTTGATCTAAATCCAGAGTGCCATTGGGCAAAAATGGCAAATGCCGCAGCACCACGCCCCGTTCTTCCGCCAATAATTGCCAGGGCACAATGTTGGCGTGATGTTCCATTGCCGTAATGAGAATTTCGTCCCCGGCCCGCAAATTCGCCCGACCCCAGCTATAGGCCACCAAATTAAACCCCTCAGTGGCGTTGCGCACATAAATAACCTCAGCCGGATCAACTGCATTTATGAAATTGGCAATGCGCTCCCGCGCGCCCTCATAGGCATTGGTCGCATCCTCGCTCAGGCGATGAATGCCCCGATGCACGTTGGCGTTCGTGTGGCGATAATAATCATTCATCGCTTCAATGACGGACACAGGTTTTTGGGAAGAAGCCGCGCTGTCCAGATAAATCAATGGCACACCTGGGTAGGCTTCTGTTTGCAAAATCGGGAATTCGCTGCGTATTTTGGGGACGTTTAACATAGTAATTGTAATCAGGAACAGGCGTCCGATAATCAGTAATCAGTCAGGTGAAAGCTGACTACTGATTATCATTCACTGTTATCGGCTCTTGGATGGATTTTCAATCGGTACGCCAACAAGATTGCCCCATTCAGTCCAGGATCCATCATAGTTACGCACGTTGGGATAACCAAGCAGGTAAGTCAACACGAACCAGGTGTGGGAGCTACGTTCGCCAATGCGGCAGTAGGCCACAACGCTGTTGTCGGGCGACAGCCCTTTTTCGCCTTCGTATATGGCGCGTAAGCCATCGGCGGGCAAGAATGTCCCATCCTCGGCCACGGCGCGGCTCCAGGGCACGTTCGCGGCCCCCTTGATGTGCCCACCACGCAAGGCGCCTTCCTGTGGTGAACCGGGCATGTGCAGCAGCTCTCCGCTAAATTCTTGAGGACTGCGTACATCTACCAGGGGCTGGTTGGCCTGGACGTGATCCAGGACCTGATCGCGGAAGGCGCGGATTTTGTAGTCGGTGCGGGCTGATGGCTTGTAATTGGCTTTGGGAAAGGTTGGTTTATCTTTGGTCAGGGCACGCCCTTCATCGATCCACTTTTTGCGACCGCCGTCCATGACTTTGCAATTGGCATGACCAAATAGCTTAAACACCCAAAAGGCGTAGGTGGCCCACCAATTATTTTTGTCACCATAAAAAACAACGGTTGTGTCATTGCCAATACCGTTACGCGAGAGGAGCGCGGCAAATTGCTCCTCGTCCAAATAATCACGCCGAACGGCATCGTTAAGGTCGGCTACCCAATCAATGTGTACCGCATTCTCAATGTGCCCTGTGCTGTAAAGCAAAACATCTTCATTGGATTCAACCAGTCGAACCTTGCCGGTATCGCTCAGATTGTCGGCTACCCATTGCGTCGTTACCAGCACGTCACCATGTACATACCCTTTATTGCTCATTCCGTAAACCCCTCTTGCAAGTAAGAAGTAAAAAGTAAAAAGTGAAAAGTAGCTTAGACCACTTTTCACTTTTCACTCAATCACTTTTCACTCAATAATAATTAACCAATTTTCTCGACGATACGATCGAAGATGCGATTACGAACGCCTTCAAATGGAATACGCCGCATGAGTGGGTCGAAGAAGCCCTGGACAGACATTTCTACGGCCGTTTTCCGGGGAATTCCTCGGCTCATGAGGTAAAACAGTTCGTCGGGGTCTAGCTGGCCAATGGCCGAAGCATGGGTACAAACCACATCATCAGCCTCAATCTCTAGCCCGGGAATCGAATCGGCCCGAGCAGATTTGTCCAGCATCAGGTTTCGGTTGGCCTGGAAGCCATCAATCTTCTGCGAACCAGGCAACGCTTTAATCATCCCCTGCCAAACTGTACGAGACTTTTCACGCAGAGCCCCTTTGTAGAGAAGGTCGCTAACGGTGTCGCCCGCATTGTGGTTTTGTTGGGTATCCAGATCAAGATGCTGACGGCCGTTTGTGAAGAAAATCCCCGACATACGACCCCAGCCACCAGGTTTGTCTAGCTCTAATGTCTGGAACGCTTTGGTGAGGCGGGTGCCCATCATACTTGTGACCCAATCCAGCTTGCCATCACGACCCACGCGGCCACGCTCATGGTTGAACTGCCACATGTTTTGGCCAAAGTCTTGCAGGCCAGCGTAAATGAGGTTGGCATTATCGCCTACCAGCAACTCTATTACGCCATTGTGCAGGCCGGGCACTTTGCTTTCTCCGGAGGCATATTCGTCCATGAAGATCGCTTCGGCACCTTCCTCTAACACAACCAGGGTGTGGGTAAACGTTTTGCCATTCTCGGACCACAGCACGCTGTGCAGCGGTGCCGCGGCCTTTACATTTTTTGGCACATAAAGGAACGTACCCCCACGCCAGAAAGCGCCGTGCATGGCGGCAAATTTCCCTTCGGTTACCTGCACACAATCTGTCATGAAGTGTTTCTTAATGAGCTCGGGATGATTGGCAACGGCCGTATGCATGTCACAAAAGATAACGCCCTGTTCCTTCAAGGCATCGCTCAGTTCATGCTGGCGCGTAACGCCATCAATTTGCAACATGCTGCCACCCACCACTTCGCCGGTTAGCTCTTTACCCAAAAATTCAGGGATTTCCCAGGTTGTGGCGGCATCGCCATTCACTGACGGTCCGATTTCATCGGGCTTAAATCGACGGATATTGGTGCGGCGCCATGCATCATTGGTGGTCGTAGGCATGGGCGTACTTTCATAAATTTCAAACGCCTTGAGCCGGAACGCTAGCATCCATTCTGGCTCATCCAGCGCTGCGGATAATTGTTTTACTGCTTCTTTCGTAAATGTAGTCATGATAATTATGTAGGTGTAGTTGAGGTTTGATAATTGGTAATTAAATTTCCAATTACCAACTTGCTCTCCTACCCAATCGACCCTTCCATTTGCAGTTGAATCAGTCGATTCATCTCTATGGCGTATTCCATTGGCAATTCTCGAACCAGCGGCTCAATAAAGCCATTTACAACCATGGAGGTAGCGGTTTCTTCTTTAATACCACGACTCATCAAGTAGAAGAGCTGTTCCTCACCCACTTTGCTCACCGACGCCTCGTGGCCAATGTTGACATCTTCTTCTTCAATTTCAATGTATGGATACGTGTCGGAGCGGCTCGCTTCATCCAGCAGAAGAGCATCACATACCACATTAGATTTGCAGTGATAGGCACCTTTGTTGACTTTGAGCAAGCCACGGTATGAGGCGCGCCCACCGTCTTTACTTATGGATTTGGAAATGATCCGGCTGGTGGTGTTGGGTGCCGCGTGAAC
>CBDUOF010000036.1:0-21796 GCA_965368765.1 uncultured Anaerolineae bacterium | reverse complement strand
ATCAGCGCTGCCCCGGCACAAAAGCCAATAAACGAGCTGTTCATCACCGACCAAACGGTGAGCACCGCCCCCGCCAATGCCAGGGCAAAGCCAATCATCAAGCCCAGTCGGCGCCCAACTTTGTCAAACAGCCAGCCGATTGGGTACGCGGCAGCGGCCCGGCCCAACAGCGTCAGCGTGTTGGGAACACCTGCGGCGCTGTCGCTGCCCCCCAGCTCCGCCGCCAAAATGGGCGTCAGAGTAAAGGCGGCAATCATCGCTGCGGAGAATAAGCTTTGCGAAATAAACAGCGCCCCGGTCAGGCGCTGACGTGTGCTGTGGGAGATAGCGGCGGTTGTCATTGCGATCCTTTTGCAGGTCAGTCGGTTGCCAAAGGGGGAAATCTTACAGGCATTGCCTTGTTTTTACAAAGCTGTACAGAGTGGTGACCCCGGTTTAAAAACATCTCTGGCCACAATCTAACCAATCTCAAAGAGAACTGTGGTACGCTTGGCCGCTATGAGTGACCTAGCTGTGGCCCTTGTGGCCGAAGACCCCTTAGCCCGCGCCGGCCTGGCAATGCTGTTGGCCACTGAGCCTCTCTGTGAGGTGGTTGCCCAAATGAGCCTGGCCGACTGGCTGGCCGATCTGCAAACGGATCCGCTGGTTGATGCCTGGTCGTCTCCGCAGATCGACGGGGTCATTTGGGATGTCGGCTGGGAACTATTGACAACGCTGCCGGACGAGGAGCCATTCCCCCTACCCGTTGTGGCATTGCTGCCAGACGAAACGGCCGTTGCGCCTTTGTGGCAGATCGGCATAAAGGCGATGCTGCGACGCGATGCGTCCGCCGCCGCCATCATGGCAGCTTTGCAGGCAGCGCTGCATGGCATGGCCGTGTTAGACCCGGATTTTGCAACGGCCGTTTTACCAGAAACGTTCACACCCTCTGCGCTTGCCGATGCGTTTACCGAACTCACGCCCCGCGAAAGCGACGTGCTTATCCTGCTGGCTGAAGGACTCACCAACAAAGCCATTGCCCATCAGCTGGAAATCAGCGACCACACCGTGAAGTTCCACGTGAACGCCATTTTAGGCAAGCTCAGCGCCCAAAGCCGCACCGAAGCTGTGGTACAGGCTACGCGGCTGGGGCTGCTTCGCTTATAACCTACCCATTCTTCCAGGGTGTGCCTCCCGAAATGGCTGATTTGAGCCAGCTTGTTTTCCTCTAAACTAACGACCATCACAGCGTAAAAGCGCGGATGCTTTCCGCAAAATTAGCGCGTGGCCAAGCGCCACAGCGACTCAACAAGGAGCAAACATGAGCAACGTCTTAACTGACCTTTCATCGGCATTGGCAACGGCCGTTTCCCAGGCAGACAGTAGCATCGTGCGCGTCGAAGGGCGTCGCCGACTGGGCGCAAGCGGGATTGTGTGGGCCGATGGCGTGATCCTCACCGCCAACCACGTGGTTAATCGGGATGAACATCTCAAAATCGGTCTGCCCGACGGCAGCAGCGTCAATGCCACTTTGGTTGGACGCGATCCGTCCACCGATCTGGCCCTTCTTAAAGTAGACGCCAGCGGCCTGAACCCACTCACCGAAGGCAATAAGCAAAATTTGGGCGTAGGCAATTTGGTATTGGCCCTCGGGCGCCCAGGTCGCACAGTACAGGCAACGCTGGGCATCGTCTCTGCTCTGGGTAACGGTTGGCGCACGCGGCAGGGTGGCCAAATTGACCGTTACCTGCAGACCGATGTGGTGATGTACCCGGGCTTTTCTGGCGGTCCGCTGGTGGATGCGGCTGGACAACTCATTGGGCTTAACACCTCTGCCCTAGGCCGTGGCGCTAGCCTGACGATTCCTACCCCCACTCTGGCGCGCGTGGCTGATTCGCTGCTGGCGCACGGTCGGGTACAGCGCGGTTACCTGGGCGTGAGCACCCAGCGGGTGCATTTGCCTGATGACGTCAAGGCAGAATTGGGGCAAAAGCGCGGCTTACTGGTCGTCTCTGTAGAAAACGACAGCCCGGCAGCCAAAGCGGGCCTCACGCTCGGCGATACGCTTGTCACTTTTGCCGACAACAACCTACAGTCGCATGATGATTTGCTGGCAGGATTAAGCGGTGAACTGGTGGATACGGCCGTTTCTGTCAGGTTTGTGCGCGGCGGCCAGATTCATACAACCGATGTCACCATTGGCCCACGGCCCTAAATGCACACAAAAAAGAATCGAGGCGTGAGCATTCTCCTTATCCTACAGAATATATTTGTTTGCAGTTAGCTACCTATGAACGTTCTCGACGAAATAAACCAGGCCATGACGGCCGTTATCCAAACGGTGCAGCACTGCGTCGTGCAGGTGGGCAACGGCCGTCGCGGCTTTGGTGCAGGAACAATTTGGCACGGCGACGGCCTGATTTTGACCAACGCTCACGTGGTGCAGCGCCAAGCCCCAGAAGTGACTTTGGCCGACGGCCGTAAGTTCCCCTCTCAACTGCTGGCCTATGATGAAACGGTTGATTTGGCGGCACTTTACATCCCAGCGAATCAACTGCCCACGATTGCCTTAGGCCACTCCAGCCAGCTAAAAGCAGGGGATTGGGTCGTCGCCGTAGGGCATCCCTGGGGAGTGGTTGGCGCCGCAGCCGCCGGCACGGTCATCGCCGTGGGGCAGCCCCTGGAACAGAATGGCTACCAAGGGGCGTTGGTACAGTTGGGCATTCAACTACGTCCGGGTCACTCTGGCGGGCCTTTGGTAGATGGAAACGGCCAACTTGTAGGCATCAACACCATGATTTCAGGCCCACAAGTCGGCCTGGCAGTCCCTGTTGACGTCGCTAAAAGGTTTTTGAAGGAAAAGCTGGGCAGTGCCGCAGACGCAGCCTGACCTGTTTGCTCTTTCAAAATCAATTTTGGTGATTTGCTTGAAATGGCAATCGGGGACTAAAATATAAGCATGAAAAAATAACCAATAGCGAACAACAGTGGCGCGAACAGCTGACAAGTCAACAGTACCGTGTTTTACGCGAGAGTGGAACAGAACGGCCGTTTACCGGCAAATATGTGGATGCCGAAGCAGACGGCACGTACACCTGTGCTGGCTGCGGCAACGACCTGTTTTCGTCCACAACGAAATTTCATTCAGGCTCCGGGTGGCCCAGTTTCTGGGATATCGTGAGCCAGGGCAATGTCGAACTTCGCGAAGACAATACCCATGGCATGAAGCGCGTCGAGGTAATTTGTGCCCAATGTGACGGTCACCTGGGCCATCTTTTTGATGATGGCCCGCGAGAGAAGACAGGGCTTCGTTACTGTATTAACTCGGCCGCGCTCGATTTTAAGCCTGAATAGACACAAACAAATCCTCAGCAAGCGCCAAACAGACCCGTTATTTACGCTAATGGTGTTCTCAATCAGGCCAGAAGGAAGAACGCGATCTCAGGCGCCAGCGCAGGTTCGTCGCCCTGCTCCAGCATCTCGTGAGCGTCGTTGACCTCTTAGAGACAGCAGTCATCGCTGCCCTCATAACTTACCCCCCTCATCAAGTGTCGAGATGGTCGCCAGGCTATATCTTTTTGTTGAGCCAAAAATCAACACCCTGCCAATGACAACCAGCGTGTCCGCGAGTATCGTAAAGATACTGGAGGTTTGTCATGTACAAAACGATTTTAGTCCCATTAGATGGCTCCAAGCGAGCCGAGGCAATCTTGCCTCACGTTGAAGAGATGGCCCATCGCTTTAAAGCCAAAGTGGTCCTCGTTCAGGTGGTTGAATCTCATACGTTAGTGGCCGGACCCTATGGAACGTTGGAGCTAAACATTTCTGCCTTCGAGCGCCGAACATTGGAAGCCGAGGCTTACCTGAAGGCCCTTCGCGGTGAGTTCCACGCAAAAGGGATAGACGCTAAGGGCTCTGTCGAACATGGGCCTGTTGCCGAAACCATTATCGATGTGGCTGCGCGTGAAGGAGCCGACCTGATTGCAATGGCCAGCCATGGCCGAGGCGGATTAGCTCGCGTATTCTACGGCAGCGTTGCTGCTGGCGTTTTGCAACGAGTGGATCGCCCGCTGCTGCTCGTTCGCACCCGGAAACAGGTGTGACCTATGAAACTCAGTCAATTACTCGAACAAAGAAGGCCGGAAATTTTAGATCAGGCAGCCAATGCGCTGGAACGGGCACATTTAGCCCATTACGACTCGGCTGGGCTGGCACAGAACAAGGCCAAGCTGGAAACGCTTTACGACCTCATGATACGCAGTATCAAGGATAGAGACTTGACAACCATGATTCGCTATTCCCAAAACCTGGCGCAGGAAAGATTCGCTGCTGGTTTTGGACTTCATGAGCTGCAGATAGCATTTAATGTTTTGGAAGAAGCCATCTGGAAACAGATTATTGAAGCGTGTTCGCCTGACGAGTTAGCCGAAGCGCTGGGGCTCATGAGTACCGTTCATGGCGTCAGCAAAGATGCGTTGGCACGCCAATACGTCCTGCTCGCCAGCAAAGCGAAGCCCACTTCGCTGAATCTGCAGGCGCTCTTTAAGGGAACAGATGGCCTTTAGCAGCGAAAGAAGTGGCTGGTACAGGCATGAAAGGCCAACCGGGCGCGCTGCCTTTTGTAGAGTTGAGGAACGGCCGTAAAAAGAAATGGGAACGCCAGCCAGCGCCAGCGTTCCCTCAATAGTCAATAGCTTTTCTATTTGATTTTGCGAGACGAAGTCTAAAAACGGTTCATCCAGCTTCCCCCGCTGAACCGCTGTTCTTTCCACGGATCGGCTTCATTATGGTAGCCAGCCTTTTCCCAAAAGCCGAGCTGATCATCGGTGCGGAATTCCAGGCCGCGCAGCCATTTGCCTCCCTTCCACAGGTAGGCCGAACTTGGTTCGCTGCGATCGGCAAAAGCGCCCACGACGCCACGCAGGGGCCAGCCGTGCTCCACAGTCAACGGCTTGCCATCAAAGTGGGTTGCTAGCAAGAAGTTATCTTGCATCACCATTTCAAGTGGCGTGTTGGTCGTATACCCCACTTCGCAATGCTGAATCACATACTTGGCGTCCGGTTTCGGCTTAATAAAGCCTTCGTCTACCAGCGTCTTCAGAGAAACACCCTCCCAATCGGTATCAAACTTGGACCAGCGAGTAACACAATGAATGTCCAGCGTTATTTTGGTGCGAGGCAGCTTGTTAAACGCTTCCCAATCCCACACCACTTCTTCCTCAACCTGTCCAAAAACGCGCAAATCCCAGTTGGCCAGATCGGTATTGGGGGTGGGGCCATAATGCAGCACCGGGAACTTTTGCGTTAGCGACTGGCCCGGTGGCAACCGATTCATCCCCTTAACCTCTTCTTCCTGTTCACGTCGTCCAAAAACTTTATTAAACATGCCGTATCTCCTTAAAAATTGCGCAGGCGCTATGAATAATAGAAATGAATCAGCTTGATTTCCCAAGGTTAGTATAGCAAAGAGACCCAGCTTATAACCCAGTTCTTACTTTCATCTTACCGGCACGTAAGCAATTTGTTAGAATTAGCGAACGAGGCTTCACGGTGCTGCAGCAATTTTCCTTCAATGACTGGATTTTTTGGCGCAATTTTCCACACCATTTTTGCGATCATGGTACAATCTCACTTACCTAAACAACGAGCGATGGCGTCTGGATTGGCATTGGGCTTTCTGTTTTTGTCAGTGCTGAGGACAGCTTTTTTATAGGCTTCATTGTCGGCAACGATGGCTCAGCCACTGGCTGCAACAGTTTGCCCGATTCCCCGCTATCGCTGTCTCAACCGCTGTGTGGCTTCCTGGCCAATCACAAAAACATACGCAGAAATTCGATTCTTGAAAGAAATCGGCATTTCAGGTAGAAAGTTTATATGAACATTTGGCAACAATTCCATGGACCAAACGCTGGCTATATTCTAGAACTTTACGAGAAATTCCAGGCCGATCCTGCATCGGTTGATGCGGCAACGCGAGCGCAGTTTGAGGCGTGGCCACCCCCGGCAGACTTTTTGCAAAATGGGCATAGCGCAGCGGCAACGGCCGTTTCGACCGCAACCGCCCCTTCCTTCCAACCTGAAAAAATTATGGGGGCTGTAAATCTCGCCCAAAGCATCCGGCAATTTGGTCACCTGGGCAGCCAAATCGACCCACTCGGGCTGTTTAACCCACCGGGCGACCCCGAGCTTGAGTTAGCCACCCACAACATCAGCGAAGCCGAATTGCGCCAGCTGCCTGCCAGCCTGGTTGGGGGGCCAGCCGGGCGCAATAAGGCCAATGCCAAAGAAGCAATCGACGCTTTGAGACAAATCTACTCTTCCAGCATCGGGTTTGATTATGCCCATGTACGCGTACCGGAAGAGCGCCAATGGCTGCAGGAGATGGTAGAAACGCGCCGCTTTCGACCGCCGACCACGGCCATTAACAACACGGGCCTGCTGAACCGCCTTACGGAAGTTGAGACGTTTGAGCTATTTTTGCACCGTATCTTCCCTGGCAAAACGCGCTTTTCCATTGAAGGGCTGGATATGATGGTGCCGATGCTGGATGAGATCGTGGGGGGTGCAGCCGAGGCAAAGGTGTTCAACGTGCTGATAGGCATGGCGCACCGGGGGCGGCTCAACGTCTTAGCCCATATTTTGAAACGGCCGTACGAAGAAATCCTCACCCAATTTAAAGATCCGGCGCAACACAGTCGGTACGAAGGTCGCAACTATCGCGGCTGGACCGGAGACGTGAAGTATCACGCCGGGGCACATCGTTTCATCGATTTTGAAGAAGACAACATCATCGACCTGGTCATCAAGATGACGCCCAATCCCAGCCATTTAGAGCACGTCAATCCAGTCGTGGCCGGCATGGCACGTGCTGCCGGAACGCTGGTTACCGAACCCGGTGCCCCGCAGTTCAACCATTCGATCACGCTGCCCATTCTCATTCATGGCGATGCCGCCTTTTCTGGCCAGGGCATCGTGGCAGAGACGCTCAACATGCACCGGCTGCGCGGCTATCGCGTGGGCGGCACAATTCACATCATCGCTAATAATCAGGTGGGCTTTACCACCAACTTCTGGTCAAGTCGCAGCACCCGCTACGCCAGCGACGTCGCCAAGGGTTACAAAATCCCAATCGTCCATGTCAATGCCAATGATCCGGAAGCGTGCATCGAAGTGGCCCGGTTAGCCATTGCTTACCGCCAGCGCTTTCAGGAAGATTTCCTTATCGATTTGGTTGGCTATCGGCGCTACGGCCACAATGAGGGAGACGAACCCCGCTTTACCCAGCCGCGCATGTACCGGGTTGCGGATGCCCTGCCGACGGTGCGCCAGCTATGGGCCAACACGTTGGTTCAGCGGGGTGAGATTCCTGAAGCCAAGCCCAACGAACTGGTTGAACAGCAGATGAGCCAAATGCAGGAGATTTATGAGTCACTAGAGCTGGAGAGCATTGCAGATACGCTGGAGCCACAGGCGGAACTGCCTCCGAAAGGGGCAGCCAAATCCGTGGCAACGGCCGTATCCTCTCAAACGTTACGGGAGCTCAACCAGGCATTGCTCACCATTCCGCCCGAATTCAATGTCCACAGCAAGCTGGCTCGCGCCATGAAAAAGCGCCAGGCCTCCCTGGAAAGCACCCTCGATTGGGCCACCGCCGAAGAGCTGGCTTTTGCCTCCATTTTGGCCGATGGCACCGCAATCCGCTTGACTGGGGAAGATGTCGAACGCGGCACGTTTAGCCACCGCCACGCCCTGCTGCGCGACAGTGAAAACGGCCGTGTGCACGTCCCGTTACAAACCATCCCACAGGCCAGAGCAGCCTTCGAGGTTCGCAACAGTCCTCTCTCGGAAAATGCCGCCATCGGCTTTGAGTATGGGTACAACATCGAGGCGCCCGAGCGATTGGTCATTTGGGAAGCGCAGTATGGCGATTTTATTAACACTGCCCAGGCCATCATCGATGAATATGTGGTTAGTGGCTACGCGAAGTGGGAGCAGACACCCTCGCTGGTGTTGCTCTTGCCACACGGCTACGAGGGGCAAGGACCAGATCACTCCACCGCCCGCCTGGAACGTTTTTTGCAGATGGCTGCCAAAACCAATATGCGCATCGTTTACCCCACCACAGCTGCCCAATATTTCCATGTACTGCGGCGACAGGCTGCCTTGCTGCAAACGGATCCCCTGCCGCTCATCGTGATGACACCCAAGAGCCTGCTGCGCCATCCGCTCTCAGCTTCCACATTGCCGGAGTTGGCCGAACACAGTTGGCAAGCGGTGCTGGACGATCCCAAAACAACAGACAGCAATGCAACCGGGGTACGCCGTCTGGTGCTGTGCAGCGGTAAGGTCTACGTCGATTTAGCCGAAGTGCAGGCGCAGCAAACCGACTTTGCCGTGGCCGTAGCCCGAGTAGAACAGCTTTATACATTCCCCAGCAATGAATTGGAGACGGTACTTTCTCGATATCCCAACATTGAAGAAGTGGTCTGGCTGCAGGAAGAGCCGGCCAACATGGGCGCCTGGGAATTTATGCGTTGGCAGTTGGAAGATGTGATAAACGGCCGTTGGCCCCTACGCTATATTGGACGACCGCGTCGGGCCAGCCCGGCCGAAGGCTCCAGTACCTGGCATCGACGCAACCAAAAGGCCATTACCGAATTTGCCTTTAAGTTTGAAGATGAACTGAACAGTAAACAGTAGCGGGATGCACGGAGACGTAACCAGTTACTTGCAGCTTGCAACCAGCTACTTGCGACACGCAAAACGAGGACAAAATGAGTATTGAAATCAAAGTGCCAGAAATGGGTGAATCGGTCGTAGAAGCAACCGTGGGCGAATGGCTCAAACAGGAAGGAGACAGCATTAGCCTGGGTGATGTCCTGGTAGAGCTGGAAACAGACAAGGTCGATGTAGAAGTTGGCGCAGAGTCATCCGGTGTGCTGACAAAAATTGCCGTACAATCTGGCGACGACGTGCAGGTCGGGGATATTTTGGGATATATTGACCCCACAGGCA
This sequence comes from uncultured Anaerolineae bacterium, assembly GCA_965368765.1. GTDB lineage: Bacteria > Chloroflexota > Anaerolineae > Promineifilales > Promineifilaceae > Leptofilum. The sequence continues at coordinate 12,802 of CBDUOF010000036.1, read as the reverse complement.
ATGGTAGCCAGCCACAAACGATACCCACAGCTAACAAGGAACCGCAGGCAGCAGCCGCGCCTGCAGCAAGCAGTGAAAAGATCACCCCGGTTGCCCAGCGCATGGCCAATGAAGAAGGCGTCGATGTCACCAGAGTAAAAGGCAGTGGCCCCGGCGGCAAAGTAACAAAAAACGATGTCGCGGCCCTGCTCCAGACGGCCAAACCCATTTCCCCTGCTTCCCGTCCTGCAGCACCCAGCAAATCAGCCACCACAAGCGCTCAGCGCGACGAGCGTGAAGAGCGCGTTCGCCTGTCACGTCGCCGTCGCACCATTGCCAGCCGCCTGGTAGAAGCCCAACAAACGGCCGCAATGCTCACCACCTTCAACGAAATCGACATGAGCCCAGTGATGGAACTGCGCAAGCGGCGCCAGGAAGCCTTCGTGCAGCGGCACGGCGTCAAGGTCGGCTTCACCTCTTTCTTCGTCAAGGCTACCGTAGGTGCACTGAAGGCATTTCCGCGCCTGAACGCCGAGATTGACGCGGATGAGATGATCCTCAAGCATTATTATGACATTGGTATTGCCGTGGGCGCAGAAGAAGGGTTGGTCGTGCCTGTGCTGCGGGACGCCGATCGGATGAGCTTTGCCCAAATTGAGCAGCAAACCAAAGCGTTTGCTCAAAAATCGCGCGACGGTTCGCTATCGTTAGAAGATTTGAGAGGCGGGAGTTTCACAATTACAAATGGCGGTGTTTTTGGTTCAATGCTGAGTACACCGATATTGAATCCGCCACAGGTGGGTATTTTAGGCCTACACAATATCGTAGAACGGCCCGTGGTGATAAATGGCGAGGTCGCCATTCGCCCAATTATGTACGCCGCCCTCACTTACGATCACCGCATTGTAGACGGCCGTGAAGCAGTTCAGTTTCTGGTACGTGTCAAGGAACTCATTGAAGACCCGGAGGTTTTACTTCTGGAAGGCTAAAATCATGGATCAAGCAGTAGGTCACTATGGCTTTCACTCTGAGGCAATTCATGCTGCTGCTCTTGCCCTCACCGAAGAATCAGAGCTAAACTTAATTCTTGACAAGCTCCTGCTCTCTCTCCATGAGTTGGTCCCATATGATTCTGCTTATGTAGTTCTCCTCGAAGAAGCGTCCAGCCTTAGCATTCAGGCCAAGCGTCACGCCATAAACAGCCCCGCCCACCCCGGCAAGCTAAACCAGCTGATCTCGTTTATTCAAGACGGTTGGATTCCCACAACGGCCGTTCGCAAAAGTACATTAATTCAAGACACAACACACAACGTTGCCTGGCAGCAAGTGCCCGGGTTGGCCGCTATCAAAAACTGGATTGGGGTTCCCTTAATGGTTGCAGGACAACCAATTGGGTTAATTTCGCTGGATAAAGCAATCGCCAATTTTTTCACGAAAGAACACGTGCGAATTGCTGATTTAATGGCCTCGCTGGCTGCTGCAGCACTCCACACGGACCAGTTAAAGAAAAAAGTTCAGGAGCAAGCAAACAGATTAGAAGGCCGCGTCACGAACAGGGAACAGATTATTTCCCAACAATATCAACGACAATCAGCCCTGGCAGGATTGAAAATCGCCTTGCATCAACCCCAGGAATTACAAACCGTTCTGGAAAAGGTTGTTCAGGCAGTTGCCTGGTTAATGCCTGCTTCTGATGCCAGCATTATTTTATGGGATAAAGCAACCGACACATTCACAACAAGCGCTTCGACTGTAAAAAATCAGGCGTCACAGGCACCCATGCAGCGCGTTCGCAAACGCGAAGGGGCAACCCGCTGGATCATTCAACATCAGCAGCAATTGGTGGTGCCAGATATTCAACAAGATCAATTTGGGGCCAATCAGATGTTGTCAGAGTACGGGTACTCGTCCTACGCGGGTGTTCCGCTCCTGATCAGTGATGCCTGTATAGGCGTGCTCTACGCATTGGAACATGAAAAGCGGGAGTTCAAAGATGCGGATATTTCATTTTTGACCGCATTGGCAAACCAGGCGGCAGCAGCGATAGATAATGTGCGTCTTTTTCAACAATTGCAAACAAATGAGGCCCGCTTAAATTCAATTATTTCACATGCCCCCGTACTGCTTTTTGCTTTGGACGCAAATGGGATAATCACTTTTTCCAAAGGTCAAGTGCTGGACATCATTGGCATTAACTCAGACTCCGTAATGGGAAAATCATACGAAGATATCTTTAGAGATTTTCCCCAATTAATCGAAGGCACGACAAGAGCACTGGCGGGAGAATACTTACACACAACAGTCGACATGCTCGAAAATTCTTGGGACATCAAATACTCGCCATTTTTTGATGAATATACAGAAGTAAATTCAATCATTGTTGTGGCAACAGATGTTACAGAAATTAAGCAAGCAGAAATCACGCAATCAAGATTGCATGCACAAACACGCAAGATTTTGTCGAGAACTGAAGCTCTCTATGCAGTGGCACGTTCGCTCGTTGCCGTATCAGACCTAACAATCTTGCTGCAAACAATAGTGGACAATGTGACAGAAGTTTTGCCAGCGAATCGAACGGCAATCTATATTATTGACCGTGTTTCACAAACAGTTGAAGATTTTGTCATTGGCGGCCCAGGGGCAGAAAGAAACCACATGGCCACATATGAAGATTTGATGTCTGGACTCACGGGCTGGGTATTGCGCGAGTCCAAACCAGCCCTCTCGCTAAAAGGAACGGTCGATTTCCGCGAATCGGCAAAGGTACAGGAAAAACGACGCGCACATCGGGCTGGGTCCATCATCGTTGTACCGCTGCAGTATCGAGATAGTCAGTTTGGCACAATTTCGGCAGTTCGTTTGCCAGAAGAAGCTGATTTTGTTGACGAAGATGTCACGCTGATGGCGGCAATGGCAAACCAGGTCGCCGCGGCAATCCAGACCGCTTATCTTTACCAGGAAGTCAAACAAAATGTAAAAGAGTTAGAAGACCGGGTCGCGGAACGAACAGAAGAACTAACCGTAGCAAACGTTCGCCTTTTAGAAATAGGTAAATTGAGAACAAAATATATGCATGACGTTTCTCACGAGCTACGAACGCCACTGACGACGCTCAAACTCTATTTGAAGCTATTAGAGCGCGGGCAGCCTGAAAAAAGAGAGCAGTATCTTGATGTTCTGAAGGAGACTTATGGACGGTTTGAGAACTTGGTAGAAGGTGTCTTGCGTCTTTCACGCCTTCACGTTGACAATAGCGAGCTGGAACTGACGGCCGTTGATCTAATTCCCCTGGCAAGGAATCTGGTAACAACTCATAACAGCCAGGCCTCTGACAAAAACATTGCACTTGTATTTCTACCCGCTGGTGAAAAAGTTGTCGTCTGGGGCCATGCTAGCCAACTTGAAGAAGCGTTTGCTTGCCTGATTATCAACGCAATCACCTTCACAACGGAAGGTTCCGTTACGGTTCAAGTTTACAGCGATCCAAAGAACAGCCGGGCCATTTTTGAGGTCTCCGATACCGGAATTGGGATATCTGACGCAGAAGCGCCACACATTTTCGAACCATTTTATCGTGGAGAACAGGTCAGCCAATCGACAACCCCGGGGATGGGCATTGGTCTGACAATCGTAAAAGAGGTTGTTGAAATGCACCGTGGTGCGGTCTTCTTCAAGCGCGAGCCGGACGGCCAGACAATCTTCACAATCAGTTTGCCACCTCATCCCGGTTAGCCTACGGCAACCAGCCCGACCTATTTTTGACTATGCCAGGCGCCTGGCAAATTTCGGAGTCAGCCCATGATGAACGTCATTTCTCGGATCGGATTCAGCTGCGCTTTTGTCGCTTCTGGCATTGCCCATTTTTTGACACCGCGTATTTTTATCTCACTGATTCCGGAACGAATCCCCTGGCGGCCGTTTTGGGTATACAGTTCTGGGCTGGTGGAGCTAATGCTGGCGGTTGGCTTGTGGCGGGAGCACAAGCGCACTTGGGCGGCGCAGGGCACGCTGACGCTCATGCTGCTCTTTTTGCCGCTGCACATTGCCGATATTTTTCGGAAGCGGCCGGTGGTTGGAGGACGATGGGAAACGGCCGTATTGCGGCTCATCGCTCAGTTTGGCTTGATCGTGCTTGCTAAACAGATGGCTCAAGAAAAGCCAGATACTGCCTGACTTCACAAAAGGGATCAAAAAAGACTCGCATTGCTGCGAGCCTTTCATTTCATTTAGGTGATTCCTCAACTAAGAAGAACCATAATCAAATGATTTAGATTTTGCGGACGTCGGCTGCGGCGGGGCCTTTTTGGCCCTGTTCGATTGTAAATTCAACCTGGTCGCCTTCGGCCAATGAACGGTATCCTTCGGACACAATGGCAGAATGATGGACAAACACATCTTCCCCACCTGATTGCTCCAAAAATCCAAAACCTTTTTGATCACTAAACCATTTTACGGTTCCTGTTTTACGGTCACTCATTTGTTGTACACTCCTTGTTTAGGTACATAAAAAATAATATGGTTCTCAATATCAATATGTATGGTTCCTACTGTTCCGCCCAACAAATGATGCGGAACAGTTAACAAGAAAGACAACAAAAAACGCTGTCCGGATATTTTTGTCCAGACAGCGTCTTAACATACTTTAATTCAGAACTTGTTACATCTTGAATTTTGATCCAAGCGTAACTATATCGGCTAATTATTTTCTGTCGATGCTGCGTTATGGTTGCTCATATTCCATTCATACTTGGTCGTGAAGCGTGATTCGCCGCTGGAATTTCTGGCGACCATTTTGCGTCTCCACATCTCCTAGTTGGGTTGTTCCTTCTTAATGTCCCGAAAGTGGCGCTGCTGGCGATAGCTCCAATGAAGCGGCCGTCCGCATTCAACTCCGGGCTTTGCGAAAAGTTGTTGGTAAGTGGTATCAAAATTTTTATACTGCTTCCTTGAATTTCCATTCGAATATTCGCCGGGACTACATGGAAATTAAGTCGTCAATGTATAGCAAGCCCAATGCCTGAGTTTGGCCGGGCTCAAAAAAAGATAAATCTTTGCGCAGAATCCGTAAAAGGGTTGTCTTTTTCACTTTTCCCGTCACGAATTCAATAGTAAAATCCATCAACTTACTTTTTAATCAAATGGTCTGCCTGAAACCCCTTGAGCCGACAGGCAGGCGCTCTTTGCCAGAAGCAATATGCTATCTAGCACCACCATTTAGGGAGTTACCATGAGTAAACCACTTGGAATTGACGTTTATTTAACCGGTTCATACGATGATGCAGTTACGGCCGTAACCGAAGAACTGAAAAAAGAAGGCTTTGGCGTTCTCACCGAAATTGATGTCAAAGCAACGCTAAAAAAGAAATTGGATGTCGATTTTCGCCCCTACAAAATATTGGGGGCCTGTAATCCAACACTGGCGCATAAGGCGTTAACCCTGGTACCAGATGTCGGCTTGCTGCTGCCCTGTAACGTTACTGTAGCCCAAGAGGAAGACGGCCGTATTCACATTAACATCATCGATCCGCAGCAAATGCTGGGCGTGGTGGACCATCCAGGATTGGCAACCGTAGCCTGTGACGCTGAGGAACGCTTACGCCGCGTGGCGAAGGCACTGGTGAATTGATACGTCGCCACGACAATTTCCCGTCCAAATTTGTCCCGGCACGGCAGGTGCATGTTTGGCTGCCAGACAATTATGAACAGAAGCCCAAGGTGCATTACACCGTGCTGTACATGCACGACGGCCAAAATTTATTCGACCCCAAAACGGCAACGGCAGGTGAAACCTGGGGCGTCGCCGAAGCGCTGTCCAGGTTAATGGCAGCAGGCACGGTACGTGCCACCCTCATTGTTGGTATCTTCAATACGCCTGCTCGCATGACAGAATATTGGCCGGAACGGCCGTTAACCCATCCCAACGGCGGGCAGCTCCTGCACAAATTTCGTGACGTGGTTCAGCAGCCCATTCGTTCAGACAGTTACCTACGCTTTTTGGTCGAAGAACTCAAACCGTTTATCGACCAAACGTACCGCACCTACCCGACCTGCGAAGAAACTTTCATCATGGGTTCCAGCATGGGTGGACTCATTTCGCTCTATGCTCTATGCGAATATCCAACGGTTTTTCGAGGGGCTGGCTGTGTTTCTACCCATTGGCCTGTCGTTGAAGGGATTATCGTTCCGTATTTGGAAAGCGCACTGCCGCGAGCAGGCCAACATAAGCTCTACTTTGATTACGGCACCGCCACGTTGGATGCCCTGTACCCGCCGCTGCAAAAACCGGTTGACGATCTGATGCCCCTGAAAGGGTATGAGGCTGGGGTCGATTGGCTAACGCGCCGTTTTGACGGGGCAAAACATAATGAGCCTGCCTGGCGCGCGCGTATTGACATCCCGCTAAATTTTCTACTCAAATCAGATTAAGCAACCAATGAATCAAAAAACTTCATCACACACGATAATCGAATCAATCCAAACAGTCTAAATTTGGGGGAATTCAGTTTCCAATTCAGACAAACGCTCCAGATTTTCAGGATCTAAATCATCCTTCACAGATTGCCATAAGGATAAAGCCAGGTGACCATGTTTCCTGTCTTTATCCAACCGCCAAAGTTCATAATGCAGGCTGCCCTTTTGTTCATCATCTAACGCTCTGCTCTCAGCCAACATAGCCAGGAGCTGTTTGCGGGCTGTCGCGTGATGACCCAATACGTTATTTATCCTGACGTTACCGATCTGACTCTCAAACAGGACATCTTTGCGATTGGTTCGTTCTGCTAGCTGCATCCCTTCATTGTTGAGTTGTTGAGCAGCCAAATATGCTCCTTGTAAAAACAGAATCTTTGCTTTATAGACCAGGACCATACAGGCAAAATAATCTGCCTTGATCTCGCGAAAGTGAGAGATTGCTTCATTGTAATAAGCCAACGCCCGATCATATGCTTTCTTTATTCGATAATTATTGGCAATGTTGCCCAGTAAAAGGGCTATCGTTTTTTTCTTGCCTAGTTCGCGTGCCAGCTTCAGGCTTTCCATATCTGATACAAGGGCTCGATCCAGATCCCCTAAATAAAAATAAATAGCACCTATATTGCCGGACGCATTTACAATTCCTTCTTTATGTCCAATTGCCTTATGCAATTGTTGCGCTTCCTGAACCAAAGCCAAAGCCTGATCATATTTCGATTGATACCAGTAGACGATGCCCAGATTGCTCAATGTGTCCGCTAATACCAAAGGCACATCATTTTTGCGGCTGAGTGCAATCGCTTGCTTGTAATAAAGTTCCGCCTTGACATAGTCCCCTTTTTGCGAATAACTGGTGCCCAGCGCCCTCAATACTTTGGCCGTGACTGCATCATCATTGGCCACTTCGGGCATCTCCAATAAATGATGAAACTGTGTTCGAGCCTGCTCATGCTCCCCCATTTGGTTAAGGATATTGGCAATTTGGTGTATGGCCGCAACCCGACCACTTTTGTCACCGATGGTTTCATAGAAGACCAACGCCTGTCGGGCATACTCCATACCCTCATCATCATGACCCAAATCTACTAAGATGTTGCTTAGCGCTAAGCTTATGAGCGATTGGCGATCTGCATCCTGAATTTGCGTGGCCATCTCCAGAGCGGCAGCCAAGGCAGTCTGTGCCGAAGCCAATTCGCCAATCAAATTCAATACTTTCCCTTTTTCCAGAAGGGTGTCGATCGTGGCGGTGGCATTAGGGAAGGGGAACTCGGTGCCAGGCGCTTTGTCGAGAATGGTCGAATCGTTAAGGTTGGTGGCTGGGAAGGTGGGCAAGTGGGCCAGCAACCGGTCATAGAAATCTAAGGCCGCTTCATTTTGGTAGGCTGCCTTGGCCATATCGCCAGCTTGTTTTAGATAATGGCAAGCCTTCTCTATATCCAAGGCATGTTCGTAATGATATGCCAATTCGCCATAATGTGGTGACAGGTCGGCTGAATACTGCGTCTCGATGGCCAGCGCAGCTTGCTGATGCAGGTGACGGCGTTGGGCCTGCAGCTGCATTTCATAGGCAGCTTCACGGAGCAGGATGTGTTGAAACAGGTAGCTTTCCTCATTCAGTGCTGTCCAAATGACGGCCGTTTCCGCCGCACGCACCTGGGTTGAAACCCTCATTTCCGAAGGCATCATTTGGCTCAATATGGGCAGGCTAAATTCCCGTCCTAATATTGAAGCGGTTTGCACAGTATGTTTAACCCTTGTCGGTAATCGATCTAAACGGGACACCATGATCGTTCGAATATCCGTCGGCAGCTCAGTGACGCCCGATCCATGAACAATTGGTTCCCAGCCCTGACCGTTCCGTTTCAGCAGGGCATTCTCCCGTAAAAAAAGCAAGATTTGCTCTACAAAGAAGGGATTCCCCTCCGATCGTTCAGTGAGCAGCTCAACCAAGACGGGTGAAACAGGGCCGTGTAAACGTTCTGCGGCAAGATCGGCAGTTTCTGTTTCGGTCAGGAGGTGCAGCTGAATAGAGGCACGTAAAAGTTCCTTGGGAACAACTGTTTCAGCAGTGGTTGATTCTTCAAGCGTGGGACGAGCCGTCACAAGAATAATAAAGGGGAAATCCTCTACCTGATTTGTTAAATTGGCCAGAAAGGCTTGTGAATCGGCATCGAGCCAATGGGCATCCTCCAGGTGGATCAAGAGCGGCTGCCGGGCGCTTTCGGCCTGAATCAATGTCGTCAGGGCGGTAAATGTGTTTGCAAAACGGAATTTCGGTTCTAGCTGCTCATACAGCGAGTGGGGCCAATGGAGGTTAATCAGTGCGCCCAGGAAAGAACGAGTACGCATTAACTCAGACTGTAACGCTTCATGCTGGGTAACTTTTATGAGGCTATCAAGTATCTGGTCAAATCGTTCCTTATTCTTTTCTTCGCTCACCATCGGTGATTGCTGGAAGTAATTGCGCAGGAAATAACGAAACGGATTGAGGGATTGGCGCATGATGCTGTCTGTTTGGCAGAGAAAATAGGTGGTTGTTTCCAGAATCTCGCTTTGTTCCAGAAACTCATGCACCAGGCGGCTTTTGCCAACCCCCACGTCACCCATGATAGAAACGACACCCCCAAAACGGCCGTCACGCAGTGGCTGTACGGCCGTTTCCAGTTGAGCCATTTCCGCCTGCCGCCCCACCATCGCCCCACGGAAAAAAGGGGCAGCGTCCGCTTCTCGTTGGCCCTGAAGGTGAAAGATCGGTTGCTTGTCAGCAAATCCCTTAAACTGGTAGTCATCGCCTGGAAACAAGTTAAAAATCGGCTCCGCCTGCTGGGCGGTTGCTTCATCCAGCCAGATTTCCCCCCAGTGGGCGGCCACCATCTGGCGGGCTGCCAAATTGACATGGATGCCATGACAGGTGTACTCCTCACGCTGTGGCGCACCAATGAACCCAGCATACGCCAGATTGGTGGTGACGCCTGCTTTGAGCGGCTGCGTCACGGCGACCTGCAAATCGAGGATGAATTGCAAGGCGCGGGTCACATTATTCTCATAACTGTGCGGTGCGCCCCAAAACAGCAGCAGCGTCCCCCCGGGGTCTTGCGCCCCAATGCGCCCCACGCGGCAGAGATAGCCGCCATATTGATTGAGCAAGTGAAAGAACATCCTGGCAAAATCTCGGTCACGAGGCAACGACTGCAAATTGACAAACAGGGTGACAATTTGCCGGAACTCACCACGAATGGGCAGCGTGTGTAGCTCTTTAGAGAAAAAAGCCGCAGCGACTGAGTCATCCACGGCCGTTCTCTGGTCTACAAGCGGTGGCAAAGATGCCAGATACGCATGATCAACAGCCTGTAAACGAAAATAAGCATCGACCGGGTGCAGCATGACGGCCGTTCCTGGCAGCGCCAGGGCCACGGCCGACGTCAATATGACCTCACCCGCAGCAGCAAAGGCATCGGCTTCCAGACAGTGTGCCAGCGCGGTTCCTTCAAAATAGTAGGTGGCTCGCTGCTTGCCTGGGGGATGAACGGCCGTATCCCCCGTATCTTGCTGCCAGATCGCCCAGGTCACGTCACCCGCCGCGACCGTCACCTTAACCGCAAAATCAAAGCGTCCAAATTTTGTGGCAATCGTTGCTTGTTGTGCCAAATGCTGCTTGATTTGCCAGGCGGCCACCACGGCTCGGGCCGTTGCCCCTTGGTCTGGAAATGACGCCAGCGGGAAAATCGCCTTAAAGGCGTCGCCAGCAAACCCGGCGACAAAACCGCCCTGGTCGTAGATGATTTTGACTAACGGGGTAAACACGTCCGCCAGCACATCGGCAATGACTTCAACACCGGCAATGTCTTCCGCCATCAATGCATAGGTTAATGGTGTGAAACCGGAGGTGTCCACGAAGAGGCAAACAGCCTGGAACTGCCCTTCGTCTTGCTGTTGGCGCATCTTTTCTAAAATAAAGTCCGGCACAAGCTTATGCATGAATTCGTCCCTACGCATTATCCTGGAGGGCTTTAGCAGCCATCTCATCCAGGCGGATCTGACAATTATTAGCCCCTAACGTGTTCCCAATTTTATTGAAAATAGCCAACCCCTGGCGGTATTGCTGTAAAGCCTCGTCAAATTGGGACCGTGCCTGAGCCGCGTCCCCAAGGTTTTGGTAAGCAAAAGCCACACCACGCTGATCGCCAAGCGCCTCACTCATTGTCAGGCTCTTTCGGAACAAATGGCTCGCTTCTTCGAGATCACCTTGTGCCAGGGCGACGCGCCCCAAATACGTAAGGGCATAGGTCATTCCCCAGCGATCGCCGATGGCCTGTTTGAGGTGCAAGGCCTCCTGACAATGCTGATAGGCAAGGACATAGTCACCCTGCAAAGAGGCAACCTGCCCCAGGATATTGAGGCTGATGCTGGCCTGGTAGTCATCAGCCGCTGCCTTGGCCAGAGTTAAGGCTTCTAACAAATAACTATTGGCTTGTTCATATTCACCCAGATGGCGCATGATGGCCCCAAGGTAATTGAGATTGAAAATTGTTTCCTGAGTTGCCCCCTGTTCTTGCAGCAGCGCCAAACTCTCTTGCAAAAGCCGAATACTTTTGGGGTGCTGCCCGAGATGAAAAGCAAACCAACCCTGGCGGGCCTGCAGCCTGGCAAGGGTAACGATCTGTTCTGCATCCTTCGCCTCACTTGTTAATTGGACGACGGCCGTACGAAAAACCCTTTCTCCTTCCAGAAACCAGCTGCGGATGTCATAAAAATGGAACAAGCCAGCTAAGGCGTCGGCAATCAGTTGCATATCACGCTGGGCCACCGCCCACTGCCAGGCCGCCCGAATGTTTTCAATATCGGCCTCAATGGCCGTCAGGGCGTCCTGCTGCCTGGCACCAACAATATCTTTTGCCAGATTCTTCAAGGTGGCACAATAGTAGGCGCTGTGACGGGTACGGATAACCTTTTCCTGACTTTTATCTTGCTGCAATCGATCAATAACAAATTGACGCAGCATGGTATGAAGGAGGTAACGCCCAGCCTCGGCGTGGCTGACCAGCAATGATTTGTTGACCAATCCGGACAAGGAACGGAGGGACGCTTTGGCCACCTGTTGCACCGCCTGCCGGGTAAAGTCTCCCCGAAAAATTGCTAAAGCTGGGAACAGGGCTTGCTCAGCCGCAGACAGCCGTGCCCAGGCATAGTCAAATGCGGCGCGGATGCTGCGATGACGATCGGGAATGTCGTGCAGCTCGGATGTCAGCAAATCCAGGCTCTGGTCGATTTCGGAGGCGATTTCGGCTACAGAGAGCATATGTACCCAGGCTGCAGCCAACTCGATGGCCAGGGGCATCCCTTGTACGGCACGCAAAATTTGTTCCAGGTGGGGCAAGTCGGACGCCTGTAGTTCAAAATCAGGACGGACGCGTTTGGCACTGGCGACGAAGAGCTCAACGGCCGTATAGGTCTGAGCTTCCTCTACCGATTTAAGGGTTGCAAATTCCAGTCCAGCTACCTGCCAAACAACCTCACTCTGCAGGTTCACCCGCTCCTGGGAGGTGATCAATAATTTAATTTGTGGCGCGGCCAGCAAGATCGCCTGCACCAGGTCTATCCTCTCCAACAGGTGCTCAAAGTTATCGAAAACCAAGAGCATCTGCTTGGGGCGCAAATAATCCAGCAGCTCTGTTCTAGGGGCGGTTTGGCTAGAAAAGGTCAGGCCCAGGGCGTTGGCAACAGCCAGGGAGAGCAGGTCAGTTGTAGCCACTTCGGCCAGGCGAACAAAGTAGACGCCATGCATAAAGGTGCGGCTTTGCGCAGCCGCCTCAATAGCTAACCGTGTTTTGCCGATGCCGCCAGGCCCAACCAGGGTCAGCAATCGGCAGTTTGGATCGGTTAGGTAGTGGTGAATTTTGTTCAATTCAGCGGTGCGCCCAACGAAGGGAGTTGATTGAGGCGGTAACTTGTTAGGCGGTTTTTGCTGTGCCTGACGAATATCATGAGCTAACTTTTGGGTGGCCTCGGCTGGCTCGATGCCCAACTCGTCTGCCAAAACCGCTTGGCAGTGACTAAATTGGGCCAGGGCCGCATTGTAATCACCGAGAGCGAAATGAAGACGCATTAAATTGCGGTGCGCCTCTTCCTGCCACGGCTCAATTTCCAGCCACTGCTGGGCATACCGTACGGCCGTCTGATACCCACCTTGCTTTTGGTAGTGGGTCACCAATAACCGCAGCACCGTCAGCAGTTTCTGGCGCAGGCCCTCTCGTTTTTGGGCCGCCCATTCTTCAAACGGGTTGCTGTCCTCCAGAAATAGCTGCGCTAAAAAATGGCCACGATAGAGGGAAACGGCCGTTTCCCAATCCTG
>CBDUOF010000035.1:0-21899 GCA_965368765.1 uncultured Anaerolineae bacterium | reverse complement strand
TGCGCATTCTTTTTATTACGGCGTATTTTCCGCCCTGCCAATATGGTTGGGGCTACATGCGCATTTGTGAGCAGGTTGCCGATGGTTTGGCAGCGCGCGGGCATGAGGTCGCCGTGCTGACCAGCACCTACCAGGATGGCCCGGAGGTTAAGTCATATCCGGTTTACCGCCAGCTAACCATCGAGCCGGACTGGCTGCTGCCAGAATCGCCGGCAAAGCAATTTTTCTTTGGTCGGAAGCTGCGGGAGCAAACGGCCGTTTCCCATCTAACCCAAACCATTGCTGACTTTCAACCCGATATTTTATTCGTTTGGGACGCCTTTGGTTTGTCCGATGTCATGTTACAGAAGGCAGAAAACCTCTCAATCCCCGTGGCATACTACTTTGCCAACTACCTGCCTGAATTTCCTGGCGGTTACGTTCACTATTGGTCATCGGCCAACAGTAACCCGCTGGTAAAGTTGGCAAAGCTGCCGATGTCGTTGGTGGCGCGGGGGATGTTGGCCCGAGAGGGCAAGCCCATCAAGCTCCAGTACGAACACACGATCAGCGTCAGCGATTACGTGCGACAGCGGCTCCTTTCGCAAAATCTCATTGGCGCTGATGCCATTGTCGCACCCAACGCCGTTGATTTAACCATGTTCAGCGGGGAGCCGAGGCAGCAAGCGGTCGTTGAGCCACTGCGTTGTTTGGTGGCCGGTCGCGTTGCCCCGGAAAAAGGGATTCACACCATCCTCCATGCCTTTGGCCAACTGCATGAAGCAGGGCAGCTACACAACATTTCACTGACGATTTTAGGCAAGGGCACCGACGACTATAAGGAACATCTTAAGCAACTGATGGTACGGTACCAGTTAGAAGATTTTATAAATTTCGCAACGCCTGTCCCCATCGAAGCAATGCCCACCGTCCTGGCTGAACATGATTTGCTGCTGCTGCCATCTGAGTGGGATGAACCGCTCTCTTGTTCCATGTTGGAAGCGATGGCTGCGGGCCTCATGGTCATTGGCACGACGCGCGGTGGCAGCGGTGAAGCGCTGTTCCACCTGAAAACCGGCCTCACTTTTGCTGACGGCAATCCCGAAGCCCTGGCTGAACAGCTTTTGGTTGTGATGCAGGATCGCAAGTTGATGGCCAGGTTGGCTGCAGCGGGCAAGCGTGAAGTGGAAACAAATTTCAATATGGACGTTTCGGTTTCCCGAATTGAAGATTATTTGCAGGAAGTGGTGGGATTGAAAGCGGCCGTTTCCAGCCCAACGTCCTGACGTTTGCAGGGGTTCTGGTTTACTTTTTTTAGCAAAAAGCCTTTTGATGAATATTTTATTTTTATCCCGCTGGTATCCATACCCCACCAATAACGGCTCCAAGCTGCGCGTATTTCATCTGCTGCGGGCGCTGGCGGTGCAACATACCGTTTCCCTGCTCAGCTTTCGGGAGGCAGAAGAAGTCGTGGCTACCGATGCGCCAGAGATTCGGGCACTTTGTCAGGAAATCCATACGGTTCCCTGGCCCAAATACAACCCCAGCAGTGGAACCTCGATAGCAGGCTTGCTGAATCCCAAACCCCGCTCGGTCCTCGACAGCCATTCGCCAGAAATGGCAAACAAGATTCAGGAGCTGGTCGCAAAGAATCAATTTGATGTGATTATTGCCTCGCAGATTGGCTCTGCGGGATACGGCCGTTACTTCCAAAACGTTCCAGCCTTATTTGAAGAAATAGAAATGGGCATCTATCATGAGCAGCTGGCACAGGCCGATTCGTTAAAATCGCGGCTGCGTTACCGGCTGACGTTGGCCAAGCAGAAAAACTACCTGCGCGACGTGTTGCAATACTTCGACACCTGCACGGTGGTTTCAGAGCCGGAACAGGTGTTGGTGAAAACGGCCGTGCCCGGCTTCAAGAACGTCGAACTCATCCCCAACTGCATGAATCTGGCTGACTATGAAAAAGTACGTGTGGCAAAACGGCCGAATTCCCTCATTTTTACCGGCTCCTTTACCTATCATGTGAATCATGAGGCAATGGTTTGGTACCTGAAAGAAGTCAATTCGCTGGTGCAGGCGCAAGTTCCCGACGTGCAGCTCAGCATCACAGGCGACCATGCCAATTTGCCCTTACCACCTGCCAATAATGTCACCCTCACCGGCTTTGTGGATGATATTCGCAGTTGGATTGCCTCGTCTTGCATCAGCCTGGCCCCAATATTTATGGGCGGCGGCACGCGCCTCAAGATTTTGGAAGCGATGGCGTTGCGCACACCGGTTGTATCAACCAGCAAAGGTGCCGAAGGATTAGACGTTGAGCACGGGACGCATCTGTTGCTGGCGGATACGCCCCAGGAATTTGCCCAGGCGGTTGTGCGCCTGCTGCGCGAACCAGCGTTATATCGCCATATTGCCGAGAACGGCTTTCAATTAATTGCCCAAAAATATGATTGGCCCTCCGTAACGCCTCACTTTCTCACGCTTGTAGAGCGGACGGCCCAGGCTAAAAGCATATGACCTCCTTTATTCAAAGAACATTTGGCTCCGGCGAAACCCGAAAATGGCTACGACTTGTTGTCATTATTGGCATGTTATTTCTCAGTTTGGTGATTGCTCAGAGTGGCCCGCAAATTTCTATGCTGGCCGTTATGATCGCTTTGCCCCTGTTGGTGATGGGCGGCATTCTGCTGATGCGTTATCCACCGCTAGGATTTTTAGTGATCATTGTCATTTCCACCATGCTAAAGATCGATTTGCCACCTATTGGCCTGGTAGCTACGATGATTCTGCTCCTTACCGGACTCTGGGTGGTCGATATGGTAGTCCGTCAGCGGGAGATCAATCTGGTTGCCTCGCCTACAATGGCCCCACTGATTCTATTTACGGCCGTTGTCATTCTTGCCTTTATCGTTGGGCAACTGCCCTGGTTCTCCATTGCCCAGGTACCCATAGATAACCAGATTGGTGGGGTCGCCATCTTTCTCCTTTCCTTTGCTGCTTTCCTTCTAGTAGCACACCAGGTTCGTGACATTCGCTGGCTTAAATGGATGGTATTCCTCTTTATAGGATTGGCCGCTCCAGCCGTATTTATTGGTATGCGCGTGTTGCCCGGTTGGCAAACGCTCAATCAGCTTTTGCTCCATCCTAAAACAACGGGAGGCAGCCTCTTTTGGCTCTGGTTAGCCGCTATGACGTTTAGTCAGGCGCTGTTCAATAAGAAGCTAGCCATGAAATGGCGCATTGCTTTAATGAGTGTTCTGCTAGGTTATCTTTACTTGGCACTTGGGCGAAATCGCGCCTGGACGTCCGGCTGGGCGCCCAGCTTTGTCGTTTTATTTGTCATCATTTGGGTGGCGCGACCTAAGTGGGCAATGCCCATGACAATGGTTGGCGTTGCCGGATTAATCTTGCTCTTTCAGCCAATCTATAATGCCGTTTTTATTGGCGACAACGAATATAGCGCCATGACCAGGTTGGAAGCGTGGCGTATTGTGGGCGAAATAATTAAGGTTAACCCCATATTGGGGCTGGGGCCGGGCAATTACTATAACTATACACTCCTATTCCCAATCCTTGGCTTCTACGTAGAATTCAATTCACACAATAACTATGTGGACATTGTGGCGCAAACCGGTGTGCTGGGACTCATCTGTTTCATCTGGTTTATTGTTGTCACCTGGCGACTTGGTTGGCGGCTGCGTAATGAAGTCCCAGCTGATGGTTTTACCCAGGCATTTATTTATGGCACGTTGGGTGGGTTAGCTGGCAGCGTCGTAGCCGGGATGTTAGGCGACTGGGTTCTGCCATTTGTTTACAACATTGGTATTTACGGTATGCGCGCAAGTATCTACGCCTGGTTCTTCCTGGGTGGACTTGTAGCCATTGAGCAAATGCGGCAAACGGGCGCCACCCTCGATTAATAAACGAATCTATTTTGGCCGAAGATAAACTGTTTCGGTCTATTTCTTAAAAGGTGACACTATGTTAGGTCAATTATTCACCGTGGCTGGTGAAGAGTTAAAATATGGCTACGTATTCCTCAAGCATCAGATTGGCAGCACTCACCAGAGTAAAGCAAAAGTGCTTGTCAATGGTAGCCCCAAATCTGGCACCACCTGGATGCTGAAAATGATCGCCTCGCTTCCCGGTTACGACGATGTGGGCAACTACTATGGTGATTTACAAAAATATCACACCGCCGACGCTGGACACGTCATCCACGGACATGATGCCTACACTCCCGAACTGAAGAATATCTTGCTGGCTGAAGGCATTAAGGTCATTTTGATGGTGCGCGATCCTCGCGACCAGTTGGTGTCGCGTATGTTTCATGTGAAGCGCAGCACCAACCATGTGTGGAACGAGCGTTTTAAGGCAATGGACAATGATGAAGCACTGATGCTGTGCATTGAGGGAAGAGAAAAATTGCCTGGGATGCGCGACATGATTGCCCTGGCACAAAGCTGGTTAACAAGTAATGCAGAATGTCTGTGCGTTCGGTATGAGGAACTGTTGGCCGAGCCAGTGCCGCATTTTAGCAACGTTTTGGACTATTTGGGCATTGGCAATAATCAAAGCCTGGCTGAGGTAATTGTGGAGCGGAATCGGTTTGCCAGATTGGCGCTGGGCAAGCGCATTTGGCAGGTGCAGCGCAAACCTGGTCAGGAAGATACGAAGTCCCATTTTCGCAAGGGCATTGTTGGGGATTGGCGCAACTACCTGAAGCCTGAACACATTCAGCGGTTCAAAGAAGTGTCCGGTCAACAGCTTATTGAGCTGGGATATGAAAAAGATTTGAATTGGTCGTAGGTAAACGGCCTCAACCTTTCACTAAATGAGAGCCAATGAAACTTTCGATTGTAATTGTTAGTTGGAACACCAAAGATCTGCTGGAAGCCTGCTTGCGTTCAGTGTATCAATTCCCGCTTGACCACTCTTTTGAAGTTTGGGTGGTTGATAATAAATCCAAAGACGACAGCGTGGCGATGGTACGTACCCGCTTTCCCCAGGTAGAGTTGATCGCCAGTGAAGATAATTTAGGCTTTGCCGGCGGCAACAACCTGGCGATTCCTCGATGCCAGGGTGATTATGTGCTGTTGCTAAACCCGGATACTGAGGTAAAGGCAAACGCGCTCAACGAACTGGTTGCCTTCATGGATAATCATCCAGAGGCGGGCGCGGCTGGCTCCAGGCTACTCAATGCCGACGGCACATTGCAACCCTCATGTCACCCTATCCCCACCCTCAGTCGGGAGTTTTGGCGCATGTTTTACCTTGATGCGCTTATTCCCTACGGCGCCTACGACATGACGAAGTGGGATATGACGCGCCCCCATGAAGTCGATGTGCTGATGGGCGCGTCTATGCTGCTGCGCAAAACGGTGCTGGACACCGTTGGCTTGTTAGATGAAGGGTATTTTATGTATTCGGAAGAGGTGGATTTGTGCTTCCGGCTGCAAAAAGCGGGCTGGCAACTGTATTGGGTGCCAGCGTCGCAGGTGGTGCATTATTGGGGGCAAAGTGCCAAGCAGGTGCTGGCTGAGATGTTTTTACAATTGTACCGGGGCAAGCTGCGCTTTTTTCGTAAGCATTACAGTGGGGTGACGGTGTTTCTGTACAAAGTGGTTCTTGGTTTGGCCGCTTTGCTGCGGCTGGCATTGGCGCCTTTGGTCTGGCTACGAAAATCGGAGCAACGTGATCAGCAATTGCACATGGCGCGACATTACGGCCGTCTTCTTGTTGCCCTCCCCAGAATGTAATACCCATTATCGTAATCGGTAGCGTTAATCATTACCGACCACTGGATGTAGGATTTTATCATGCGCATACTATTTCTCACCCAAATTATTCCTTACCCACCCAATGCTGGCCCTCGAGTGAAAACGTGGCACGTGCTGCGCTATCTGCACGAACGTGGCCATGACGTAACTTTGGCTTCGTTTGTAAGAGAAGAAGAGTTGCCATACGTTAGCAAGCTGGACGAGGTGTGTACGGCCGTTCATACCATTCCCATCAATCGTTCTCGAGTGGCAGACGTGCGCTATTGGTTGCAGAGTCATTTGTCGGGACGGCCGTTTCTTATTGAGCGGGACGATCTCCGCGGCATGCGTCAGCTGGTGCAGCAATTGCTGTCTGACCAGGAGTTTGACGTTGTCCATGCCGACCAGCTTACCATGACGCAGTTTGCCCTGGATGCTAAAAAGCGTGGGCGTGCGAATCGGCCGTACATCATCTTCGACGCACACAATGCCACCTGGTCTATTTGGGAACGGATGCGCGAAAACGCGCCGTGGTTTCTAAAGCCCGTTTACCAAATTGAAGAAAGCCGCATCAAGCAGTATGAAGGCATGCTGGTAGAGCAGTTCGATCACACCATGGTCGTCATCGATCCCGATCGGGATCTACTGCTGGCAGGCGCGAAAAATGGGCAGGCATCAGCCCTGAATGAACGGATCAGCTCAATTCCCATTGCGGTCGATGCCCAGGTGTTGCAACCCATTCAACGACTGCCCAACTCACGCAATATCCTAACGCTCGGAACGCTGAGCTATCCTCCCAATGCTGACGGTATTCGCTGGTTCATGCAGGAAATTTTTCCGCTAGTCCAGCAGGCAGTGCCAGACGTCACATTAACCGTTATTGGAAAAAATCCGCCGGCAGATTTTGGGCAAATGGCTGAACTGTCCGGCGGCGCCATAAAGGTGACGGGCTATGTTGATGATTTGACACCCTACATGGAAGCGGCTGCGTTGATGGTTGTCCCGGTGCGAGCCGGCAGCGGGATGCGCGTGCGTTTGTTGGAAGCCTTTGCCCGCGCAATGCCCACAGTCACCACGACAATTGGCTTAGAGGGGATCCATGCGGAAGCGGATAAAGAGATTTTACTGGCGGATGATCCAGTGAGCTTTGCTACGGCCACGGTGAATTTATTGAATAACCCCGATTTGCAGGCGAAGTTGGCGGAAAACGGCCGTCACTTAGCCGAAGCTCGCTACGATTGGCGCGCCGTACTCAAGCAAATGGACGCAGTCTATGCCCGCGCGGAGATAAAAAACTATGCCTGAAAAATTCAGCGTTAAGTTCAATGACATGCTGAAAAACCCTAAACAGCTGCTGATTGGCATTCTGATCATTTCCGTTCTGTTGCGGGTGGTTACGGGGATTGTGTTTTTTGGCAACGAGATTCAGGAGCTGCCTGGCACGTTTGATGAGGTGTCTTATCACAACCTGGCGCTGCGCGTCATGGATGGCCATGGCTTTTCTTTTGGCGAGCGCTGGTGGCCTGGCACAGCGGCCAATGAGCCAACCGCGCACTGGTCTTACTTGTATACGATTTATCTGGTTGTAATCTATTCCCTGTTTGGGGCAAGCCCTCTGTTGGCGCGCTTGTTGCAAGCCGTCATTGTGGGTATTGTCATGCCCTGGTTGCTTTACCGACTCTCTTTTCGCCTGTTTGCCCCGGCGGCACGCGGGCAGGGCATGTTTACCTACGCCGCAGACGTCGCCCGAGCGCAGCGCATTGCTCTGCTGGCGGCTGCTATCGGTGCTGTCTACATCTACTTTTTCTATTATACGGCCTCGCTCATTACGGAAGGGTTTTACATCACAGGGATTTTGTGGACGTTTGATACGGCCGTTTCCATCTCCCAATCTCAAACAATTGCCACGAAACAGTGGGCGGTGCTTGGCGTGGCGATAGGTCTTACCTGCCTGCTGCGGCAGCTTTTCTTGCTCTTTCTGCCGTTCTTGCTGGTTTGGCTTTGGTGGGCCAAACGACCCAAACTGACCCAATTCATCCTGCCCGTTGCGCTCGTTGTTTTGATGATTGTGCCCTGGACAGTTCGAAACTTTGTGGCTTTTGATAAAATTGTGCCCCTGAATACCAACTCCGGCTTTGCTTTCTTTTGGGGCAATCATCCCCGCTACGGCACCCAATTTATTCCCATTTTGCCTTCTGGTGAATATTTCCGGATGATTCCCCAGGAGCTACTGGAACAGGGCCTAAATGAAGCCGAAATGGATTCAGCACTCCTGTCTGAAGCATTTGGCTTTATTGTGGCAGAACCCGGTCGCTACCTGTTGCTTTCTCTCAGTCGAATTCCCACTTACTTTAAGTTTTGGCCTTCAGGTGACTCTGGCACCGTGAGCAATATTTCACGGGTGGGCAGCTTTGGGCTTTTCTTGCCATTTATGCTTTATGGCCTAATTCTGGCGCTCAAGCGTTCATTTGGCTCCTGGCGCGAGTGGTTGGCTTCCCCCTTCACCCTGCTTTACCTGTTCATATTGGTTTATACCGGGATTCACGTCTTAACCTGGACTTTAATCCGTTATCGTCTGCCGGTGGACGTCATTTTGGTTATTTTCGCTGGATATGGGTTGTTAGATATTGTTGAACGACTGTTTGCCCGGCGACAACCCGCGAGCATAACGGCCGTTTCCTAACCATCCATAACGCAAACGCCTGACCACTGGTGTAAGGCTTTTAGTAAGATTTGCTCAGTACCATGCAACTCAAACTACAGATGGTCTGACTTGTTAATTTGCAATTTGGGCCGGGAGTCACCTCAGCTGTAACGCCGCTAACAACTTCTAGAATAGCTGATGATTTAATACCAAGCGTTTCGCCAAACATCAATTGACGAATAGGCAATTGATGGTGAAACGGTTAAACAGAGGCGAATGTCAGTACATTCTATCCGTAAACAGCCATTTGCTTCTGTCGTAGCCGCAGCAAGTTTTGGCGGCATTAAATTGTGAAAGAGCGCTTCATGAACATCCTGTTTGTTGTTCCCTATGTACCCAATCTTGTGCGAACACGGCCGTATAACCTAATACGGCAGTTGGCGGCTAGAGGGAACCGGGTCACCGTTTTTACCTTGTTAACCAGCGCGCAGGAACAGCCCGATTTAGCTCACTTGCGACAAATCTGTGATGACGTTCATGCACTCCCCATGCCCCTGTGGCATTCCATGCTCAATAGCGCCTTCGCCTTGCCAAATCCACACAAGCCGCTGCAAAGTGTCTACTCATGGAAGCCTGCGTTGGTATCCCATCTAAACGGCAATTCACCCTACGACGTGGTACATGTTGAGCATTTACGCGGCTCCAGATATGGTTTATACCTAAAAGAGCATACGACGTTACCCGTTGTTTGGGACAGTGTAGATTGCATCACGCATCTTTTTCGGCAAGCGGCGTCTCAAAGCAAAAGTATTAAGGGGCGTTTTCGCAGCTGGCTAGATGTGAACCGAACTGCCTGGTATGAAGGCTGGCTGCTAGATAAATTTAACCACATTCTGGTGACGTCCCCAGTAGACCGTGAAGCGCTGCTCAACTTGAAACATGAAGGCAGCGCACCAGCTCCCATATCTGTGCTGGGCAATGGCGTGGACGTTGATCATTTCAGCCCTGATCTTTCAGTGACACGAGAGCCAGCTACGCTGGTTATCAGTGGCAAGATGAGTTACCACGCCAACGTGACCATGACGCTTCACTTGGTCAATAAGATTATGCCTCACGTCTGGCAGCAGCGTGCCGACGCCAAGCTTATGATTGTGGGCAAGGACCCTGCCCGTGAAATTCAGGCATTGGCGGAGAATCCCAATATTATTGTCACGGGGACGGTTGATGCCTTGCCACCTTATTTGCAAAAAGCTACCGTGGCGGTGGCCCCCATTACCTACGGGGCAGGCATTCAAAACAAGATTTTAGAAGCGATGGGTTGCGGTACGCCTGTCGTGACGACGCCGCAAGCCGTTGGGGCATTGTCGATTGAATCTGGCCAAGATATTTTGGTTGCCGATACTCCGGAGACCTACGCAGAAGCAATTTTGGGGGTAATAACGGATCCACAGAAGCAGGAGATGTTAAGCAAAAACGGCCGTGTCTACGTCGAGCAATATCATCATTGGCCCAACGTGGCCAGGCGGCTAGAAACCATTTATGCTGAGGCCATCGAATCCTCATCAAGTCAGACATCAACACGCCCCCTCAGCAGGCAATAACGATAACATCGGAGTACAGAAATCATGATTATTATTCAAACCCCCTTGCGTGTGAGCCTGTTTGGTGGGGGAACTGATTTTCCATCCTACTTCCAGGAGCATGGTGGCTGTGTGCTTTCATCAGCTATCGACAAATACATTTTTGTGACCATAAAAAAGCGGTTTGATGCCAAACTGCGAATTGGGTACACGCGTACCGAAGTCATTGACAGCGTTGACGAAATTAATCATGAACTCATCCGCGAAGCGATGCGTATGACCGGTATTGATCACGGGGTTGAAATCACGACCATGGGTGACATTCCCGATCAAGGTTCCGGACTTGGCTCTTCCAGCACGGTGACCGTAGGTGCTTTGCATGCGCTGTATGCGTACAAAAAAGAGCTGGTGCTGACCGAGCGGCTGGCGCAGGAAGCTTGCCGGATCGAACGAGAAATCTTGGGCAAACCCATTGGAATTCAGGACCAATACATTGCAGCCTATGGTGGACTACGCTTTATGGAGTTTTCTACAAGCGGTGATGTACGCACCCAGCGTATTAATCTTAGCGAACGCACGATGCGTCGCCTGAGCGACAATTTGCTGCTCTTTTTTACCGGTGTGACCCGCAAGGCGGACACGATTCTCAAAGAGCAGAAGACCAACATCCAGGACAAGCTTGCCATATTGTCTGAAATGAAACAAATTGCCCACATCGCCTGTGATGAAATTCAAAAGGAAAATATTGATGAGGTGGGTAACTTGCTTCACAAAAGTTGGCTCCTGAAGAAGCAGTTGGCCAGTCAAATTAGCAATAGTGCGCTGGATGATATGTACCAAACGGCACGCCAGGCCGGCGCGGTTGGCGGCAAGATTTCTGGGGCAGGTGGCGGTGGCTTCTTGCTTCTATACGTGCCTCGTGGGCAGCAGGAACATGTGCGGGATGCACTGAAGGATTTTCAGGAATACCCGTTTACGCTGGGTCAGGACGGCAGCAAGGTCATTTTTGATTACCAACGATCATGATTTTCCTGTTGAATTACAAAGTTATCACAAACCGTTTGTTTGACGGTAAGAATGGGGATGTACAATGAGCATTGTAGAAAATTATTTTGCAGAACTAAAGAACACCATTGATATGCTGGATGACGCGCCCATTTATACGGCCGTAGAAGCTCTGCACAGCGCACGTTTAAACGAGAAGCAAATATTTGTCATGGGGAACGGCGGCAGTGCCTCCACTGCCACTCACTTTGTTTGCGACCTGAACAAAAATACGCGCACCGATAAGTTACCTCATTTTCGCCTGATTGGATTAACCGATAACATGGCTATCCTGGCCGCCTATGCCAATGATGAAGGGTATGAGAACGTCTTCGTCAAGCAATTGGCAAATTTTATACGCCCGGGCGATGTCGTAGTGGGTATTTCGGCTAGCGGGAATTCAGAAAACGTCCTGCGAGCCATTCAATTTGCCAACGAGACAGGTGAAAATACGACCATCGGTCTCACAGGGTTTTCAGCCGGTAAATTGGGTCCCATGGCCCAAATTCACATGCATGTTCCCAGTGACAATATTGAGCAGGTTGAAGATATTCATCTGGTACTGGCGCACCTGATGACCACTGCTTTAAAGAAAAAGGGATGCGCCTAAGGGTTTAAATTTTTGCGATTTGACGAACCTGCTTTTTATCAATATCAAATCAGCGTCAATACACGATTGCTATCATCGAAACACCATTGACAAAGCAATACAGGGTCCGCAAACTCTGTATTGCTTATACCCGTTTTACTGTTGTTTAATAGCTGTTGCTGGGCATTAAGCCCCACACTTAAGTGCTTGGCAGCTAGGCTATACTATTGACGTTATTTGACGGCATTTAGAAATTTAGTGGGAATAGGATTGCGCTATGGAAATTGATTTCAAAGAATACATTGCTCCGTTAAGAAAATGGTGGTGGATGATCATTGCAACGACGCTGGTGGCGGCAATTGCCAGCTTTTTTGCGACAAGACAACAGGTGCCGGTGTACCGTTCGTACACGCGCCTAGCCATTGGTAACTACTTAGAATCCACCGATGTTAGCAATAACGACTTTTCGACGACGCGGCAGCTGGCCACGGCCTATGTTGAGATTGCCAATCAGCCCGGCTTTAGCCGCGACGCGGCTTTGGCACTGGGTTTAGAAGCTTTGCCCAGAGATATTGATATTCGCCAGGTGAATGACACAAACTTCGTTGATATTACGGTGACCGACACAGATCCGATTCGATCCGGCGCGGTAGCTGCAGAGCTGGCCCGCCAACTTTCGCTGCGCACACCGGCCGGTCAGGAAAGTGCCGACACCGCCTTTGTAAAAGAATTGCTGGGTGATTATCAGACCAAAATTGAAGAGACACAGGAGCAGATTGCCGCTAAACAAGAAGAAATAGGTGAGTTGATTAGTGCGCGTGACATTTCGGTTGCCACAGGTGAATTAAGCACTTTGGAAAATAATTTGCAAAACCTCACCCAAAATTACACCGACTTGCTTGCTTTAACCCAGGAGGGTGCAACCAACTCGGTACAAATTGTAGATCCGGCCACTGAAGGCACTCTGGTCAATGCTAATAGCATTATTTCCATCATTACCGCTGCGGGGATTGGACTTGTGTTATCTGCCTCTGCGGCTTACCTGCTTGAGTACCTGGACGACACGGTAAAAACCCCCGAACAAATAACGCGGCTGGGCAAGCTGCCAACGTTGGCAGGGATTGCCTATATCGACTCGGATGACGACAGCAAGCTCATTACCCTAACTGACTCACGATCGCCAACATCTGAAGCGTACCGCGTTTTGCGGACTGCGATTCAGTTTTCGGTTGTTGATAAGCGGAATTCAATTCTGTTGATGACCAGTGGTGTGCCGTCTGAAGGTAAAAGCACAACGGCAGGGAATCTGGCTGTGGTGCTGGCTCAAGCTGGCAATAATGTTTTGGTAATTGATGGGGATTTAAGACGGCCGTCTCAACACACCATTTTCAATTTACCCAATAAACGAGGGGTTACCAGCCTGTTGCTGAAGCTCAATGTAGATGATTCTGACATCGAGATCCGCAATTTGGTGGAAGACACGGTGCAGCCTACCCAAGTGGAGGGTCTGCAAATGATGACCTGCGGGCCGATTCCGCCGAATCCTTCTGAGCTGCTTGGTTCTGTTAAGATGCGTCGTTTGCTAGAGGTTTTGGATAAGCAGTACGATTTTGTCATAGTGGATAGCCCGCCTGTCCTTTCCGTGACGGATGCGGCCGTTTTAAGTGCATTGGCCGGGATAACCTTGGTGGTCGTCCGCGCAAACAAGAGCCGTAAAGGTGAGTTTAAGCAGGTAGTAGAGCGACTGGAAGATGTCAAGGCCACGGTTGCCGGAGTTGTGCTCAACTCGCTTAAATCTGGCAGTGAAGGTCACAATTTCTACTACTATTACAAAGATCCCTACTATACCTATGGGGATGATGGCGACCGAGACAAAAGCGAGCCAAAGAGCAAGCTGCGCAAACGCTTTTTGCGGGGGCAGGAAGCCGTACAATCGTAAAGTTAACTGGTGTTTAATTGCAAAAGCGAAAATGGCTCAATCTCGAAGATTGAGCCATTTTTTTGTTTTAATTGAAATAGCTGGGGAACAGATGGTTGAGTGCCTCGGCCAGAGCCGGGAATGTGGAAAAGGCTGGCAGGTCCTGGGCCAATGGCAGCTGTGCCTGTAACTTACCACGCCCGGTGAGTAGCAAAATAGCTTGTTTCACGCCAGCTGCCTGCCCCGCCTGAATATCGGTTAGCGCATCGCCAATCATATAGGATTGGCTGAGGTCCACGTCATGTTCCTGGGCGGCCTGGCGCAGCATACCGGGTCGCGGTTTGCGGCAGGGATCGTGGGTGCCAGGTTTTGCGGGGCAAAGGTAGCTGGCATCAACACGGCCGTTTCTCTTCCTAACGACTTCCAAAATACGGTTGTTCAGGGCAACGGCCGTTTCAAATGTCATGATCCCGCGACCTACGGCTGACTGGTTGGTGACCACAATAATCTTGTACGGGATTTCCCGAATCCGCTCCAGTGCGTTCAACGCTCGGGGGAAAAAGTGAACATCGTCCCAACTGCGCACATAGTTATCACAATTTTCAATAAAGACGCCGTCACGGTCTAGGAAGAGAGCAGGTTGTTTTGGCATCAGGCCCCTTTGTTTTTAGGCGATCGGTTGAATGCACTCTGGCGCATCATTTCGCGGGTTATTGACGAGGGTGCTCACCGGGTAAGCAGCCATTTTTTCGGCAGGATACGGCCGTAACAAATGCAGGCCCATTTCCGGATTCGGCTCCGGGTGCAGCCACAGGTCAAAATCTTCTGGTTCCACAATGACCGGCATTCGGTTGTGGATGGGGGACATCAGTTCATTGGGCGTGGTGGTGAGAATCGTGCAAGATTGTAGCGCGCTGCCTTCGGGATCGCGCCACACTTCCCACAGGCCGGCAAAGGCAAACGGCCGTTCCTCACCCGCCTCTGGGCGAATGAAAATGGGTTGCTTGCCCCCATTGAGCTTTTGCCATTCATAAAAACCATCGGCTGGAATGAGGCAGCGGCGGCGCTTGAATGCTGCGCGGAACGATGGCTTTTCAGCAACGGTTTCAGAGCGCGCATTGATCATACGCGAGCCAATTTTGATATCTTTTGCCCAGGACGGAATCAAGCCCCAATGGAAAAAGGTGATCGCTCTGTGGCCGTTGTCATCCAAACGAATAGCGGCAACGGGTTGGGTAGGGGCAATATTATAACGAGGAACTGCAGGAGGTAACGTGGCAACGGCCGTTGTCTTTACATCAAACATTAGGGCCAACTGCTCAGTTGACGTCATTAAGGCAAATCGTCCACACATCATTCGCTCCTTGGCAGAGCGTGAAGACGGCCGTTACTGCTGAACTCTTTTAGCCAATAGGCCGCTTTCGCGCGGTGCATTTTAGATTCTGATTATTGGCATGTCGCCAATAAAATGCGACGACTGATTGTGTCATGGTGCGTCGCCGACGCAATAGTAATGCACCGCCACAATAGGGGCAAATGGCTTCGCTCGGCGCATTTTCGGAGGCAGGTACGGCCGTTCCATCCGGTAAAAGAGCTACTTTCATAATTACTGTCAATGCCAAAGATTGGTGTCGCAAGACACAGGGTTAGCTTATTTGCTCTATGGACACCTCGCCCACCGGGAAGTCACATTTGGTCGCAGAATTTGCTATTGCGAACGGCCGTGTCTGCTTGTTACAATCCGCGGAACAATCATCACAAATGGAGAGGAGTTCATGAAAATTGAAGGGTCAACCTTTTTAATAACGGGTGGCAGCTCAGGCTTAGGGGCTGCTTGTGTTAATCGCCTGGCTGAAGCCGGCGCCAAGCTGCTTGTTGCCGATGTAAATAGTGAGGCTGGCGAAGCCCTGGCCCATCAATTGGGCAATCAGGCGAAATTTGTGCAAACCAATGTTGCCTCAGAAAGTGATGTGGCAAAGGCGGTGGAAACGGCCGTTGCCACCTTTGGCGGACTGCATGGCGTCATCAATTGCGCCGGAATCGCCATTGCTAGCAAAGTGATTGGCCGACAGGGCGTACATGCTTTGGGCGCGTTTAGTAAGGTAATCGAGGTTAACCTCATCGGAACATTTAACGTGATACGCCTGGCTGCAGCCGTCATGGCTGAAGCCGACCCCAACGAAGCGGGCGAACGCGGTGTCATCATCAACACCGCATCCGTAGCAGCCTATGATGGTCAGATGGGGCAAGCGGCATACTCAGCCTCGAAAGGAGGCATTGTGGGGATGACGCTGCCCATAGCGCGTGATTTAGCTCGGTACGGCATCCGCGTCATGACGATTGCGCCTGGTATTTTCGAGACACCCATGCTGGCAGGGCTGCCAGAAAAAGCGCGGCAGTCGCTGGGCGAACAAGTCCCCTTCCCTTCCAGGTTGGGCAAGCCTGCGGAGTATGCCGCTTTGGCCCAGCACATCATCGAAAACGAAATGCTCAACGGCGAAGTGATTCGCCTGGATGGGGCTATCCGCATGGCGCCGCGTTGATGACAGAAGCTAGAACGATTTGCCTTTAAACAAAAGTGGAGATTTGAGATGGGTAAATGACAATCTCGACTCCCTCAATTATTGGAGAAATTAATGAGTGAATATAACCTGGACCTCCATCGTCAGGCAGCCAACACGATTCGCGGCCTGACAATGGACGCCGTACAAAAAGCTGGCGAAGGACATCCTGGCATGCCAATGGGCATGGCCGATGTCGCCGTCGTGCTGTGGACCCAATTTCTGCGCCACAATCCCCAAGATCCTACCTGGCCAGATCGTGATCGCTTTGTGTTGTCGGCTGGGCATGGTTCCATGCTCCTTTACAGTTTGCTGCACCTGAGCGGCTACCCGTTGCCTCTCGAAGAGATCAAGCAGTTTCGTCAATGGGGTAGCAAAACGCCAGGTCATCCAGAGAACTTTCACACGGTTGGTGTAGAAACGACAACTGGCCCACTGGGGCAGGGGATCACCAACGCAATAGGAATGGCATTGGCGGAACGATGGCTGGCTGCCCGGTTTAATCGCCCTGGACATCCAATTGTAGATCACCATACCTATACGATTGCAGGTGACGGTGATTTGATGGAAGGGATTTCGCAGGAAGCGGCTTCGCTGGCGGGCCACCTGGGGCTGGGAAAGCTGGTTGTGCTGTACGATGACAATCACATCACAATTGACGGATCAACGGAACTTGCCTTCACTGAAGATACCATGGCGCGTTTTGCAGCTTATGGTTGGCACACGCAGCATGTAAACGGGCACGATCCAGTGGCCGTTAAAGCTGCCATTGAAGCGGCCAACGAAGAAATGAAACGGCCGTCTATCATCGCCTGCCGTACCCACATTGGCTATGGTAGTCCGAATAAGCAAGATACATCCGGCATTCACGGCTCCGCTTTGGGGGATGAAGAGATTGTCCTTACCAAAAATGCACTGAACTGGCCCACGGAACCGCTCTTTTACGTGCCAGATGCTGCTCGTGACTTTTTGCACATGGACGGCCGTTTCCATAGTGCATGGGAAACAATGTGGGAAAGTTACAGTGCCACCTATCCCGAAGACGCCGCCCGCTACAAGCAGTTTCTTAATGGCGATGTACCTACCGATTGGGACAACATTTTGCCTAAATTTGAAGCCGGTAAGAGCATTGCAACCCGTGCGTCATCCGGGCAAGTGCTTAACGCCATTGCGGCCCACATGCCTCAACTTTTGGGTGGCTCAGCCGATCTCACAGGCTCCAACAAAACGGATTTGAAAGGGGAAATGGCCCTCACCAAGGATGATTTTAGCGGTCGCTATATCAACTTTGGCGTACGCGAGCATGCGATGGGTGGTATTATGAATGGGATGGCGCTGCACGGCGGGGTACGGCCGTATGGCGGCACGTTCCACGTATTTTCCGACTACATGCGGCCTTCCATCCGGCTGGCTGCTTTAATGAGCTTACCCGTGATTTACGTCTTCACTCACGATAGCATTGGCTTGGGAACCGACGGGCCGACACACCAACCCATCGAGCACCATATGGCGCTTCGGGCGATTCCCAATCTAACCTTGATCCGCCCGGCAGACGCCACCGAAACGGCCGTTGCCTGGCAGCTAGCCATCGAGAATGTGTCTGGCCCTACCGCGTTGGTGCTGACCCGTCAGGGCGTGCCGACGCTGGATCGTACCCAATATGCCGCAGCCGCTGGTGTGCAAAAAGGGGCTTACGTACTTAGCGATGTTGCGAACCCGCAGGTGATTTTGATTGGCACTGGGTCCGAAGTTCAAATCGCACTAGAAGCCCAAACAGAGCTGTCCGACAAGGGTGTGGCGGCGCGTGTCGTTTCTATGCCCAGCTGGGAGCTGTTTGCTGCCCAGGATGCAGCTTATCAGGAAGCGGTACTTCCCCGTGCCAGGACGGCGCGCGTTTCGATTGAGGCTGGCGTGACGCTGGGCTGGGAGCGGTATCTAGGCTTTGATGGGATTGCCATTGGTTTGGATCGGTATGGGGCATCGGCACCCTACAAGATTATCTATGAAAAGCTTGGGTTAACGGCTGAGGCGATGGTGAACGCTGCCCTGTCGCTAGTGGAGTAAAGCAATGTTACCTGTAAAGATTGCCCCTTCAATTCTGGCGGCAGATTTTTCTCGATTGGAAGCCCACGTGGCGGAAGCGGTGGAAGGTGGCGCCGACTGGTTGCATATTGACATCATGGACGGCCGTTTTGTGCCGAACATCTCTTTTGGACCAATGGTGATGTCAGCCATACGGCCGTTGGCCGAAAAAGCCACTGTCCCTCTGGACGTGCACCTGATGATCGAAGAGCCAGATCGTTACCTGGAACAATTTGTAGCGGCTGGAGCATCTCGATTGACGGTTCACGTGGAAGCCACTCGCCATCTCCATCGCACGGTCCAGTCCATCAGGGCTCTTGGCGCCACCGCTGGTGTTGCCCTTAATCCAGCTACGCCGCTCTCCAGCATCGAAGAAATTTTGCCCGATGTGGATTTGGTTCTCATCATGTCGGTTAACCCTGGATTTGGTGGACAAGGCTACATTCCCCAAAGCACCAGCAAAATTCGTCGACTGCGCCAGCTCTTGACCAAATGGCGCAGCCAGGCCTGGCTGCAGGTTGATGGTGGTATTTCGGCCCAAAA
Organism: uncultured Anaerolineae bacterium; assembly: GCA_965368765.1. GTDB lineage: Bacteria > Chloroflexota > Anaerolineae > Promineifilales > Promineifilaceae > Leptofilum. The sequence goes on along the minus strand of CBDUOF010000035.1, from coordinate 3,194 downwards.
CGCAGCCGACATTGCTGCCGCCGGTGCCACCTCCCTGGTTGCCGGGAGTGCCATTTTTGGCGGTGAACAATCTGTTGCTCACAACATCACCGAAATCAAAAACGTCGTTCGAACCGTTTTCTCAATTTAGCATATCAACCAAAAACCTCCCGGAAGGCGTGTCTACACGCCTACCGGGAGGCAAAACGATGCCACCTCTTATCCCCTACTTTTCACTCCCCACTCCTCACTCTTTACTTCTCACTGCTCGCTCCCGATTTCCCTGCTCCAAAATTATCCGCACCGAGCGATCGTAGGTAAAGTAATTCCACACCCAATTGACAAACACATTTAGCCGGTTGCGGAAGCCGAGCAGGGTAAGCAAGTGAAGTGCCAACCAGGCCAGCCAGGCAATGTAGCCCCGCAGCGGAATCTTGTTATAAATCCAGGCTACGGCGCGGCGGCGGCCAATGGTAGCCATGCTGCCCCGGTCATGATAGATAAACGGCCGTTTCTCTTCACCACCTATCTCGGCCAGAATATTTTGCGCCGCCAGCTCGCCCTGCTGTTGGGCGACCGGTATGAGCATGGGATACGGCCGTCCCGCCGCATCTTCAAGGTACGTCATATCCCCCACTGCAAAAATTGCTGGGCGGTCGATCACTTCTGTGGTGGGAAAAATAGCCAATCGCCCGCCGCGCTGCAGGGGTACTGCCAGCATTTCTGCCAGCGGTGACCCTTTGACGCCAGCCGCCCAAACCAATGTATGGGTGGGAATAACTGCGCCATCTGCCAGCGTCACGTGATCACGGGCCACTTCTTGAACGGGGCTGCCCAACCGTACCTCCACCCCCAAAGATTGAAGCTGCTCCAGGGCAGCCTGCTGCAATTTGTCCGGGTAAGGGGCCAACAAAAAAGGCTGCATTTCTACCAGGATAACCCGCGTTTTCATCTGGCGCTGGGTGTATTCGCGGTTGAGCACGTGATTGTACAATTCAAAGATGGCCCCCGCCGTTTCCAGACCCGTCGGGCCCCCGCCAACCACGACAATCGTCGTCATTGCTTCCCGCACCGCCGCGTTTTCTTCCCAGATGGCCTGCTCAAAAAGCGACAATATGTGGTTGCGTAAGTTGACGGCATCGCTGAGCGTGCGCAACTCCAAAGCTCTTTCTTGAAAAACATTGTTGCCAAAGTAGGTTGGCACGCTCCCGGTTGCCAGGATTAAATAATCGTACGCTTCCTGCTGGAGTTGGTCACCAATCTGCACCGTGATTGTCTTGTGTACATGATCAATGTTGGAAACGTTGCCCAGCAGGGTGCGAATGTTTTGGTTTTTGCGAAAAATGGTGCGAACTGGATAGGCAATCTCTGATGGGTCCAGCGCACAGGTGGCTACCTGGTAAAGCAACGGCGTGAAGGTATGAAAGTTATTGCGGTCAATTAGAAGGACCTCGACAGGCTTATTTGCCAGGGCACGGGCGGCAAACAATCCGCCGAAACCCGCGCCAATAATGATTATCCGGGGGAGTTGCTGACTCATTTTATTGTGCCTTTTGCTTTGAGCGCTGGCAGTTTTGTGTGGTTGTTGGTCTCAGAAGCTGCAAGTTGTTGAAATGGAAAAATACCTTTTGTGATATTTTTCACATATTATAGAGGAATTTTTTTATTGTGTCTACTGATTCACGGGAATATAAAAAAACAGCGCTCCGTATCGGAACGCTGCTCTAAACGTATTGTTTTTGTGAAATTTTATTTTCGCAGCTGATCCATGAATTCCCGGCGTATGTCTTTGTCTTCTTTGTACTTGCCAATCATGTAACTGGTCATCATACGGGGATGTTCTTTTTTGACACCACGCATCATGGAGCACATGTGGGAGCCTTCGATCACGACAGCCACCCCTTGGGGGGCAAGAATTTCATCAATCATTTCGGCAATCTGGCGCGTCATGCGCTCTTGGACCTGTAGGCGCCGGGCAAACATTTCGACGATACGCGGAATCTTGGAGAGGCCAATGACTTTGTCGGAAGGAATGTAGGCAATGTGTGCCCGGCCAAAGAAGGGCAGCATATGATGTTCACACATGCTGAAATATTCGATTTCTTTGACAATGACAGGCTCATCATAATCAACATCGAACAAGGCATTATTAACCAGTTTAACTGGGTCGGTGGTGTAACCTGCCAGCACTTCGTCGTACATACGGGCAATGCGGTCTGGCGTGCCAACGAGCCCTTCGCGGTCTGGATCTTCGCCAACGTTGGCAAGGATTGTACGAACGGCCGTTTCTACCGCTTGTTTGGCATGTGCTTTATCATGGCTATGGTCAGCGCCATTCTTGTACCCGTTGGTGTGTCCATTGGGATAGGGGTGGGTGTGAAATCCATTTAATTCTTTGACGGTTTCTATCATTACATTCTCCTTGGCGCTGGCGAGACGATATTTAATCGTTCCGCAACAGCACGGCCCGGTAAGGCCCTATGGCTAAGTTGTTGCTGGCAAACGGTTACCGTTTGCATTAAGTCTGATGTCCTAGGCGCCCGTTTCCTTACCTAAACATTCCTGGTATCGTTGCTCATAAACGACCGCTTACCAGTGGGGCGATTACACTTGATATACGGGTGAAAAACGGTTTTGGTTCTCAATTTGCCACAGCGCATTGACTCATTGATGACAATCTGAACAAGCAGTCAAGCTTATTGTACCCCTATTGTACATATTTTGTCAATATAATGATCGCGCTTTGCTTAGGGCTTGCTAATGAATAGGACAAATTGTGGACAGGATGGACGTTGTTTACAGGGTTCGGTTACGGGGAAACTGGTTGGCCTAAATGACTGAAAAATACCTGCTTCTTTGGCTCTGCAATGGGTGTAGCTCGCATTAAACCGCTGTGGCGCATAAATGTTTGAGCGGTGTGTTGCTGGCTACGGCCGTTTTCATTCCGCTTAAGATGTCCTCAAACTCATCAAGAGATTCTGACCGCAAGAGGGCTTCCCATTCTGGAACAGGAATACCGGCGAAATATTTTTTTAGGTGCTTGCGGAATTGACGCAGGCCGGGCGCTTCGCCATAGTAAGTCACCATTTCCCGAGCGTGCAGGCGTACGGCCTTAAGTATGTCCTCAACTTGCAAATCCTCGCGGCGCTGCCGGGCAAAAATCCACGGGTTGCCAATGGCAGCTCGGCCGATCATTACCGCGTCGCAACCGGTAT
>CBDUOF010000034.1:0-22089 GCA_965368765.1 uncultured Anaerolineae bacterium | reverse complement strand
AGTTGATCCAGACTTAACCAACAACACCGCCACGGAAACCACAACTGTCACAGAGGCTCTCTTCTGCAACGGTCTGGCGGCGACCATTGTCGGCACCAGCGGAGATGATGTGCTCACCGGCACCGCTGGCGCTGATGTCATCGTGGGCTTAGGCGGCAATGACACCATCAATGGGCGGGGCGGCAACGACACCATCTGCGGCGGCAGCGGTGATGATGTTATCAGTGGCGGCAGCGGCCAGGATCTGCTCAAGGGAGGCAGAGGGGCTGACATCTTGAAAGGCAATGGTGGTGATGACGAATTACGCGGCGGCCGGGGTGCTGACAGCCTTGAAGGCGGCAATGGCGATGATGTGCTAAAAGGACGCCGTGGCAATGACCTGCTGGAAGGCAATAAAGGCCAGGACATTCTCCTCGGTGGCCGTGGCAACGATACGTTGGAAGGCGGCGGTGGGGCAGACACGCTAAAAGGCGGTCAGGGTGACGATTTGCTTCTGGGCCAGAATGGCGCAGACCTTCTTCTGGGTAACAAAGGCAATGACGACCTGCAGGGCGGCTCTGGGGCAGATGATCTGTTTGGCGGGAATGGCAACGATGTCCTTACAGGCAACGGCGGCAACGACTTTTGCGACGGTGGCAATGGCAGCGACACAGGCGCAACTTGCGAAACTGAGGTAGACATTCCCTAAACGCTCGACACCACCAGGATGAGGGGTAGGTTTTTCCAAAGATATTAACTGGAAGAACCTACCTCTCCTGCACACGCCGATAAATTCCTCCGTCCAGGCGTTTCGTAAATCGGTCAGGTTTGGGAAATTGCGTCTCTGACCGTTTGGGCAAAGGCGCGGGCGCGACTTACGGCCGTTCCCACATGCTCCTCTGCCTGCATCAACGCCATGACCTGTTCTGCCGCCAAAAATTCCCCAATTCTCGCATCCTCCAGCAGCAAATCGACTAACGGATTAGAACGGCCGTCGCGCAGTGCCGCCCATGCTTGCAGGCTCGCGTCGCGAATCCATTCATGCCCATCCTGCCGGCTGGCTCCAGCGGTGACCAGCGCCATCAAGACCCGCTCCGTCGCGGCAAAAGGGCCGTAAATCGCCAAATTGCGACCGATCGCCTGCTCATCAATCACCATTTCGGCCACAATGCGTGCCGCGCGACGCAAAATCTCTTCCGTGGCTAAAAAGCCCTCTGCCTGGAAAAGTCGCCGGTTGGCCGAATCGTCCAGGCTGCGCTCCAAAATCGCCTGGCTGGCGTTGTCCCAGGCCACGGCGGGCAGCCCGGCCACGTAACGCGCCAGCGAGCAAATGTTTTCCGTATTAATTGGATTCCGCTTAAACGGCATTGCCGAGGAGCCAACTTGCTTCTTGCCAAACGGCTCGGCCCACTCGCCAAACGGGGGCGACTGCAAAACGCGAAAGTCAAGGGCAAATTTGTGCAGTGAAGCGGCAATGCCCGCCAAAAGCTGCTGCACTCGCAAATCCTGCTGGCGCGTGTACGTCTGGGTCGCAATAGGAAAGTAAGGTAGGTCCAGCACGGCCATCGCAATGGCTTCCATCTGCAAAGCGTCCATTTCTGTATCGGCCAGCAGCTCGTCGTAGCCTGCCTGGGTGCCCACCGCGCCTTTCAATCCCTTGCCTCTGAGGCTGGCGATGAGCACCTGGAGATTCTTGTAATCTTCAAGCAGATCCTGGGCGTAGACGGCAAAGCGATAGCCGAGGGTGGTCGGTTCAGCGGGTTGGATATGGGTGTGGGCCATGGTGGGTAATGCGGCCGTTTCCTCAATGCGATCTGCCAAGTGGGAAAGCACTATTTTGAGCTGATCGCGCAGCAAAACGGCCGCTTCCCGCAAACGCAATACATCCACATTGTCCGTAATATCGGCGCTGGTGGCTCCCCAATGGATGATGCCGCCGCCAACTGCACACTGTTCAGCAAAGGTGCGAATCTCGGCCATCACGTCGTGGCGGGTCTGTTTTTCAATTTCCAGGGCACGGTCGATGTCGATCTGCTCGGCGTGGGCCTGCAAATCGGCCAGCTGCGCTTGTGTGACAAGCCCAGCCTGATGCTGGGCCGTCGCCAGCGCCAGCCAAACCTGGCGCATTAGCCGCCGCTTGTTCTTCTCTGACCATATTTGGCGCATCGCATCGCTGCCATAGCGCCAGGTGAAGGGGGAGATGAACGTGTTGTGGGTAAAGGACATAGCTGTTTCGCTAATTACAATATTGCGTAGCGCATATTTCGAAGGAAGAATTAATTCATGAAATACGCATAACGTAATGAATTGTTATCGTCTTACCTGATAGTTAGGAGCTTCCTTGGTGACTAAAATGCCGTGCGGATGGCTTTCCAGCAGCCCGGCATTGGTGATTCGTACAAAGCGCGCTTTGCTGTGCAGCTCTGGCAGATTGGCTGCGCCGACGTATCCCATACCGGAACGCAAGCCTCCCATTAACTGATAGGTGACGTCCTTCAGCTTACCACGATAGGGCACTTGTCCCTCAACTCCTTCCGGCACCAGTTTATCCCGGTCGGCACGGACAGAGCGACCAGGAGCCGTCACGCCGCTACCGTAGCGGTCTGCGCCGTGGCCCTGCATTGCGCCCAGGCTACCCATGCCACGGTACACTTTGTAGCGGCGGCCTTCGTACAGAATGATGTCACCAGGGCTTTCCTCCAGCCCGGCGAGCATGGAGCCCAGCATGACGGCATCGGCGCCTGCGGCCATCGCCTTTACGATGTCGCCGCTATACTTGATACCACCGTCGGCGATGCAGGGAACGTTGTGTTTGTGGCATTCGGCGGCGCTTTCTAGAACGGCCGTAAATTGCGGCATCCCAGCCCCAGAAACCACCCGCGTGGTGCAAATCGAACCAGCGCCAATACCAATCTTGACGGCGTCGGCCCCGGCTTTCACCAGGTCGCGTACCCCTTCCGGTGTAGCCGCATTGCCGGCAACAATGGGCAGGCGTGGATACCGATTTTTGGCTTCTCGCACAGTTTGTAGCACGAGTGCACTATGGCCGTGCGCGGTGTCAATAACAACCACATCCAGGCCAGCTTTTACCAGCAGGTCTAGCCGTGCCAAGCCGGAATCCCCTACCCCAATGGCCGCTGCACATAGGAGACGGCCGCTTGCATCCGACGCCTGCATAGGGAAGTTGAGCTTTTTCTGAATATCCTTAACCGTAATCAACCCTTTCAAAAAGCCATCTTTATCGACCAACGGCAGTTTTTCAATGCGATGGCGATGCAGAACTTCTTTCGCTTCTGCCAATGTCGTGCCAACTTGCGCCGTGACCAACTTATCACTGGTCATAAAGTCCGAAACTGGCTGCGGCCCCGGCTCGACAAATCGCGTATCCCGATTGGTGAGTATGCCTACCAGCTTCCCCGCCCCATCGGTAATCGGTACGCCAGAAATATGGTAGCGGCTCATCAACGCCTCGGCATCGGCCAGAGTATTATCAGGGCGCAAGGTTACAGGGTCCACTATCATGCCGGCTTCAGAACGTTTTACCTTGTCTACTTCTTCCGCCTGTTCTTCGGGAGATAGGTTGCGGTGGATGACGCCGATTCCACCTAAACGCGCCAACCCAATCGCCAGCCGCGCTTCGGTAACCGTATCCATCGCCGCCGACAGCAGCGGAATGTTGAGGTATAGATTACCGGCCAGGCGGGTTTTTAAGTCCACGTTGGCCGGCAAAACTTCAGAATAACCTGGGGTTAGCAGCACATCATCAAAGGTGAGTGCCAGTGCGCCTACTTTTTCACCAATTTCCATTGTTCTTTTTGCTCCTCTTTTTTATAAGATCACACAAAAACAGTCCAACCTAACGAATCATTGTCATGCTGGGGTCGTACAAAATGACAGGGTCACACATTAAAGTTGCCCAAGCTGGTGCCTGTTGGCAATCTCTCGCGACAGAAAGCGCGGTCACCCTACTTTTAGTCGTGTTAAGAAAATAAAAACCGAGCTTGCTAATTGGAGACATCTTGCTGATGACTCTTTTAACAAACTCGGCTGCAAAGGTTCAGGTTGCTGAAATAGTTGAATCGATGTTTACATAACTTAGTTACGGCGCGGTTTTGGCTTAATTGGACGACGACGCTTATTAACCACCGATTGTGGCAGGCGGTTTGTCTTTTTGAGCACAAGCCAAACGCCCACCAGGGCAATGATGAAAGCGGCGAGCATAGAGTAGGTCATGAATGAGTTGCCAATGGTGGTTTGATCTGGCCGGAAGAATTCAATCCAGGTTCGGTTTCCACCCCACCAAATGAGAAAGAAGCCAAACAAGGTGCCCGGTTCCCACTGTTCACGAAAACGGCCGTTTAGCCAGGTTAACAGTAAAAAGCCGACAAATAAAGCAATGGATTCATACAAAAATGTTGGGTGAAAACGTGTATCTACAGGATAAACTGACAGGTCTGCATATTGGGAAATACGGAATTGCGGCTCAATCAGGAGGCCCCAGGAAGCCGTGGTTGGCTGACCGTACAGCTCCTGGTTGATGAAATTACCCCAGCGACCAATCGCTTGCGCCAACAGCAGCGCTGGCCCCGCTACGTCTGCATAGTGCCAAAATTTGAGGCGTCGCCAGCTTATATAAAACCAACCAACCAGGACTGCACCAATAAAACCACCAAGGATGTTCACGCCACCAGCGCGGAAGTTGAGCACTTGCCCCAGCGAACCGTACTGCCCGCCGTCAATCACATCCAGGATGACGTACGTTAGACGCGCAAATAAATAACCAGAAAAAACTACCAGGATCAGCCCGTTATAAAATTCATCAATCGCTTTGACACCCAGCTTTCGTTTTTGCAGCTCACGTGCCGCCCACCACGCCCCCAGCGCAATGCCAATGACAATGATGATACCGTACCAAAAAATAGGTAAATCTGCACCCAGGCTGGGGAACCAGTCCTGAAAGAATTGGGGCAAGGGAATTCTAAACGCTACCCTATCAATATTAATTGCATCAAACATATTTCCTCTCTCTTTTGCATGTTAGGTTCATTGCGATGAATTTGACAACAAATTATAGCTTGCTTGCTTTTTTTAATCTATATAGCCGAGGGCACGCAGGCGCTGAGTCATATTGTCGTCAATCTCGATTTGGCTACCAGCGGTTACCTGGCTCTTTTGTTGCGAAACGGCCGTTACCATTCTAAGCAACTCTTTCTCCAGCGGATGAGCCACACCCGGCCGCTTTTCCAGCAAGTTCTCTGATTCTAACGGATCAGCCGCCAAATCAAAAAGCTCGTCTACTTTTTCGTCTACCTGGATCAGTTTATGCGGTACCGCTGATTCCCCACTTCCTGGTTTCTGCTGGACAACCGACCGTCGCACTGCCAGGCAGCCAAAATCGTGTAGCAGCTGCGGCTGGCGTCTTTCAATCGCCTTCACAAACGTCAGCGGCGGGTACACTTCGCTGTACGCCACTCCCTGCTCCGGGTTACGGCCAGCCACGTTGTGCGCCAGCGTTAGACCATGTACCTGCACTGGATCGAGCGCTGCTGTCTTCGGTAGCCGCCCGGCTGCATCCAACATCGTGTGGAAAACGCGGCGAGTGCTGACGGGCGTTTGGATTCGTGCCGGCTGTACAAAGCGGCGCGGCCACTGCATGAGCAGCGGCACGTGCAGCAGCTCCTGATAGGCGACAAAAGCGTGCCCCATATAGCCATGCTCGCCCAGACCATCCCCATGATCAGCCACAATAAGGGTAAGCGTGTTTTCCGCATTGGCCCGACTTTGAAGCAGCGTCAGCAGTTGGCCCAAATAGGCATCCTGGTACGCTACCTCGGCGTCGTATAAGTCGCTTAAAACCTGAGACTCCAACTCGCTCAGCGGTTCAGCCAGTGGCGCCGCCCAGCGGTATGCTTCCCGATTCCAGCGGCGCATGATGGTGCGCGCCTCGCGGCTGCTGCGCAAGTAAGGTGCGATGTTATCGATGTGCTCTGCCGGAGGTGTGAAGGGTAGATGGGTTTCCATCAAATTGAGAAAGAGGAATAACGGCCGTTCCCGCTTCTTTGCCTCACGCTCCTGCAAAAAATGGGTTACATCCCGAACAGACCGCTCATTTTGCCCCTTGAAGTTGGCCACCCTCGACCAAATTGGCGTGAACCAGGCGTTGAGCGACAGTCGGAAAGCCAAATCAGATTGGCCAAAAAAGTTTTGAATGGGATATGAAATACGCCGCAGGAACTGGGTGTAATTTTCTACCAAACGGCGCAAGGGCCGGGGCAAGCTGGTGGAATCGCTCGGCACGCTGGGGATCGCACCGCCATAATTGTAAAATGTCTGAAACCCACGTTTAAACCCGTTGTTTAAAATACCAACCAGAGGATTATTGCAAAAGGCCATCGTCTGATAACCTGAATCCCTTAGCACCTCGGCGAGATGCGGCCGTTCCAGGGATAAACTTTGCGACGATTGGGTAACCTGATGCGCTGTTGGATACAGCCCGGTAAACATGGAGGCATGGCTGGGAATGGTCCACTGTGCTGGGGACAATGCCTGCTCAAACAGAATGCCATCCGCCGCAAATTGATCTAAATTGGGGGTGTTTGCCCGTTTGTGACCGTAGCAGCCCAGTCGGTCGGCGCGCTGCGTGTCCAGGACAATAAAAATAATATCAGGTTGATCCATAATATCACTATTCTATCCGCACCGGACGGCAGAACCAACCAGATTCATAAACCAGACATCTTAGGGAATGGCGAAGCCTAGCCAGGTTAGCAAATTTGTTAGCAAGGGTTCCTGGACATCGGCTGGCAATGCAGAAAATGGGAGCAATAACATAACTGTTTTCTGATCGTTATTGAGTTCGTCAATGGAAGCAAGGCCTACGATGTGGCCGCTTTCTTCACTGCTGGCACCGCGCAACAAAAAGGCCGTCGCATTTGGCTCCAAATCTTCTACCAGGAAGTCAGAAAACATGACGTCATAGGTGTCGTCCAGGGCCACCGTCTCGCCTGCGGCAAAACCGGCCAAGAGCAGTTCATCCTCGCCATAAAACTCCACATCCGACAAGGCTGCCAGGCCAATGTCGCCAAAAATTGTTGGGGATGAGCCAGTAATCAATGCTGCGCCGCCCGAATCCAGAAATTCGAAAATGATTGTACTATCTTCATCAAAAAAACCATCCGGATTTTGATAGTCGCCTGAGTCCCAAATGAGCAAATCGGCCGTCTCCAACGCATCCAGGGTCAATGCACCATCGACCGTGGATACCCAGGTCTCTACCGTGTAGTTATCCTCAAGTAACGTTTCTAGCGCTTCCTGACTGGTAAAGCCAGACCCAATCGGGTCGCCGTCGTCGTCGATGAAAAGAAAAATGGAAACATCCCCTTCGCTCCCTGCATCTCCGGTATCGCCTTCACCACTGTCATCGGGTGGCGTTTCGCTGGATTCGGATACGGTCAGGGCAAAGTCACCCCCATTGTCAAAAAAGTCACGCAGGACGATGGTGTAGGCACCATCATCCGGAATTTCGACTCCTACGAGTGTTTCATCGTCGCCAGCAAAGCCAGAATCTGCTCCTGCCAGGAAGACGTTGTCGGCATCGTACAGCTCTAGTACGGCATCCAAATCTTCCCCGCTGGCAACGATAATGTCGATGAATGCGGGACCATCCTGAAAAGTCCAGCTAAAGCTTTCATCGGGCAGCAGGGTTCCTTCTATCGTCTCACCTAGGCCAATGTTCCCCTGGTCAAGTGCATTAATTTCCTCAACTAGTGGTTCATCGCTACCTGCTGCGGGATCTTCGTCAGAACCCGCTTCCTCGTTCCCAGTCATACCACCATCAGCTTCTTCTGTTTCTGGCAATCCCCCAGTAAGTAACTCCGCTTCAACTTCCTCGGCGGTGATATTGGTGGGACAGAGGGCAAGATTGTCTTGCAGCAGGCAATCAGCGAGCGCGTAGCTACCATCAAGGGGAATGAGGTCTAGCAAGCGAATGACCGTATTCTCTAATCCTTTGTTGCTGGCAGCCAACACCACCAGCCGCCGTTGCCTGCCGCTTTCATCTAGCAAAATAAGTGCCGTGCCAGACATATGCACATTGCCCACATCCGATTGGATAAGGCGATCGAGGACGGGTTCTTCTTCGGCTGGCACTTCATCACCAGAGGGCGCATCAGCTTCTGTGTCCGTCGCATCGGTATCCTCGCTTGCTTTGTCTTCAGAGGCGGCTAAAGCGGCCGTTTCAGCCGCAGTCAATATTGCAGGCTCAATGGTGAGGCTAATGCCTGCATTGGCCAGCAGATCGGCGATGTCGCTGGCCTGGTTGTAAAGTCCCAGGTAAATTGTGTCACCACTTTGGCTGTCGGCTGTGGTTAAGCTCACTTCCTTTCCGGCAGCGCGCAGGCTGGACTGCAACGTGATGATTTCATCAAAGGCATTTGGCCCCAGATCGGGACTCCCCGTGTAAACCAGGGACACGGTCTCGCCAAAGAAATAAGGAAAGTCGGCGACGGTATAGTCGCGCTCAATTGGTTGGGCTAAAAAGTCGGCAATCCGGGCAATGAAACGGCCGTTGTCATACACCGTAAAGTAGGGCTCCATCACGAACTGAATGTCGCCCACGGCCAGCACCCGGCCGTTTGCCGCCGTCGCAGCCAAGGTCAGGCCACCGGGCCGATCTGTCGCAGAAGACCAGGTATTGTCATCTCCAGCGATTAGCGCTTCAGCGCCTGCGCCCACTTGCAGTGAATGGGCGCCATACAAGGCAAGCCGTTCTAAATCGGCCGTGAGCGGACTGCTCATAAGGCCTTCGTCCGTCACAATAATGTTACGAAAGTTGCCCTCATTTTCAATGGTGTTATACAGATAATCCCCATTAAAAATGATGTCAAATTCATTGGCCAGACTGTTGAGCGGAATCTTGTCCGTTTCAATAAAGACATTAAAACTAAACAAATCTTCTTCAACGACGACGTTATATCGCGTGGGGTCACCCAGCATCAGCAAGTTGCCCCCCCGCTGTACGAAGGTCGTCACCGCTCGAATTTCCTCAGCGGTAAAGGCTTTCAGTGGCGTAATGACGACAAAAGCGTTGACAGCCCGTAGGGCGATGGCTAAATCGTCTCCAGTATAGGCGACCATTTCTACGCCACGAGCAGCCAAACGGCCGTCTAAGTAGCCGATCTCATCCAGGGTGAATGCGTTGTCGTGGGCCTGGTCCAGCAGCACTGCGCCGCCAAACATCTCTGGCGTGTCAATAAATGTGGCGGATGCGGGTGTCGGCACGCTTTCTACCACGGCAGCGACATCGTAGCTGGGCGGCATCGTCCGGTCACTGCCGCTCAACTGGTAATGTTGCACATAACGAACGGCCGTTGGGGCAACGAGCAGCAGAATAAAAACAAGCAGTAAGAGTAATCCTCGACGCATAATCAATTCCTTAGACACGTTTTCAAAGCTAAATTGAACGCAGTTAGGTAAACCACAATAACGCTTTTGACGTAAAATTCGCCATTTCTTTGTGGTTTACTCAGGAAAAATGGGAGAAGCACTACTTCTAAATTCAAAGAACCTTCCCTTTTTCACCTAAACGCTCACAAACGCAACTTGGCAAATAAACTCCCAGCGAATTTGCGCGCAAATTATCTATTATTGGTTGGCTGGCAGTTCAAAGTAACGGTAATAGATGCCTGGGGCCAAATCGGCTGGCGAAGCCCATAATCTTTCCTGGTCTATCGCTGGCACCTGATAGGTGCTAAACGCGAGTGGGCCCTCATCGCCAAATGTAAGGGGAAAAAGCTCAACCACTTCATAATTGCGAATGCCGGCGAGTTCGGCCGCTTTATCAAATGATTCACTGGTAGAAATGATGCCGTCAATCAGCCCCATTTCTAACGCACGGACACCATCAAAAATCTCGGCTCGGGAAAGCAAATCAAGATCGACCGTAAGACGGCCGTTTCGGCCATCGGCCACTGCCTGTAAAAAGGCGAACTTGAGCGTTTCGGCACGACGAACAAAGCCGTCCCGCGTGCCGCCAAACGACTTATAAGGGCCTGTCGTCAACAACTCTTCTTCCAAAAAGGGGGCGTCTGGCAATGAACTGATAACGCCAATGCTGCCAATGGCAGAGCCGGGTTTGGCATAGATCGCATCCGTGGCGGCAGCAATATAGTAAGCGCCGCTGGCGGCTAAAAAGTCTACCGTCGCCACGATAGGCAATTCGTTCCGCGCATCCAGCACGTCCAAATATAAATCCTCGCTGTCTGAAGCAGTGCCGCCCGGGCTGTTAATGATGATGACCACAGCCTGTATGGCAGGATCGTTGCGAGCGTACGTAAGCTGCTCACGAAATTCAAATGCCGTCAGATTGGAGATTTCATAGTTGAGCCGAATGACACCAATTTGGGGTGTAGGCACAATCCGGGGAGCCAAATAAAGGCCAAGCGCCAGAGGGACAACAATCACCACAAGAAATAGAAGAATCAGACGTAGTGGGGAACGGTCGTCACCGTTGGTTGAACCCATACCAAGCTCCTTTTGCAGACACGATCAAGCGGCAATGATTTTCGCATTCGGTGACTTTAAGAAAATCCTCAATTGCCAAATGCCGCAGTAGAATAACATGTAGAGTTTGGCGCGGCAACTGGACCTGCCCGAAGAATTCCATAACTGTTTATGACTTGCACAAAGCATTATGTTAAAATGAGCCATATTTTCCTACTATTTTCACCTGTTTTGAACGAAGGCCCATGCATATCACCCATCTCTCGTTGAGCAACTTTCGGAATTACGGCCGTTTAGAGCTTTCTCTCCCTTTAGGGCCAACCTTGTTATATGGCAACAATGCCCAGGGCAAAACCAATTTACTTGAAGCAATTTACTATTTAGCCACCACCCGCTCTCCCCATGCTGACAATGATGCCCAACTCCTCAATTGGAACGTGGCCCAATCCGAAGAGCCTGTGGCAGTAGGTCGGCTGGTTGCCACCATTGTGACGGCAGAGCAAGAGCATCAGCTGGAAATGCGCCTCATTCAAGAGCAAAAACCAACCCCTTCCCCCAACCGCAACTTTAGCTTTCGCCGCCAGGCATTGGTCGATCGTCGAAAAGTGCGGCTGATGGATTTGCTTGGTACGATGCGCGTGGTGTTATTTTTGCCAGAGGACGTTCAGTTGCTCACGGGCTCACCGGCCAATCGGCGGCGCTACATCGACATTACGCTTTGCCAGATCGATCCACTGTATTGTCGCACCCTTTCGAACTACAACAAAGTGTTGGAACAGCGAAATGCCATCTTGCGCCAGCTGGCTGAAGGGCAAGCAGGACGTGATGTCCTGCCAATTTATTCGGAAAAGCTGGTTGAGCTGGGAAGCGCCATTTTTAGGCGCCGTGCCAAATTTTTGTCCAATATCAGCCGCGAGACCCAGCGGATCCATTATGAAGCATTAACGGAGGGGCGTGAATCAATCCGCCTGCTTTATTTACCCAGACTTAGCGCCAAGAAATCAAAGATTGCTCCCAATGGTAACCAGAAGCCAGAAGCGTTAAGCGATTGGTTGGAAACTCATGAAGGACAGTCAGAAATAGTTTCAGAACGTTTTGCTAAACTACTGCAAGAGTCGTTAGCAACCGACCTTGCGCGTGGTGCAACAACTGTTGGGCCTCATCGGGATGATTGGTCTTTCCAAATTAATGGCCGTTCCCTGGGCAGTTTTGGCTCACGTGGGCAGCAGCGCAGCGCAATCCTGGCGCTTAAAATGGGCGAAATTAACTGGATGACGCCTATTTTACTATTGGATGAAGTAGTGGCAGAATTAGATGAACAGCGGCGAGCTGCATTGCTTAGTTATGTGTCCGAAACTACACAAACCATTCTTACAGCAACCGACCCGGGCATGTTTACCGAACAATTTCTGCAATCCGCGACACGAATGAAAGTTGAAGACGGCCGTATTAATGTAACGTAATCATGAAAAGGCTCGGCATTTATCAGCAAACCAGAAGTGCCGACTAACCAAGTGAACTGTATTGTGAACAACACCAATAAAGAACAAGCCGTTGTGCTTATTATCGATGACATGCGTGAGAATCGTCTTTTGCTTTCCTCACAGCTCAAATTAGACGGTCACAGCATAATAGAAGCAAGTGGCGGACAGGATGGCATTGCTATGGCACAACAGCACGATCCTGACCTTATTTTGCTTGACGTGATGATGCCCGACATCAACGGGTTTGAGGTATGCAAAGTCCTTAAAGAAGACCTTCGCACCCATCTCATTCCCATCATCATGATTACCGCGTTGAGCAAGGTAGAATCCCGCATTGAAGGCAAAAAAGCGGGTGCTGATGAATTTCTCTCACGGCCACACATCCGCGAAGAACTCCTGGTCCGCGTCCGCACCCTCATCCAGCTCAAACGAGCCCGAACCAATCTAGAAGAAGAGCGGCACCGTCTACAACTTCTGTACAACATTAGCCGCGCCGTTAGTACGCAGTTAGATTTGGAATCGATGATGTCGACCATCATTACCCAAACTCAGGCGGCTGTTGAGGCGACGAAAGGCAACATTATGCTCTTGAACGAACAGGGGCGGGTGTACCACAAATTCATTATTAGGGCGGGTTCCCCCATTGAAATCAGCGATCGCGTCACACAAGAGGTGATGACCCGCGGTCTGGGCGGTTGGCTTGTGGCCAACAAACGCAGCGAAATTATTCACGACATTCGTCAGGACGATCGCTGGGTAACGCTTCCAGATGATCAGCAAGAAACCGGTTCTGCCATTGGCGTGCCGCTCATTGGTTCTGACCGCATCGTCGGGATTCTCATCCTCAATCATCCAGACGTTGGCTACTTCACCGAAGAACACCGCGAACTGCTGATCGCCCTGGGCAGCACCGTGTCGACAGCCATCGCCAATGCTCACTTATTTACTGAAGTTAGCGAAGAGCGACGCAAGTTAGAGGCGATTCTTGGCCAGGCAACAGACGCAATTGTTACCACAGATGAGTCCTGGAATATTTCGTTATTTAACCAGGCTGCCGAAAAACTCTTTAATCTCCAGGCAACAGAGGTACAGGGCTTGTATTTGGGGGACGTGAAGCCGCTTAGCGTTTTGTTAACCGTTTACGATAATGGCAACAGCCATGCCAACGCTCAGGAAATCAATTTGGAGAATGGCAGTACGTTATTTACCAGCGTTTCACCGATTCAGGGTGTCGGGTATGCGGCCGTTTTGCAAGACATTACTGAGTTAAAACGCATTGAGCAATTTCGTCTGGCAGAAGAGCGCCGCAAAAAACAGGAAATTAAGGAAACATTTTCACGTTACATGGGGCCCAGTCTCATTGATTATGTGTTATCGCACGAGCCGGGCTTAATGGCACGGCGTGAACGTCGCCACGCGGTCGTGATGTTTGCCGACATACGCAGCTTCACGCGCTTCACGCGCCTGGTTGAGCCAAATGAAGTGATTGAACGGCTCAACAAATTCTTTACAAAGATGACGGAAGTAGTGTATGAGTTTGAAGGGACGATTTTTGAATTAACTGGGGATGAAATATTGGTCGCCTTTAATGCTCCGTTTGATCAGGCAGATGCCCCGAGCCGGGCCGTAAAAACGGCCGTAGCCATGCAGGAACGATTTAATGCGTTGCGTATGGAGCTATTTGAAGAATTAAGCATTGGCTTTGGTATGGGGATTGGCATTGATCAAGGGGACGTAATCGTCGGCAATGTGGGTGCTGAAACGCGTATGACCTTCCGCATGGTTGGCGATGCAGTAAATACCGCCCATCGGCTGGTTGACATCGCCACAGACGGCCAAATTGTCATTTCTGAAAGCGTGTTCCAAAATCTTCATGTCGAGTCAAGTCCGCTGCTTCAGGCAAACCCGCTGTTGCCAATGGGTGAGGTAGAAATTCGGGGAAAAGATGAACCTGAACGACTTTACCAGGTGCAAATTCCGCTGGAACAAATGCGAACCCATTTATAACGGCCGTTTGCTCGGCATCCCCACGCGTCGCGGAAATTTGGCAGGCGTCGCTGCAATCTTGGCCACGACGACAAGATAATGAGGTTGCGCCCGCTCTGGCAGCAGAACCGTATTTATCTTGGCTTCCGCCCCACCCAAAAGCCCAATCGCCTCGGCAGCAGAGCCGATTTCTTCGTGAGCGTTCTCCCCTTTTTGCGCTAACATTTTTCCGCCCACTTTGCACAACGGCAATAAATATTCCACCAAGACCCGCAGCTCGGCTACCGCTCGCGCCGTGGCCCAGTCGTACTGCTGCCGGTGCTGTGGCATTTGGCCAAACAGCTCGGCACGCCCCGCCAACACAGTGACCTGGTTTAAACCCAGCGCGTCCACCACAGCCTGTAAAAACTGCGTCTTTTTTGCAATGCTTTCAACCAATGTCAGTTTGAGCTGAGGATACAATATTTTGAGGGGCAGCCCCGGAAAGCCTGCACCAGTGCCAACATCGATGAGCGAACAACCGTTCAGATCCCCCATCACCCTGGCACAGCTCAACGAATCTAAAAAATGGCGAATGCGAATCGCCTCTGGCTGGCGAACGGCCGTTAAATTCATGCGTTCGTTCCACGCCAACAGCATTTCCTGGTAGTGGGCAAATTGAGACAGTTGTGCCTGCGACAGCGGAGTCCCCAGCTGCTCCGCCCAATCACCAAATTGTGTCCAAACAGCAGCATCCATCATCCAGACCGGCTCCGTTCCAGCTCTTTACGATCGATTTCCAGCTCGTAGCTATCGTATTGCGCCCCACCAAATAATGCCGGTGGATACGTGAGCCAATTTTGAATGAGGGCAATCTCGCCGCGTAAATAAAGCGGTGCCAGCGGCACGATGCCGTCATCGCCAAACAATATGCCCTCGATCTGGCGATAAAGCACCTCGCGTTCGCCTATGTCGGTCGTCTGAGCCGCCTGGCGAATAAGGTCATCTACCTCACTACACGGTCGATTCTCTCGATTCTCGCTTTCCTGGCAGTGAACCAGGTCACCCGCCCAGTTATGCGCATCGGGATAGTACGAAGCCCAGGCAAGTTCCCAAATATCTGGTCGGGCCGCTCCTGCTTCTGAGCGCGTATTGGCCAGCAAAGTACCAAATTGCACCTGCTCAATCAGGAATTGGTCTTCATTACAACCTAATTCCTCTACCCACATTTGGATAATCAACTCTGCCTGCAATAATGAAAGATCAGAAGAGGAGACCATAAACCGCATGTCGGGCATAAGCCGACAACTGCCAAACCCGCTTTGTGCCATCTGTATGCGCGCATAATCGGGACTGTACCCTTTTCCGACCTCATCAATTTGTAATGAGCCAACCACGCCAGGCGGAATGAGATGACGCATGGGCAGCGCTTCCCCGCCGTATACTTCTTCCACCAATGCTTCCCGATCGATGGCAGCATTTAAGGCCCGCCGCACGGTAGGCTCTCGAAATATGCCGCTTTCAAAGTTGAAGTCAAGGTAGAGCAACGTTTGCTGACCAATGAGCTGGGCCTGTTGCAGTGTTGAGGCCGGCACGGCCGTTAAGTCCAGGTTGGTTGCGTCGATGATGTCCAGGGATTTTGCTTGCCACAAGGCCAGCGCTGTGTTGTCATCATTCAAATAATTGAAGTTGACAATTTCGATGTTGCCCTGAAAGGGTATTGGCCATAACGTACTGCGCTGAAGCACCGTAAAGTTGCTATTCAGAGGCATAAAAGGGCCGCTTGTTAACAAGGGAATCGTGCCCTCTTGAACGGCCGTTTGCCAATCAGTAACTTCTTCGCCATCTTCGTCGACAAAAAGCTCCTTTGGCAAAGGTCGCATAAGCCACATGCTGGTGATAGTCAGGAAGTGGCTGGCCGGTTTCGTAAGCGTTATCTGAAGCGTTGTGTCATTTAAGGCACGCACGCCAATATTTTCCAGGTCGGCCGGCGTCGCACCGGTCACTTGGTGTACTTGCTCGCATCCATCAATCAGGAAGAGAATAAAAGCGTCGGGTGTATTTGTCTCTTTAGCACAGGCGCGCTGGACGGCAAATACAATGTCACTTGCTACCACGGGCCGAATCGGCTCAGCAATCACATAACCATCAATGATTTCCTGGCTGGGCTGCACCCAAAAAATATCGTTGCGCAATTGAAAGGTCCAGGAACGGCCGTTACCAGAGACTTCCCAGGCACGCGCCAACATTGGCTCCACTGCATTGGTAACGTGGTTGTACCGGGTTAAGCCGACAAATAAGTTCTCTATCAGGTCGATGCCATCAGATTCATTGGTTACCTGTGGATCGATATTTGGAATTGTGTCCCGAGTAAAACCAATATCCAGCACCACAGGTTTCTGATCATCAGAGGCAGCTGTTGGAATTACCGTGGACGTTGGCGTTGGCTCCAGAATCCGGGTCACCACAATTTCTTCACCAGCAATGTTAAATACCTCGGTGACCACGATGGGTGGTACTTGTTCGCTATTCTGGCATGCCGAAAATAATAGGATTGCACTTATAATAGCGACGGCCGTTCTGAGGAAAAAGAATTGGTTATGCCTGTTGTGTGGTATTTTTATCACTGTGCCATGCTATCCCAAGCAAAACAGGGTGACAAGTTTTTTAATATTTATACTGGCACAGGTTCTTCTATTCCGCTGCAAGCGATCTACCTATAAAAGCGTACATTTCTGTGGTTGCATGCTTATGGTGCGAGTAGTATTATAGAGAAATTGACACCTCCCAGCCAAGGATAAGATCCTATGTACGAGCGCGTACTTATAATTGACGATTCACAGGAAATTCGCGATTTTCTATGCGAATATATATTGCAACCCAAGGGCTTCGAGGTTCTGCAAGCCTCAAACGGACTAATGGGTCTGGAAATGGCAATTGCCAAAGAACCAGACCTGATGATAGTTGACCAGCAAATGCCTCGATTAACCGGGCTGGAAGTCCTAGAAAAGTTACGAGAACGCGGCATCGAAATCCCTGCCATTTTGGCAACGGCACACGGTTCTGAAGAAACGGCCGTTGCGGCCTTCCGCCTTGGAATCAGAGATTACGTTATTAAACCGTTTGACGCAGATGAAATAAGTGACTCTGTCGATCGTGCCTTGCGGGAAAGTCGCCTGCAGCGCGAGCGGGACCAGTTAGTGCAGCAGCTTATGGAAAGCAACTCCCAACTGCAGCGCCGGGCACAGGAACTGAACGTTCTGTATGGCGTGGGTAAATCAGTGGCCTCTTCACTGGATTTAGAAGAAGTGCTGCATCGGGTTGTCGAAGCGGCCGTTTACGTTGTGGGAGCAGAAGAAGGCTCCCTTATGCTGCTGGATGAAGAACAGGGCGAACTCTATATTCGCGCTTCAAAAAATCTTGATTCAAAAGCCCAATCCATGCGCAAACGAGTCAATGATAGTTTGGCTGGAAAAGTGCTGCAAACCAAGCGAGCCATTGCCATTGGCAACGACTCTCAATGGAAGCGTACCCATACGGCCCTCCTGGTAAAATCACTCATTTACGTTCCCCTGATTTTGCAGAACAAGCCAATTGGCGTTCTGGGCGTCACCAATCGGCTTAAAGAAACATCCTTCGACAGCAACGATACGCGTGCTCTCTCGGCCCTTGGTGGTTATGCCACCATCGCCATCAATAACGCCAATATTTATACCGACATCGAACAGCAGCGGGTAACCCTGTCTGTCGTGGTCGATCAAATTGATGATCCTGTATTGGTGGTAGACGGAGAGTATAAACTGCTACTGCTCAATAAAGCTGCGCGCCAGATTTTCGAACTGCCGGACGCCAAAGTAGTGGGGCATCCTATTAACAAGTTACTTAAGAACGAAGCAGCTATCGAGTTTATCACTCAGGAAGCAGGGGAATCGCTACAGACAACAACTGAACTCGAGGGGGCAGACGGACAGTCTTACCAAGCACGCCTGACGCTCATCGAGGGTGGCAGTCGCTCAATCCTTATGGTTGCCAACGACTAAGGCTAGGATGCCCTCATTCCAAGCCAAAAGTGATGCGGCAAAATATTGGGAAGTGGTTGAACACTCACCTTGCCGACAAGCGTTTCATCAGGCAGCATTCCCTTATTTACCAGACACATTTCAGGCATACGGCCGTACTTCTCGCGATAATACTCCACCGCACGGTTCACCTTCTCTTCCAAAGAACGTTTGCCATCATCATCCAGCCACAACATACCTACATTCATCCTAATCCCCTTCTGGCTCATCCTTCACTAAATCCATAGCTTGCTGCTCATTCGCTGGCTCAACCGGCACTGGTGCCGTCCAACTACCCACCGCATCGTCGTCACGCTGCCAAAGCAGCGCTTGATCTTGTTCAGCCGAACCATTGGCTTGAAGCTGGAGTGGCTGCGCCAACAGCGGGCGCGGGCGGTTGCGGTGAATGGTTGCTAACGTTAAATGCAAATCGTAGTTTCCAATAAAGGCAGCCTGAAAATGTACCTGACTGCCATCGGAAACTGCCAAAAAGTCTCCTTCGCCTAACAAATAATCCGCTTCTGCCCCAGCAACGGCCGTTGCCGCCAAGGACTCCACTTCATTATTGACTTGCCCTACCAATCTTAGCGGAAGATTGGCCCGCATGACGTTGCTCAACCACTCACCAGCAGGTTGGCTGGTGCCCAATACCAGATGAATTCCAGCCTCCGAACCCCTTTGCAAAAGCTCAGCCAGAGCCGGTTGGAACTCCGTTTCAGCAATATTATTCAGCACCTCAACATTATCAATGAGCGCCACAATCGTGGGAAAGGTTGTTTCATGTTTAAGTCGATGGTACATCTCATCAACTAATACCTGAAGCGTACTTAACGCCTCTGTCGGCTCAGCAATAACCTGGCTCAGCAAATGGGGCAAAAACATGAGTGGAGCCAACTGACGATTTTGTTTATTGGGTCGATCTGGATCAATTACCAGCAGCTGTAATTTCGATTGTCGGTTTGTCATCGCCAGCGATATGGCAATGGTGCGCAGCAGCGCTGTTTTGCCAGACGCAGTGACGCCCGAAACCAAGACATGGGTGATGCCCGGATCTGTAAAGGGAAGCAGCAGCGGCGCCCCTTCTTCATCTATGCCAAGCACGGCCGTATTCTCCGGTAAATCTGGCAAAAGCGGCAACAAATCGAGTAAGGCAACAGGCGGCTCATGCGGTCGCACGATATCCAATCGCCACTGCCCCTGCTCATCTTTAACCAGGGAAACATCGGCAACCCCAAGCGTCGCCAGCAAATCTTGCTTTAACCCCTGCAGGCGATGCAAGCCAGATTTTAGATGGGATTGCAGGTCGAACCGAATAGATTGTGTCTCGACATGCCCACCAGCAACCCGGGCAGACACCTGATGTGTAGAAAAAACTCGCTCAATTTGCCGAGATTGAATCTCTAGCTGGTGGCGCAATCTTTCTTCCTTATCCATTTTTTGCCACGTTCCTTTCTCACTCATAATCTGTTCCCAGGTTCACACGCAAGCGCACATTTGTTCTAATAATTGGTAAAAAAAATGGACGGCTTAGAAACGGCCGTCCACAAACAAAGCTTTTCGCAGCTACGCCGTCTGCCGCAGCACCATCATCACCTTGCCCTGAACTTGAACATCTTCAGGATCTACAAAGATGGGCTTCATGGTCGGGTTAGCCGGTTGCAGCCGGACCTTATCGCCCTCATGGTAGAAATATTTAAGCGTCGTCGTGTCATCACGGAGCCAGACAGCAACCATATCGCCATTTCTGGCCGTATTGTCCTGACGCATAATCACGATGTCGCCATCATTAACCATGGCATCGATCATAGAATCCCCGCTGACCCGCAGAGCAAACAAATCATCATGCCGCCCGGAGATCATAGAGCTGCTCAACTCAATAGCATCATCTTCATCGTATACAGAAAAATCGCCATCGTTGCCAACCTCAATTGGAGAACCAGCTACAATGTTACCCGCTAACGGTACGCGGAACATGCTGCTAACGGCCGTATTCGCTTTTTCCACGACTTGATTCACAGATTTCTGTACCTGACCCGAAGCAGTGACAATCTTGTCTGTTAAACGCAGACCACGAGACACTTCCGCATCCCGCTCCAGCAACCCTCTTTCCTTGAGCTTCGTCAGATTGTAATTCACAACCGAGGTTGAGCTAATATCAACCGCTCCACCAATTTCTCGAATCGTGGGCGGTCGCCCCCACTCGCTTACATACTCTTTGATATATGCCAAAATATTTTTTTGGCGCTCAGACAAACCTTTTTTGGCCATTATGCCTAACTCCTATGCTTCATGCTGCGAAAGTTTCAAATCTGGTAAACTTGTTGGGATGATAGTGTTCAATTCTAATATTATGACAATCGCTCATTTGTTCTGTGTCGAGTATACACGAACACTTGTTCGGTGTCAAGCAAAAATTGTGCCGTACCATTCTGCATAAATTGAGAGGACCAGCGACCATGTATTTTGAAAATTTCAGCTTCCCTAGCAGACGATCAAATATAGTTGCCGACAATGGCCTGGTCGCTACCAGCCAGCCACTGGCTGCTCAGGCGGGCCTAAATGTTTTGAAGGCAGGTGGCAATGCCGTCGATGCAGCCATCGCGACAGTGGCAACGCTCTGTGTGGTTGAACCTTGCTCCACCGGCGTTGGTGGGGATGCGTTTGCCCTGATTTGGATGGCCGATGAAGGAAAACTGTATGGTCTCAATGCCAGCGGCCCGGCACCGCTTGGCTTAACAGCCGAATCCGTCCGACGCCAGGGTCACACCACCTTCCCTAGCATTGGCGGGCTTGCTGTAACGGTGCCTGGCAGCCTGCGCGGTTGGCAATTGGCTCTGGAGCGATTTGGTAGTATGGGGCTAGACACCTTGCTGCAACAACCAATTGCCTATGCACGAGACGGGTTTCCTGTAAGCCAGCGGATTGCCGCCTCCTGGGAACGCTCGACCGAAAAACTAAGTCGCTTACCGGATTCCAAGCGGGTTTGGCTGCCAAACGGCCGTTCGCCAAAAGCTGCTGCACGGTTCCTAAATCATGAATTTGCCCACACGCTCCAGGCCATTGCCAACGAAGGATACGATGCATTTTATCTGGGCGACATTGGCCGTCAAATTGCAGCGGCTGTCCAGGCTGACGGCGGCACGCTCACCCAGGATGACTTAGCCAGCTATCAGGCTGAATGGGTAGAGCCACTCAGCGTCGCCTATCGGGATGGTTTTGTCTTCCATGAGATTCCACCAAATGGGCAAGGTTTGACTGCGCTGCTTGCACTGAACCTGGCCAAACAGTTTGATTTGCCTGCGCTCGGTTATGGCTCTGCAGATTATTACCACGTACTCATTGAAAGCATGAAGCTGGCTTTTGCCGATGCCCAGGCATACATTGCTGATCCCAGGCAGGCGGATGTACCAATCGCGGCCTTACTAAGTGAACAGTACAGTAAAAGCCGCTATGGTCTCATCCGACCCAACCGGGCGCTGCAGCCCACACCCGGCACGCCACAAACCCGCGGCGACACCGTTTATCTAACAGTTGCCGATGGCCAGGGCAACATGGTCAGTTGGATTCAAAGTTTGTACATGGGCTTTGGCAGCGGCATTACGGCAGGCAACACAGGGGTGCAGCTGCAAAATCGAGGCGCCAATTTCAGTTTAGAAGCAGGACATCCGAATGAAGCCGCACCGGGCAAACGGCCGTATCACACTATCATCCCCGGTTTTATTACAAAAAATGGGCAAGCCTGGAGCAGCTTTGGCGTGATGGGAGGCTTCATGCAGCCCCAGGGGCATTTGCAGGTAGGCATCAATATGATCGATTTTGGCATGGACCCACAGACAGCCCTCGACGCGCCCCGGTTTAACTGGCTAGAAAATAAACGAGTGGCGCTGGAAACTGCCGTTTCAGACGACATCCGTCAGACCCTACAGCAACGTGGCCACGATCTATTAGCAAAAGATACGCCGCTGCATTACGGCGGTGGGCAGGTCATTGTGCGCGACCCAGACAGCGGGGTACTCATTGGCGGGAGCGAACCACGAAACGACGGAACGGCCGTTGGTTGGTAAGGCATCATTTTTATATCACGCTTGCAAACTAGCCATCTC
>CBDUOF010000033.1:0-22137 GCA_965368765.1 uncultured Anaerolineae bacterium | reverse complement strand
GTCGAAATATTAGCGGCCAACATCTCCGTGGGGCTGGGCCGCCGTCTGGAACGGGAACAGCGCTTTTTTGACGACCGCTTTGTCTTTGAAGATCCGGCCCTTTTTGCCGAAGTCTGCGCCATTGAAGAACCGCCAGCCGGGTGTTCCCTCTCTGCTCGTGATCAGCGAAATGTTTATGAACTGGTTTTGCAAGAGGTGGTTTCGCCGGATGTCGTCACGTCGTGGTCACTTGTGGACTCCCTGTTTGCACGCAGCGAAATTGAGGCCCAAACCGCCACAGAGTATCCCTATGCCGAGCTTTCTTTCCGCTCCTGGCTAACGGCCGATTTTATCTCTAGCCCCCAATCCAGCACGCCGGAATTTGCCGGGGTGCGCACAGCTATTTTGGGGTCGCTGTGGGTGGTGGCTATCACCGTGCTGTTCTCCTTTCCCATTGGTGTCGGTGCAGCAATCTACCTGGAAGAGTACGCCACAGACAACCGGCTAAACCGAATAATTCAAACCAATATTAATAATCTAGCTGGGGTCCCTTCCATCATTTATGGAATGTTGGGGCTGGCCATTTTTGTGCGAACGCTGGAACCGTTTACCAGTGGTGCGATATTTGGAGTTGGGGATGCGACAACGGCAAACGGCCGTACCATTCTCTCTGCTGGCCTAACCTTGGGGTTGCTCATCCTGCCCGTCATCATCATCGCCTCACAAGAGGCCATCCGCGCCGTGCCCAATTCATTACGGCAGGCAGGCATGGCGCTGGGGGCTACTAAGTGGCAAACTATCTGGGCCCACGTGCTGCCCAGCGCCCTGCCTGGCATTCTCACCGGCACTATTCTGGCCATCTCCCGTGCCATTGGCGAAACGGCACCGCTGGTTGTGGTTGGTGCTTCAACCCTCATCTTTGTCGATCCCAACGGCCCCTTTTCCAAATTCACCACCCTACCTATTCAGATTTACCAATGGACGGCTCGACCCCAAGCCGAATTCCGCAACATCGCTGCTGCCGCCATTCTGGTGCTGCTGGTGCTGCTCATCAGCCTGAACGCCTCAGCCATCCTACTCCGTAATCGCTATGCAAGGAGAGCCTAAAATGACCCAAAATCCTAACAGCTTCGCCAACGGCAATCTAGCTGTCGAAGCGCGCAACATGCACGTTTATTACGGTGCTTTCCTCGCCGTTAAAGATATTTCCCTCAAAGTAAAACGGCACGCCATTACTGCCTTCATTGGCCCTTCTGGCTGTGGCAAAAGCACTATGCTGCGCTCATTTAACCGCATGAACGATCTGGTAGCCACAGCGCGCGTCCAGGGCGAGATTCTTTACCAGGGCAACAACATCTACAACCATAATATCGACCCGGTAGAAATTCGTCGTCGGATTGGTATGGTGTTCCAAAAACCAAATCCTTTCCCTAAGTCGATTTATGAAAATGTGGCCTGGGGCGCACGCATCAATGGCTACAAGGCAGATTTGGACGAGCTGGTAGAAAGTTCGCTGCGACAAGCCGCCTTATGGAACGAAGTAAAAGACAAGCTGACGGAAAGCGGCTATTCACTCTCAGGTGGTCAACAACAGCGTCTTTGCATTGCACGTACCATTGCCGTGAAGCCAGACATCATTTTGATGGATGAACCAACCTCAGCGCTTGACCCGGTCGCTACCCTACGCATTGAGGAGCTGATTCAGGAGTTAAAGAAAAATTACACCATCATTATTGTGACCCACAACATGCAGCAAGCCGCCCGCGCCTCTGATTTCACCGCCTTTTACAATATGAATGAGGATCGGTCTGGCTATCTTGTCGAGTACAGTGACACAAATGAGCTATTTACCAATCCTACAAATGAGCTGACTGAGCAGTATATTACAGGGCGATTCGGCTAAACCTGTATATTATATAAAGTCATAAGTTTCGCGATCACTGTCACAGGAGAAAAATGATTATGTTAAGAGAAACGTATACAAAAGAGTTGCGCAATTTGCAAAACGAGATTTTGCGCATGGGAAGCGAAGTAGAGGAAAACTTGCTCAAAGCAGTTGAAGCTCTCGTCAAACGCGATTTTGTCTTATCTGAAAAGCTGGTACAAGCCGATAAATGGTTCAATCAGCGCCGTATTGATATAGGGAATGAGGCGTTTGGAGTTATCGCAACGCAGCAGCCAATTGCTGGAGATTTACGGCTGATTGCCGCTACGCTAGAGATTGCGGGCGAACTGGAGCGCATTCATGATTACGTGAAAGGAATCGGCAATATTAGCTTGATGATTGGGGAAACGGCCGTTCCCTCCCAACTCACAATTCACCTGCCCTACATGGCTGAAAAAGCCCGCCTCATGCTCCACAGTTCACTGGTTGCTTTTACAGAACGTAATGCCCAGCTTGCGTCTAAGATCATCAAAAGCGACGATGACGTGGACAATCTCTATAACGAAACTTACCGGGCAGTGATGATCTACATGGCAGACAACAACGAAGCGTTTGAACTTGCCCAACGGCTGGAATGGGCTGCTCATAATCTGGAGCGCGCTGCGGACCGGGTCACGAATATTTGTGAATGGGTTGTCTATCTGGCCACCGGAAAATATGAGCAATCATAAAGCCTTTCGCTTATTGATTCGTCACCTTCATATGCTCAAAGGCCCGTTTAATCAGGCGGCGCAGGACATCTTCATCCACGTCGGCTAGTTTGTTTATGTAAAGGCAAGATTTGCCTATTTTGTGTTTGCCAAGCGCCGTCAACATTTCCTCATAGTCATCAAATCCTGGCATGATATAAAGAGTCATGCTTTGTTTGCGTGGTGAAAAACCAACCAATGGCATATCACCCTCACGCCCGCTCTCATATTTGTAATGATATTTGCCAAAGCCTACAATGCTGCTCCCCCACAGAACGGCCTCTTCACCGGTTAGCTCCTCCATTATTCCCAACAGGGCAATGCCATCTTCGCGGCGCGTCTGATGGCTCACATTGCTCAAAAAGGCGAGCACATCCTCATTGGTAGGGCGGGTCTTATTTTCTGACATGAGCTGCCTCCTTTTGGTTTAACCTGGTTTTGATTGCAGCCACACCTGCAGCGGGAACAGGGCAGCGTCAAAGCATTGAAGAACAACAGTTCTATTGTAAGGCAGCTTATTTCTGTCGTCAAACAAGTATCGAAGCAAGCCGCGCGGGCCGGTGGCCGCTGTTGATCCGCCGCGAGTTCTCGAAAACAGTTCAGGCACCAGCGCCATTTGTAAACGATTCCTGAGTCTTTTCGTAATGCCCAGTCGCGTCATTGACGTGACCCGGTATTTGTCTATGATCAGCATCATGGCTCAAATCGGGGAAGCTCAATCGGAACGGCCGTTACCAAATGCTCGCCAAAATAAGCGTCCGCTGCCGCGCTGGCAAATTGTCTTACTCATTCTCATGCTTTTTGCCTTTCTGGCGGCCTCCTACAGTTTCTTGCAGCAGGGGGCAGATTTTCAGCGAAGCCAGCCTGCCTCCATCTTATATCTTGCTGAAGATAAAAAAGGATTACTGCAGCTATTCCTGGCCAAACCGCCCAGCTGGCAGCCGCGTCAGCTCTCCAACGAAGCCGCTGATGTCCTCAGTTTTGCCCCTTCCCCAAACGGCCGCCAGATTGCTTACTCTGTTACATTTCCTATCGGCAGCAGCCAAATCCATCTACTCGATCTTGCCAGTGGCGTTGCTGAACCTGCCCAAGTCGCACTGATTTGCGACAGTGCAGACGCGAGCCAGCCAGTTTGGCACCCAGACGGCCGTCGCCTGCTGTATGAAAGACGCAAACCGCCCAACTATAATCTGCCTCAACTGTGGTGGTTAGATACCGTTACGGGCGAATCGGTGATGCTCTTGGAAAAAGAGACGGCCGTCTCCAGCAATGCCCGCTTCTCACCCGATGGTAATTGGGTAAGCTTTGCCACGTCACCTGATGAGGGCATAAGAATCTATAATTTTGCAGACGGCCGTTCGCTAAACTTCGCTAGCAATGTGGGGACACCGGCAATCTGGCACCCGCAAAGTAACCAACTGCTGCTCCAAAATACCCGTGAGGTTGTCTTTCATAGCGAAAACGACGATAACCACGAAGAACACAGCCATGATTTTGCCAGCGCCGTCAGCCTTTACGCAGCCTCACCCGACACAAAGTCTACCCAACTTCTCAGCAGTGAAGGTGCCTTCAATGATGGCAACGCCGCCTATTCGCCGGACGGTGAATGGATTGCCTTCGGCCGTCGTCTGGCCAGAACCAACACGGGACGTCAGCTGTGGCTCATGCGGGCCGACGGCTCAGAAGCCCATGCGCTCACTGAGGATATTACCATTCATTATGGGCCGCCAAACTGGTCGCCGGACGGCCGTTTTCTTCTCTTTCAACAATACAACAGTGCCCTTTCAAACCAGTCGCCTTCCATTTGGCTGTTGGAGCTTGCCACAGGCGAATTTAGCCAAATTGCCACCAATGGCCAGCAACCCGCCTGGCTACCATAAGCAGCACACCTTTTCTCACCATTGGCATTTCTTTCGCATAAATGTTAAATTGCCAGAGGTACACCGTCTACTATCTTGACCACGTAACAAAATAAAAACGAGCAAAAACGGTGCCATTCCAGAACCTTCTTGTCTGGGACCACGTTCAAAACGCCATATGCACTCAATCCTGGGGCGGCATGTCTTAACCCTTCTAAAAGGGCAGATTCTTAACCTGGTTTACAATAATTGGGGTTGCTTTTAGCGAACATTTTACAGCTAAGCGTTACTGACTGGTTTAGACTATGGAAATGAACCAATGAATATGTCATAATCTGCTTATATTTCTGCACCAATTTATGGCTCTCGCTGAAAACAGGAAACCAATTCGTTTATATCAACAATGGCAACTTTAGGCCCTAGCTGGATCGGCCGTTCCTTGAGTGGTCGGTATGAAATTGAATCAATTTTAGGACGCGGCGGCATGTCGTCGGTTTACCGTGCCAATGATCCTAATCTGCGCCGCAAGGTTGCCATCAAAATTATTCACCAACATCTATCAGAGAATGAAGAGTTTATTCAGCGGTTTGAGCAAGAAGCGGCCGTCATTGCCCAATTGCGCCATAACAACATTGTTCGCGTTCACGATTTCAACCATGAGCAAAATGTGTATTACATGGTCATGGAATTTGTGCCGGGGGAGACCTTGGCCAAACGGTTGGAAGCGCTTAAAGGAGCTGGCTTGCGGCTGCCCCTTACCGACACCATCCGTATTCTTACAACCATTTGTGATGCCGTAGATTATGCCCATCAACGTCGCATGATTCACCGCGACATCAAACCAGCCAATGTGATGATTAATCTGCTCAATGAACCCATCCTGATGGATTTTGGCATTGCCAAGATTATTGGCGGACGATCGCACACCGTGACGGGTGCTGCAATGGGAACGGCCGCTTATATGTCTCCTGAGCAGGTACGCGGCGAGCAGGCGGACCATCGATCTGATATTTACTCTTTGGGTATCATGCTTTATGAGATGCTTAGTGGCGAGACGCCGTATCACGGCGATTCGACATACCAAATCATGGTAAAGCATATCAACGAACCCCTGCCAGACATTCAGGCCGTTGAAGCCAATACACC
This sequence comes from uncultured Anaerolineae bacterium, assembly GCA_965368765.1. GTDB lineage: Bacteria > Chloroflexota > Anaerolineae > Promineifilales > Promineifilaceae > Leptofilum. The sequence continues at coordinate 16,519 of CBDUOF010000033.1, read as the reverse complement.
GAACTCGCTCGTCAACATTTTGGAACGGGCCCTGTCTAAAAACCCAGATCACCGTTACCAGACTGCCAAAGAGATGGCCGCCGCACTCAGTACAGCGGCGCTTCAGCTGCAAAGCCCGATGGATACGCTGGCAGCACGCCACCTGGATCGGCTGACAATCATGTGGCAACACGCCCGCGATCTGTACGACGAGCGGGAATTCGCCCGCTGCCTCGATAAGCTGGAAGAGCTGAACCGAGCCGACCCGGATTACCAGGAGCAGAAGGCGAAGCAGCTGCGAAAAAATGCGGTTGAGCAGCTGGTAGAGAGAGCCAATCGCACCCTGACGGCTGGAGAATTCTCGGAAAGTTTAACGGCCGTAAAATCCCTGCGTGAGCGTGAACTAAACCACCCCGAGCTGGACGATTTGGAAGCCCAAGCACGCGCCGGTCTCGATACGCTCGCGCTGCAAACGCGGCTCAATAAGCTCTATGAAGAAGCACTGGGCCATTTGGACAATCGAGAGTACCAATCAGCGTTAGCCAAGTGGGAAGCGATTGCCCAGCGGCAAGGCGATTTGGTTTTCCCTGACAAGCTGGCAGTGGTAAAACGTGCCAATGAAGGCATTTGTGCGCAGTTATATGGTCAGGCCATCTCAGCTCTGGCGCAAAAAAAACCTGAACAGACGTTGGCATTTTGGGCGCAAATCTCAGCGACAGATAGCAAGTTCCCTGATACTCAGGGGGTCGTGGCTTCGGCCAACTCCATAATTGAACAAAATGAGCGCATAAGCTGGCGCAATCCGCTGATCATTGGCGGCATTTTACTCGGATTGATTCTCGTTATTTTGGCTACCGTGCTTGTGCTAAATAACAATAATAATGACAACGAGTCGGAAACGGCCGTTTCTCCAGCGACAATACCTGTCGTTGTCGCCAGTACGGCAACCAGCACCATCACACCGTCCCCAACTGGGACGGCGACCTCCTTGCCTACGGCAACTGCAACCCAAACGGCCGTCCCCAGCAATACACCATCCCCTACCACGACTTTGACGCCCAGCACGACGCCCCTGCCAGAAAACATCGCGATAACCAGCGAAAATGCTTCCATCTTTACCCAACCCGATGCCACATCAAGCGAGATTGTCGTCATAATGGCCAACGAGATAGTGACGATTCTGGGCCGCTCCGACAACAATAATTGGCTTTATGTGCAAGATGAAGCGGGCAATGAAGGCTTTCTTTTTGCCGATTTTTTGGCTTGGGACGGAGAATTTGACACCTTGCCTATTCGCACAGGATCGATTGTGCCGGCGACCCCAACGGCCGTAGCAACCGTCAGCGGCGCGTTTACTCTAGATATTTACCCGTTGGCTGGCACCGCGCAGTGTGACGGCAGTTCCTGGACACAACAGGCCTTCATGTTTGCCCAGGGCGTCAGCGGATCGTTTACCTATTATTGGGAAGGCGAATTGATAGGAACGGCCGTAAATGATAGCATCACCTTTGAAATTAGCAGCAATGGCGGCGCCATTGTGGGTACCGGCAGCGTCAGTGTGAACGGGACCACAGCCAGTCAGGAAATGTTCGTTCCTGCACCAGCATGCCTTGATGAATAAAAGAAACAACCTGGAGCTTCAAGATGAGTGATCTACAACCAACCTGGACCGGACGCACCATCGGTGGCCGCTACATCATAAATTCACTGCTCGGACGGGGCGGCATGTCATCTGTCTACAAAGCAACCGATCCTAATTTGCAGCGAACTGTTGCCATCAAGATTATTCACCCCCATCTCTCAGAACATCCAGAGTTTGTGAAACGGTTCGAGCAAGAAGCCGCTGCAGTGGCCCGTCTGCGCCATCCAAACATTATGCTTGTGCATGACTTCAACAGCGAGGGAGGCGTCTACTATATTGTTTTTGAGTATATTGCAGGTAATCCGTTAGACAAGCGGCTCAAAGAACTAAAAGAAGCCGGGTTGCGGCTCCCCTTGGAAGAAACAATTCAGATTATGGTACCCCTGTGCGAGGCCGTGGCCTATGCCCATGAGCGCAACATGGTTCACCGCGACCTGAAACCATCAAATGTCATTATCAATCTGTTGAGTCAGCCAGTATTACTGGATTTCGGTATTGCCAAGCTTGTTGGCGGCGCACATGTGCACACCGCCACGGGAGCCACCATCGGAACGGCCGCATATATGGCCCCAGAACAGGTTGTCGGCGATACGGTTGATCAGCGTGCCGATATTTACTCGTTAGGCGTTATGCTATACGAAATGTCCTGCGGGCGGCCTCCTTATGAAGGACAATCTGCCCTCACGGTCATGATGAAACATGTCAATGAACCGCTACCAGACATTCGGTTGTTTAACAGCAACCTGCCCGACATGTTTAATGCCGTGCTGGAGAAAGCGTTGGCCAAAGACCCTAAAGAGCGGTTTAGCTCGGCGCTAGAAATGGCCACCGCACTGCGCGAAGTAGGTCGTCAATTAAGTGCCCCGGCCTCGGAGACGTTGTCATTTACCAGCCCAGGCCACGTAATCAAAAAACAGCCACGCACAACAGAAGTTCAGCCAACGCAACCAGTGGGTGCTGATGTCCCGGAAACGGCCGTTTCCGTTCAAGAATCAACCACAGATGCCGTGACCGAAGCCGTTATCCACTCTGAAAAGCCGCAATCACCAAGCAGCCGACGCTGGCTCCCGCTGGCACTTGGCGGACTCGGCTTACTTGCCATTATCGCTGCGGCCGTTTTCCTACTGCCTCGTCTGTTTCCGCCAGACCTTCCCACGTCGCAAGGCATGGTGCAAATCCCCGGCGGTACCTATACAGTAGGGGCCAATTTAGGCGGCAGCCAATACGCTACGCCGCGGGAAATAACGCTAGAAACGTACTGGATAGATCGGTTCGAGGTAAGTAACAGCCAATATGCCTTCTTCCTCTCCGAAGCAGTTGCAGAAAGCGGAATTGAGCCGCCCAATAATTGGGAAAATGGCTCACCCCCAGAGGGGTTAGAAAACCACCCGGTTCATGGCATCACCTGGGCCAACGCCAATGATTATTGTAATTGGCAAAACAAACGACTTCCTGGCGAGGCCGAATGGGAAGTTGCAGCACGGGGGGGCCAAGCGCTTATGTTCCCCTGGGGAGATAGCCAGGCCAGTGTCACTTTGCCAGATAATGAAACGTACGTCAGCGGAAGCATTCCCCCCAACCGAAGCAGCTTTGGCGTATTTGATATGGCAGGTAATGTGTGGGAATGGGTTGATGAACCGTATGAGTCTGTACCCGAAGGACAAGAAGTCGCTCGTGGCGGTGCCTTTGACTTTATAAAGGATATGGCTTTCCGCCTACAGGGAAGCCCCAATTTGCCAACCATGATTGCCTCCACCGGGGTGCGCTGTGCGGCGTCTGAGGTTGAAGTGGTTGCAGATGATCTTGTTATACTTAATGATGACTTTAGTAATCCGGAGAGCGGTTGGCCAGACCTGAAAGAGGATACTGCCTGGAGAGGCTATCATCCTCCAGACTTCTACCATGTAGAAGCCACAGGACAAAACCAGATCGCTACGGCCGTTTTTGGTGCCAACAAAGATAATATTAGTCTGGAAGCCCGGGTATTTGTAGATATTTTGGAATCTGAGGCAGGCGAATATCGCTATGGCCTGCTGCTGCGTCAGGCAGACAACCGGCAATTTTATGCCTTCACGGTAGCGCCCCGCTCCGAACAGTGGGCAGTGCTCAAAGCGGGCGCTGATGGGATCGATACGCTGGAGAGCGGCAGCATCGAATCTTTGCAGGGCGGCTCAGTAGATACAGCCGACAAACTGCGCGTTGACGCCAGTGGCAGCACCTTCTCCTTTTTTATCAATGATCGCATCGTTGCCACCGTCACAGACAGCAGCTACAGCAGCGGCGATTTTGGCTTCTATGTAGAAACATTCGATGAAACGCGCGTGCACGTCCACTATGATGCGTTAACGGTGCTGCAGCTTGGTGAGTCAGTTGCCCAAACTGAGGAAGCTGTTGTTGACGCGTCTCCTACTGAAGCAGCAACTGAACTAGCAGAAAACAACCCCGCACCAACCAACACGCCACCAGCCAAACCCACGGAAACGGCCGTTGCCGATATCGACCCTACCGCCACGCTTTCAGCGACACCAACTCCAGAACCCACGGAGATTCCCGTGCCAGAAAAGATGATCCTTATCCCCAGCGGAACTTTTTTGATGGGGTCTACAAACGGCCAGACCAACGAGCAGCCAGAACACCTTGTCACGCTGGACGCATTTTTCATTGACCAGTTTGAAGTAAGCAATGAACAATATCTAGCTTGCGTAGCTGAGGGCGGCTGCACCCAAACCGGCTTACGCAACTCTTTCCGTCGGTCAGGGTATCGAGACGATCCCATTTTTGCCAACTATCCCGTGATGGGCGTCACCTGGAACCAGGCTGCCGGATACTGCGAATGGGCCGGCAAACGGCTGCCTACCGAGGCAGAATGGGAATTTGCAGCCAGCGGGCCCGACAACTTCACCTGGCCTTGGGGAAACGAGTTTGACGCCAGATTGTCCGCTGCCAGCGCCCTGGATACGGAACCCGTTGACAATTATGCAACAGGGGTCAGCCCGTTTGGCGTCTTTAACATGGCAGGCAATGTAAACGAATGGGTACAAGATCGTTTTGACGCAAACTTCTACGCCAACTCCCCGGAAGCAAATCCTGTTAACCTTACCAGTGGCAGCAGTCAGATTTACCGGGGCGGCAGTTTCGACAATGGCAACGGCGCCTTCTTCACCACCAGCCGCCGCTACGTCGTGTCTGCCAGTACATTTGATGTAGATATTGGTTTCCGCTGCGCCCAGGATGCACCCTAAAACAAAAGAGGCTTGGCACTCCTGCCAAGCCTCATGACAACTCAGAGTTTGGAATCCGGTTTCTCCTCGTTGCGATCTAGTTCGCGCAGCCGTTCCAGCGCCCCTAAACGGCGGGCAATATCTTGTATGATAAGCAATGTTTGCCCTAAGACTTGCTCCGTCGTCATGTCGCTACGTGTCCAACGTTTAATGACTTCATCTAATGTGTAAGTTCCCATCTGGCACTTCCTCCATGTGTGCAAACGCTGATTGATGAACCGCTAGTGGGTAACGGCCGTTTCCCTCCGGCAACGTCGAGGTGAGCATACCCCATTGCCAAAGAGCCTCTTCCCAAAGTCCATAAGCAGCCAAAACCATCCGGCAAGGTTCACCGCCAACATCAAGCTATTTAATTCAAACTTATTCTGTTGGAATTAATGACTGTTGTGGAACGGCCGTTACCGCACCAGCACAAACATTTTACACGGTAGCGACTATTTTGTCAATAACGAATTTAGGACGGACGACGGCCGTTCATGGCTCGATATCATAAGCGAAGCCAACCCGCTCGGCCACCAACGCCAGATGTTTCGACCTGGCCCTGCTGGGCGCGTAGGCGCCCGTCTCCCATTCGCTAATCGTTTGCTGGCGCATCCCCAACTCCTCCGCCAGGCCGCCCTGAGACATGCCCATATGCTGACGCAGGGCCTTGATCATGCCGCTATTCCACAAGACCATATCCCCAGATTTCTCCACGGTGTAAGACAGCACCGCCTTGTCAAAGCGTATCGTTTCGTTTTCAAGATCAACCGCAACCACATGATAGCCTGCTCCCATCCAGGCAGCAGCCTGGGTCGCACCGCTGCTGCGATTACTCCACCAGCCAGCCCGCACCCTGGCGCTGTTTGGCAAAGTTGTGCCTAAAAGTCGCTCAATTTCAGTGAGGGTCAAGACTATCGGCGCGCCAGCTTGTTCCTGCAAATATGAATACAATGGAAAATATTTACTGCCTGCTTTCATGGGCTTCATTATACCAAAGGACGCACAGAAACGTTTTACCCAATCTCATTTGGCTGACCGCAGTGCAGGCATCGCCGATTAAAGCTCAAGCATGATTGGCAAGGGCATGGTAAAACTATTGACAGGTACGAAATTCGTAATATACTCGCGTTCCAATTACGAGGAACGTAAAATGGATCGACTAGACTACGAAATTCTGTCTATCTTGCAACAAGATGGTCGGCGATCATTCACAGAAATTGGGAAAGAGGCTGGAGTCAGTGAGGGGACGATTCGCAAGCGCGTCACTCGTCTCGTGGATGACAATGTCATCCGAATCATTGGCCTGGTAGACCCCCTTCTGGTTGGATTTGATGCCCCTGCCATCATCCAAATCACCGTTTCTCCTCCCCATTTAGAAGAAGCAGCCCAGGCAATTGCCCTATTTCCGGAAGTTAGTTATTTGCTCATGGTATCTGGCGATTTCGACCTTGTCGTGGAAGTTCGCTGCCGCAACCGAGAACATTTAGCCTCCTTTATTCGCGACAATTTGCAAAAAATCCCTGGCGTTATGCGAACGGTTTCGTCGTTGGTTTTACACACCTATAAAATAGCTGAACCAAGCATCCTGGACTTTATAGAAGGCGATGCAAAAAATAACCATAATCCTGACCTTGTTTAGGGAGAAGAACATTGGCAACTAGTGTAAAACTTGATCAGGTCACAAAACAGTTTGGAGAATTTACGGCCGTTCACAGTATGCAGCTGGAAATTGCCGATGGCGAATTCTTTTCTATGCTTGGGCCAAGTGGCTGCGGCAAAACAACCACACTGCGCATGATTGCTGGCTTTGAACAGCCAACGCAGGGAGAGATTTATATTATGGGGCAGCCCGTGGCCGGCATCCCTGCTTATCGTCGCCCCGTCAACACCGTCTTTCAGAATTACGCCCTCTTCCCCCATATGACGGTCGCTCAAAATGTTGCATTTGGCCTGGAAATGGCCAAAGTGCCCAAAACTGACATCGCCAAGCGGGTAGGCGCCTCGCTGGAACTGGTGCAAATGAGCCAGATGAGTCAGCGCAAGCCAACCCAGCTTTCTGGTGGGCAGCAGCAGCGTGTGGCGCTGGCGCGCGCTTTGGTGAATCGACCCAAAGTACTGCTTTTGGATGAACCTTTAGGCGCACTGGACCTGAAGCTGCGCAAAGCAATGCAGCTCGAGCTCAAACAAATTCAAAGTGATGTAGGCATCACCTTCATTTACGTCACCCACGATCAGGAAGAGGCCATGACCATGTCTAATCGCATAGCGGTGATGAGTCATGGCTTGGTGCAGCAAATTGGCTCTCCTCGGGAGATATATGAACATCCCCACAATCGCTTTGTGGCCGATTTCATCGGCGAGACAAATTTTCTGCAAGGCATCATCGAAGAAGCCGAAGGCGTGGTGAAACTGGCTATTGGCAACGATCATTTGATTGGCCGCTCAGATGTACCGCTGACGGTGGGACAAAAGGCATATTTGGCCATCCGACCGGAAAAAATCAGCATTTACCCGCAAGGGCAGGTAACCGTTCGAGATATTGAACTGGATGCTGAGCAGATTGCCAGTGCTTTTGGCGGGCGGGTTCCCTCCGGTCCTTTTGACATTCGTCAACTTCTTAAACAGGAACATGAAACTGTTTTTGTGAATGGAACCATTACCGAATCCATCTACATTGGCACGGATACGCGCTATCGGGTACGCATCCTGGGTGAGCAGCAGCTTTTTGTTCGCACCCAGAACTTTGGCGATCGCTACGATACGACGTTTTCAGTTGGAGACGAAGTGCTGCTCCACTGGCCCGCCGAAAATGCACGGATTTTAACGGAGTAAGGGGAATGGGCACGATTTCGATTCCGGCAATGAAAGCTGGCCCCAATGCCTTGAAACGGTTGGCAGCGTATTTGGGTTGGTTGGGAACGGCCGTCTGGCTCAGCCTCCTGTTTCGCTGGATGACCTTTTCTAGCATTAACTGGAATCCGCTGACGCTTGAATTAACCCTGGCCATGCTGCCCCCAATCCTGCCATATCTCATTTATGGCGGTCTGGCCCTGCTGGATTTCGGCGTAGGCTGGCTCCTTTTTAAAGAGAGTCTGTGGGGGAACAGGCTAGGTTTTCTGCGCGGCTTTGCCGGGGTTACCGTCGCCCTGGCCTATTACTTTGCCGTAGGAGATTTCTATACAGCGTGCTTTCTGCTGGCGGCCAGTGGTTTTCTTTTGGTGCTGCTGTGGCAGCAAAGTGGCTGGGTGCTCAACTATCCGGCAGCCTTTTGGCTTATCATGTTTTTCGTCTTGCCCAATCTCATCGTTTTCGCAGTCAGTTTGGGCGAGCGATCGCTCAGCGGCACGGTAGTTTATCCAGAATTTAGCTGGCGCACTATTGGCAGCTACTTTGATGATTACGGCCGTTTCTTTTCCACGATCAACAACCAATATCTTTACCTGCGAATCCTGGGTCGATCTGTTTGGCTTGCCACCCTCAACACCATAATCTGCCTGGTTCTCGGCTACCCGTTTGCTTATTGGATTGCCCGTCAGCCGCAAAAATACCGCAATATTCTCATCTTCCTGGTAATGATCCCCTTCTGGACAAATTTTCTGGTTCGCACGTATGCCTGGATGCTCATCTTGCGCGACTCTGGCCTCATCAACAACTTTTGGACCATTACGCTACACGACCAGGCAGTGGCCCTGGCTGGTGGCAGCCAATTCTTCACCTGGCTGGCCGGCATTTCAGAGAATAAATTGCCGCTGCTGTTTAATCAATCGGCCGTTTTTCTGGGTCTGTTCTACGGCTTCTTTCCCTTTGTTGTCCTGCCGCTTTACAGCAATCTAGAAAAGCTCGACTGGTCTTTACTGGAAGCGGCCTCAGATTTAGGTGCCAATACCTGGTATCGCGTCACGCGCATTCTGCTGCCCCTCACCATGCCCGGCATCGTCGCGGCCGCCATCATCGTATTCATCCCCTCCCTCGGCTCCTACGTCACGCCGGATCTATTGGGCGGCGGCAAAGTTGCCTTGCTGGGCAACCTGCTTCAACAGCAGTTCATGACCGCCCGTGACTGGCCCTTCGGCTCCGCCATCGGCTTTATCATGATGGCGCTGATGCTGCTTTCCATCCTTATCTATTTCCGCGTCGGCGGACGGGAGCAATAAGCATGAGCGTCTCAACCCTGTCAGCCCGTCCTGTTTCCCCAAAAGTCTCCTTGCCCAGCCGTCTGCAAGCCGCATTTAACAAACGTGCCCTGCTCTGGCTGGCGGTTGGGCTGTTTCTCTTTCTCTACATTCCCATCGTCATTCTCATCATCTACTCGTTTAACGAGAGCAGCCAAATTGGTCTATGGACAGGGTTCAGCCTCCGCTGGTATGGCGAACTCCTCCGCAACGAATCAGTTTTGGATGCACTCCAATTAAGCCTCTGGGTGGCTGTTTGGTCTACCCTGATAAGCACCATTTTAGGGACCCTAACCGCACTGGCGCTGGAGCGACATCGCTTTTGGGGCAAGGTCACTTACGATGCCATCCTCTACTTACCCATCATCATACCTGACATTGTGATGGCCCTCTCCACCCTGCTATTTTTTGTTGTCCTGGGGGTTGCGCTAAGCCGCTACACCATTCTCATTGCTCACGTCGCCTTCAATATTTCCTTTGTCGCTATTGTGGTGCGGGCGCGGCTGGCCGACATGAGCAGCACGCTAGAGGAAGCCGCCGCTGATTTAGGCGCCAACGAATGGCAAACATTTCGGCGCGTGACGTTGCCCTTGCTCATGCCCGGTATTGTATCGGGCGCACTGCTCGCCTTCACCCTGTCGCTAGATGATTTTGTGATCACCTTTTTTGTCGCTGGACCTGGCTCGACAACCCTTCCCGTGCGCGTTTATTCCATGATTCGTTTTGGCCTCACCCCAGAGGTCAACGCCGTGTCAACGCTTATGTTTTTGGGTTCAACGCTGCTGGTTGTCATCTCATTGCTAATTCAGCGACGATAGTTTATCCATTTGTAGTAAGGTACTATACCGAACTGGCTTCGGTTGATCCTAACTGCATTTCTAGAGAGGAGAGAGAAAATGAAGAAGTTGACCTGGTTTTTATTGCTTATCCTGCTGATGGCTGCCTGTGGTGGGGGGCCTGGCGGTGGACCAGCTGCGGACAGTGAAGATAGCAGCAGCGCCGAAAGCGACGCATCTGGAGAAGTCCAGTTGGCCTCTGAGTTAAGCGTTTATAATTGGTCGGAATACATTGATGAAGAGAAGATCGCCGAGTATGAAGCGCTATACGGAGTGGACATTATTTATGATACCTTTGCCTCCAATGAAGATTTGCTGGCCAAACTTCAGGCAGGCGCTCAAGGGTATGACGTGATTTTCCCATCTGATTACATGGTTTCGACGATGATTGATTTAGGACTGCTGGCCAAAATAGACACGGCCGATTTACCCAATTTTGCCAACATCGATCCGCAGTTTGTGGGCGCGCCGTTCGATCCAGGTAACGATTATTGTGTTCCTTACCAATGGGGCACTACGGGCCTGGGCTACCGAGCCGACAATGCGTTTTTCCAGGAAAATCCGCCAGACAGCTGGAGCTATTTATTTGAGCCAGTGCTGCTGGAGCAATATGCAAGTGACGGCATTAACGTACTGAACGATCCCCGAGAACTCACGGGGGCAGCGCTCCTTTATCTAGGCTACGATCCAAACTCCACAGATCCAGATGAGCTGAACGAAGCGCGCGATCTAATTTTGCAGGCCAAGCCGTTTTGGAAAACATTCAACAGTGAGGATTACGACAACACGCTGTTGATTCCAGGCGAAGTCACATTTACGCAGGGCTGGAGCGGCGATGTGGCCAACGCCTATTGGAACACATACGATGATGAAACGGAGGACGGTGACTGGTATTACAGCATCCCGAAAGAAGGTGCAGTAAAGTGGCTAGATAATATTTGCATCACAGCTTCTTCGGAACGGTATGATACGGCCGTTCACTTCATGAACTATCTGCTAGATGCTGAAGTGGGTGCCGCGATTACAAACTTCACCTATTATGCCAGTCCCAATTTGGCCGCCCAGGAATTCATCCTGGACGAAATTATGGAAGATGAGAGCATTTTCCCCTCTGCGGAAGTGCAAGAAAAACTGGTGTGGCTGGTTGACGTCGGCGAGGATGCATTTTTGTACGATGAACTGTGGACGGCCGTTAAATCATCCCAGTAGTAAGTGAAAAGTAATAAGTGATAAGTAGCTATCTTTTCACTTATTACCTATCACTTTTTACGAGATTGGAGCAAGGATGACAGAGAAAACAATCGTCATCGGCGCAGGGATGGCCGGAATTGCCGCAGCGCGGACATTGCACGATGCGGGCCACGATGTCACCGTTTTAGAAGCGCGAAACCGTCAAGGCGGCCGTACCCATACCGAACACAGCCTGGGCAACCCCGTTGATCTGGGTGCCGCCTGGATTCATGGCCCGGATGGCAATCCGCTGACGGCGCTGGCAGAAACGCTGGGGGTGAAGACGGGTTACACTGACTTTTTGAACCGCTCGGGAACGGCCGTTCAGGCCTACTCTAGCGACGGTAAATCACTCAACATGGCGGAGTACACCCGTGGGCAACTCCTGGCCAACGCTGCATTCCTCAAAGCCAGAGCCTCCATTTTGTACCAGCCTCCCCAAAACCCACGCAGCCTCAAAGATTGGGTTGAGCACGGCTTGCCCCAGCCAGAGGGCATGACGCCCACAGAAAAATTGGGCTTCACCTATTACTCGCTGATTCGCACCGAGTACAGCGACGCCTCTGATTGGGATTTAATTGATTGGGGTCTGAACACCACGCGCTACGTCAAGCTGCCCGGTGGCGATTTATTGATGCATGGCGGAGGGTTTAAGGTGATCATCGATCATTTGGCCAAGGGGCTAGATGTGCAGTTGCAAACGGCCGTTTCCCACATCATCACCACGTCAAAGACGATACAGATTCAAACTAGCAGCGGCACCTTCACCGCCGATCGCCTTATCATCACCCTGCCCCTGGGCGTCCTCAAGTCAGGCACCATTCAATTTACCCCACCCCTGCCAGAGGAAAAGCGCCAGGCCATCCTGCGAATCGGATTCGGCAACTATGAAAAGCTTGCCATGCGCTTTGATAAATTTTACTGGCCGCGTGAGCAGCAGCGCTTCAACTATCTCAGCGAAGGGGAACCCACCTTGTTCAACGCCTGGCTCAACATTGGGCATTACACGGGCAGGCCAATCATCATGGCTTACCACGCCGGGCGGCGGGCACGCAAGATAAATGCCTGGCGCGATGACGAGCTGCTAGCGCAAACATTAACAGTGATGCAGCGTATTTTTGGCGATAATGGCTTTGGCACTATTCCAGCGCCGCAAGACTATCTACGCACCGACTGGCAAAACGATCCGTTCAGCTGCGGCAGCTACTCATCAGACCAGGTTGGCCAACTACCCACCGACCGTGATACCCTGGCAAGGCCCATCGCCCAACAGCTGTTCTTCGCAGGCGAGGCAACCCATCCCCACTTCTACGCCACCGTGCACGGTGCGTATGAGACGGGGGTGCGGGCAGCGCGTGAAGTCGCGCAGGTGCTTAGTGAAAAGTGAAAAGTAAAAAGTAAAAAGTGAGCTACTTTTCACTTTTCACTCAATTAAAAAAGGACACAACCATGAGCAACACCCACCACCTCTCTCCCGTCTGGACGCACCTTACCGAGATGCAGCCGGTCCGGGCAGAACGCATTTTTCTATACGATGCGGACGGCAACCAATATATCGATTTCACCTCCGGCATCGGCGTGATGAACACGGGGCACAGCCATCCCCGCATTGTGGAAGCGATTCAAACACAGGCCGAGCATCTCATTTTTGGGCAGATGAATATCGTCATGACCCCCGCAGCCATTGCCCTTGCCAACGCCCTAAACGAAATCACGCCCGCCGCTATTGACAGCTTCTTCCTGTCTAACAGCGGCGCGGAAGCTGTTGAAGGCGCAGTGAAGCTGGCCCGCCAAACCACTGGGCGGCGCAACATCGTGGTGTTCCAGGGCAGCTTCCACGGCCGTACCGCCCAAACCATGGCCATGACCACCTCTAAATACATCTACCGCTACAACTACCAGCCGCTGCCCGGCGGCATTGTCACCGCGCCGTTCCCCTACAGCTACTACTATGGCTGGGACGAAGAGGAAACGACAGAGTGGTGCCTCAAGCAGCTCAATTTGCTGCTCAAAAGCCAGACCGCCCCAGACGAAACGGCCGCAGTCATCATCGAACCGGTGTTGGGCGAAGGCGGCTACGTGCCCGCCCCACCCGCCTTCATGCAGGAGCTGCGCCAGCTGTGCAGTCAGCACGGCATTTTGCTCATTGTTGATGAGGTGCAAAGTGGATTCGGCCGTACTGGGAAATTTTTCAGCTTTGAACATGCTGGCATCGTGCCAGACATTATGGTGATGGCCAAAGGGCTGGGCAGCGGCATGCCCATTTCCGCCATCGGTGCCAGCGAAGCGTTGATGCGCCAGTGGAAGCCCGGCACGCATGGCGGCACCTACGGCGGCGGCAACGCGCTGGCGCTGGTTGCCGCCAAAACCACTATCGACGTCATTCGCGACGAAAAGTTGGTGGAAAATGCCGCGGTACGCGGCCAGCAGCTCATGCAAAGTCTGCGCCGCCTGCAAGGCAAACACCCTGCCATCGGCGACGTGCGCGGGCGGGGCTTGATGGTGGGTGTGGAGTTTACCCTGCCCAACGGCGAACCAGATGCGGCTAGAGCAACGGCCGTTGCCGACGCCTGCAAAGCGCGCAACCTGCTCCTGCTTACCTGTGGCAGCTACGGCAACGTCATTCGCTGGATTCCACCATTGGTCGTCACGGCGGCTGAAATAGATACGGCCGTACATATTTTTAGCGAAGCACTAGAGAAGGTGAGTAATAAGTAAAAAGTGATAAGTAAAAAGTAGAACTCACTTTCGCTTTTTACTTATCACTTTTCACTCTCTCCTGCCAGAAACCAGGAATAAGATATGGTCAAAACAACCCCTTTCTACCCCCGCCTAGCCTCGCTCAGTGAAACGATGCAGTGGAAGCATTGGGCTGGCTACGCAGCGGCGCAAAATTACCAATTTTCCACGCTCAGAGAGTATTTCGCCATTCGCAGTGGCGTCGCCGTATTTGATACCTCGCCGCTGTTCAAGTACCGCATCAAAGGGCCAGACGCCGAAAGCTTTCTGGCTGGCGTGCTGGCACGGGACATTCGCAGCTGCCAGCCGGGGCAGGCGCAGTACACGATCTGGTGCGACGATGCTGGCTACATGCTGGAAGATGGCGTCGCGTTACGCCTCAGCGAAGACGAATTTCTACTTACCGCTGCCGAACCCAATTTGCGCTATTTTGCCAATTTAATCGGCCGTCGCCAGGTCGAAATCAGTGATGTGTCTAAAGAATTCGGTATATTGGCGGTGCAGGGGCCGCACTCTCGTACCGTGCTGGCGCAATTGACCAAAGCGGCCGTTAATCTGCCTTACTTCCACGTCACCCAAACCAAAATTGCCAAAAAGCCCGTCATCTTGTCACGCACGGGCTACACCGGTGATTTGGGCTTTGAGCTTTGGATTAAGACCGACGATGCCCTGGCGGTGTGGGACGCGCTGATGGCTGCGGGCGCGGGCTACAACATCACGCCCATGGGGTTGCTAGCACTCAAAATGTCTCGCATTGAAGCCGGTCTGCTCCTGCTGGACGTTGATTTTGCCTCGGCACGCTATGCCTGGGTACCGGGGCAGCGGGAGACCCCGCTGGAGCTGGGGTTTGACTGGATGTTCCGGCGGTTGGCGAAGGATGAACGGCCGTTTATCGGCCGTCGCGCCATCGAGCAGGAAATGGCCAACAAAACTTCCCGCTGGAAAACGGTGGGGCTCATGCTGGATTGGCAGGCGTATGAACAGGCGTACAACGAAATCGGCCTCATCGCCCCCAAACACAGCGATCCCATTGAAGAAGCCCATTCGCTTTATGATGCGGAGCGCAGCTACCTGGGCTACGCCACCAGCCTCATGTACTCCTCGCTGCTCAAGCGACACATCGCCATCGGCAAGCTGCCGCTGCATTTGAGCAAGCCCGGCGCCGCCGCCTACCTGGAACTGATGGTGGTTCATCGGCCAAAATACGTCCTGGCCACCGTGGTGCGGATGCCCTTTTATGATCCGCCGCATCAGACACAGTAAAAGATAGTGAAAAGTGATAAGTGAAAAGTAGCCACTTTTCACTTCAGGAAAAATAACATGACAGAAAAATACGACGCAATTGTAATCGGGGGAGGCCACAACGGGCTGGTGAACGGCGCGTATCTGGCCAAGGCTGGGCTAAAAACGGTCGTGCTGGAAAAGCGCCACCTTGTCGGCGGTGCGGCCATCACGGAAGAGCTGCGACCCGGCTTCCAGTTCACCACCTTCTCTTACGCCCTCAGCCTGATGCGGCCTGACATTGTGCAAGAGCTGGAGCTGGTAAAGCACGGCCTGATGGTGCTGCCGATGCCCTACAGCTTTACGCCGGCCGAAAACGGCGACTACATTCTGTTTGGTCCCGACAGCTACCAAAATTACCATGAAATCGCCCGCCATTCGGCCAAAGATGCCGAAGCGTACCACGACTATGGCCACCTTATCGAGCAGGTATGCCAAGTGGTCAAGCCGCTCATCGACAGCATTCCGCCCGACATCACCAGCAGCGATCCAGAAGAACTGGCCCGACTGGCTGCCGTGGGAACCCATCTCGGTCGGCAAAACCCCAAGGTGCTGCACATGCTCACCCGCCTGCTCACCGGCAGCGTGGCCGACATCTTGGACGACTATTTTGAAACCGACGTCCTAAAAGCGGCCTTTGCCTCCAGCGGCACGATTGGCACCAAAGTGGGGCCGCGTTCCCAAGGGTCGGGGCTGGTGCTGCTCTACCACAAGCTGGGCGAGTTTGACGGTGCGTTTGGCGAGTGGGGCTTCCACAAAGGGGGCAACGGTGGCTTCAGCAACGCCGTGGCCCGCGCCGCCCAAGCCTTTGGCTGCGAAATTCGGCTGGATGCGGGGGTGGCTCAGGTCATCACCAAAAATGGCGAGGCAATTGGCGTGGCGCTGCAAAATGGCGACGAGCTGTACGCTGACAATATCGTCAGTGCGCTCGACCCACGCCGCACTTTCTTGCAGCTGGTGGAGCCACGCGAACTGCCCACCGATCTGGTGGAAACGATTGAGAATTTCAAGTTCCAGGGCGTGTCGGCCAAGGTGAATTTTGCCCTGGATGGCTTGCCAGAATATCCCAGTCTGCCCGGCCGCACCGACATTTTTAAAGGGTTCATGAACATAGGGCCGACGATGGATTACATCGAGCGGGCTTTTGACGATGCGAAATATGGCTGGTATAGCAAACGGCCGTACATTGACTGCTGCATCCAATCTACCATTGATCCAGACATGTCCCCGCCCGGCAAACACGTCATGTCGTGCTTTGTGCAGTACGCGCCTTACCACCTCAAAGGCAGCGATTGGGACACCGAGCGCGACAATTTTGGCGACGTCGTACAGAAAACCCTTACCGACTTTTTCCCCAACTTTAGCGACCTGGTTTTG
>CBDUOF010000032.1:0-22255 GCA_965368765.1 uncultured Anaerolineae bacterium | reverse complement strand
AGCCTTTCCACATTAGCCGAGATTGACGGCCGTTTAATTATAATACGCTGGCGCAGGCGGTTCGGTTGGGGGAACCGCCTCAGTTGGCGCGATTTCAGTTGGCTCAACGGCCGTATCCCCATCTTCAGCAGCGCCGCCTTCCGATTGCTCCTCGACGGGTTCTTCCTGCGACTCATCAATCGGCTGTTCGTCAATCGGCTCCTCGATGGGCAGCACCGGGGCAAAAATTGGCCCGTATTTCAGCACGCGATTGTTGCCAGCGTCGGCAATGTAAATGTTGTCCTGTGCGTCGATAAAAATGCCGTTGATGAGGTTAAAGCTATTGGCATCGGTGCCAAACTGGCCGAACTTACCTAAATAGCTGCCATCGGGCGCAAAGATGAGCACCCGCGCTGCTTCAGGATCGGTGACATAGACGCGCCCGCCGCTGTCCACCGCCAGATACGGCTTGTTGTTGATGGACGTATTGGCTGGCCAGCCAGTGTCCAGCAGCCATTCGTTGACGGGAATAAGATCAGAGGTCAGCTGCTGGATACGGCCGTTCCAGGTATCTGCCACGTAGACAAAACCATCAGTACCTACTGTGACCCCCACCGGCTCGTAAAACTGTCCCAGAGCCGCACCAAACTGGTCGCCGCCTGCACCCAGCTGGCCAATAAAGTTGCCCTCGGCATCCATAATTTGTACCCGGTGATGGCCCGTGTCCGTTACCAACACGCGACCATCGGCGGTAAGTGCAACTTCACGCGGGCCAAAGAACAGCCCCAGCCCTTGCCCTAGCGGATCGTCACTTGTGTTGCCCGGACGGCCGTAACTGCCTACGAACTCGCCGTCCAACGTAAATTTCTGCACCCGATGGTTCCACGTGTCGGCCACATAAATAAACTGTTCATCAATCGCCAGTCCCCAGGGACCCTGGCCGTCCGGGTTAAATTGTCCATTTTCAGCACCGGGACTGCCAAAACTGTCAATGAGCTGTCCGGCAGAATCAAAGACCTGTATCTGGGCATTGCCGGAGTCAAGAACATAAAGACGGCCGTCCGCGCTCACAGCAACATTGCGCGGCGCAAAGAGCTGATCATCGGCTGTACCAGCAAGGCCGCTGGCGTTAATTACCATCGCCGGTATGACAGAAATCTCACCTTCCTGGTAGGGCGTTTCCAGACCGGGTGCGCCTACTGCCTCCAGGCCATAATCCCATAAATCAGCCAGGACGTCTTTACGCACGTAGAGCCGTAAATCGTCGCGCAGAGGCCACTGGCCATCACTTAATGTGCCGCCAAAGGTTTGGCTGTATTTATTGAAATCACGGTAGAAAAAGATGTCCCACAGTGATTCTCGAACGTTGGGATTCAGCAGACCACGCCGTTCACTCCCCTCGGGTCGATTGGGATCGCCCAAAATCGCCGCCCAGCCAATGTTGCGATAATCCTCCATGGGCCACCAGAGGTAAGTGTAAGTGCGATAGGTGTAATTGCTGCCGAGCAGCCGATCCACATCGTCCCAATTGCTGCGACCCACCAGGACCACTGGAGAATCATTGAGTGTGGCAGTGGGGCTTTCGCCAAAGTAGACGCGGTTGGGATATTCGCGCATATACCAGGTAAACGGCCATGATACGCCACTACCGCCAAAGGCTACCTTGATGCTCTTGTCTCCGTGCATGCGGGTGGATAGCGTATCTACCTGATCCAGGACCATGCTTTTAGCCGCGGGAGCGCCGTGGGCGTAGACCAAATATTCGCGGGCATAGTCTGCATTGGGGAAGCTAGACATGTACATAAAGCGAAGTGTGAGAATACTCAGCAGGGCAAAGATCGTCAGGGTGACGAGCGGGCGACGGAGACGGCCGTTTACCGTCTCGCGTGATCTTTGCCAGAACCAGAATACCAGGGCAGCCAGTACAATACCGCCCAATACACTGCCAAGCTGGCTCAGATTACCCAACTGCTGATTGCCTAACTCGACGCGCCCTAACAGCACAGGCCCCAGGGCCACCAGCACCGCCACAATCAGCCCCAGCGTTAATCCCACAAATGTCATTGCGTGCCGCGAGAAGAGCTCTCGCCAGTCGATGTCCTTAAATTGCTCATTGATGTACCAGCCGGTCAGCAGCGCCATTGGGATAACAAAGTGCGTACTTAGCCAGGGCATCTTTTCCCCAGCGACGCTGTAGGCAACCCAGGTCAGCGCCAACCACCAGCTCACAAAGGCCACAAATTCGCACATGATATCCTTGGCCAGCAGCGCCATCAGGCTGTTTTCCAGGCCGTGTGCTTTTAAAATTTGCCGACGCCGAAAGAAGAACCAGCCTAAAATAGCCAGTCCCAAAATAAGCACTGCTGCCAAAATGCCAGGCAGGCGGCTGGTTTCCAAACCATTGGCCACGTTGCCCAGATTGAAGATCCAGTTGCCTAAACTAAAAGCGAGCAGAGCCAGCAATACGGCCGTAATCCAATACCCGGTCACCTCACTAATGCGTTGTTTAATCAACCAAAATCGTATGGCCAGCAGTGAGAAAATCAGCGGCAAGAATTCATAAAAGGGCACCACAAAGAAGTAGTAAAACGGTGGCTGATTGCCCCGGGCCACATCTTGCTGCTCCAGCCAGTAACCGAGCGAACCAATCGTGCCGCTGGTCCAGCCAGAGAAGTTGGTGAAGACGGAGGTATACAAGACTATGAAGATGATGTGGAAAATACCTGCGGCTACCAGCCAGCGACGCTGATCCCACCACAGCCCAATCAAAATGGCGATGATGAGGGTGATGGTAAGAAAGACGGCCGTTAAAAACAGCGGCGAATCAACAAAAGCGGACCAGCAGGTGCCGTTGAACAAGCGGGCAAAAAAGATCTGGAAGGCAGACATGCCTTCCTGCCCTTCCAACACGCAACTGTTGATGGTGTAATCCCGTGGATTGCCCCCGGCCAACACCACCAGGAGTGGCGAAGCCATGGGCAAGATGAGGGTCGTGAAGAGCACGATGAGGTCAAATTCACCATAATTCTTCAAAAACGGCCGAAAACGAGTCGCCATCCAAAACAAGCCACCCCCAATCGCAAAAATACCGACAATCTGAATCCAGCCCAGGCGATTTTCCACAGCGCTGCTTTGGGCAGCGTCCGGGGTGACCAGAGCATCTGTCTCTGGATCGGCCGCAAACACGCCATCGTCCTCAGGTAGAACGGGCGTTTCTGGCTGTGCTGCCAGCTGTTGCCCAATCAGGCCACCACCGACCATCAGCAAGCCAAGCAGCAGGAGCAGCACCGGGGAAGATAACTTGCTCAAATTGTTGCGCAGCCACGGAGCCAGCCAAATCTGAGGCAGGAGACGAATGATCAGGAAGCTGCCAAAAATAGCCACGTAAATAAACGAGACTTCTTTGGTAGAAAACATCAGGGCCGTGCCAGCGGCAAACCACCACAGATATTTATTCTCTCTTTTCTGAAAGTAGTTCCAAATGGCAATAAAAATAATCATCGCCCACACAATGACGTAAATGTCGTGGCGAATGTAGCGAGAGTAGTAAGTGACGAACGGCGAAATGAGGAAGAGGAAGCTGGTCGCCAGCGCGCCGATTTTGCCCAGCCAGGGACGCAAAAAGTAGGGCATTGCCACTAAAATAATGCCAAATATAGCCACCGGTGCCCGTGCCGAAAGGTCGCTGTCGCCAAAGAGCCAGTAGAAGATGGGGGTGATGTGAAATAAAAATGGTCCATGCATCAGCGGCGTGTGGCTGAACCCATCGCCAATGAAGAATTGGTAGGAAAATTGGGTATGCAGGCTCTCATCGTGGCTCATTACCCGGTCGCCCAGCCCCCAAAAGCGGGTGACGACGGCAGCGAGCAAGATGAGCAGGTACAGGCTCTTTTCCCAATCAATGTTCAGGCTGGCCAAAAGTGGCCGGGATAAAAAGTCAGATCTTGGTTCAGGTGTTGTTAGGTCAGTCATAAAGTGTCCAGCAAATTTTTTATCGACAGATTTTGTAGATTCTTAAGCAAATCACAGAAAGATCTTTGAAAACGAAGCGCGATTTCTCTGTGATTGGCTCAAGTAAAAACCAATTTCCCGCTCAGTCTTATTCAAAATTCTTTTTGGTTTTTACAAGCAAATCACAGAAATTTCTTTGAAAAAACGAAGCACGATTTTTCTGTGATTGGCTCAAGTAAAAACCAATTTCCCGCTCAGTCTTACTCAAAATTCTTTTTGGTTTTTACACATAAAAGGCAGCGTCTCCGGTGAATTGTTCTTGGCTCGTCCTAGTTCGTATTGATTGGCAGGGCCGCAATCGGCGTCGGCAAGGGTGCGGGTGTCAGTGCGGCACCAAATTCATTCTGTTTGGCAACGGCCGTTTCCGTTGGCTTCGGTTGCGTTTCGGTTGCTTTGGGCGTGTGCGTCATTGTCGCCGTCACCGCCACAATGGTCGGTGACGATGGCCAGAGGGATGGCTGGTTGTTGGCGACCCATTGCCAGCCGCCCAGCAGCATGACAAATAAGAGCGATACGGTTGTCGCCGCCATCGCCAGCCGACGTGGCGCAACGGTGTGCCAAAACGGCCGTTTTGGACTGGGAATCGCTGGCATTAGCTGGGTGAGACGGCCGTTGTCAATGTGCCCAACTTTTTGTAGAGTCTGTTTCACCAACCGGCTGACTTGCTGTTCTTGTTGCATCATAGTTCTATTAGCTCCGCTAAGGCTTGGCGCAGTGCACTGTGCGCCAAGCGCATTCGGGATTCAGCGGTCTTGGTGGGAATCCCCAAGATGTGGCCAATTTCCACGAAAGAGAATCCTTCATAGTAGCGCAAAACGGCCGTTTCTCGCAGCTTGGCCGATAAACCTTGTATGGCCTGCCATACGACTTGCTGCTGTTCCGTTAGGTTCATTTGCTCGGCTGGCGTCGGCGAATCTGCATCCGTTATCTCTTCGCCACCTATCTGGCTTAGCGAAAAGGTAGGCAACCATTTGCGCCGCCGTTTGTTGCGACAGCGACTGACGGCAATCTGGTACAACCACGTCTTAAAAGCTGATTTATGGGCATCGTACTTGCCCAGCTTGCGGAAAGCATATTCAAAGCTGTCCTGAACGACTTCTTCAGCATCTTCCTTGTTTTGCAGCAGCCCATAACAAAGCCGGTAAATCATGCCCGCATATTGGTTATACAGGGCGACATAGGCATTATCCTCACCCGACAAGCAGCGGGAAATGAGCGATTGACTTTGCTCATCGGCATAGGTGGGGCTGTTAGGGCGCCACGGTTGTAAGGTTTGGTCAGAAATACTGTTCATAATAAAAAGCGAGAACGTGTTGGGACGCAGAGACGGCCCAGTAAAGCAGAGTCATTCACATTTATTCTTTATTTCTGCGTAACGCCGTGTAACTTCACGAAACGTTGCATTCCATTAAGATTCATTTGCCAAGCACCTTTCATTTTAAGGCCGTCCTGTAACTAGATCAGCCCGTACCCAAACGACCGCACGTTCCACCGGAACCACGGCCGTTGATTCGTGGAAAAACCACCAACGAAAGGTATCGTAAACGGCCGTTTCTGAGCGTTCCACTGGTGGACTAGGCGCCGTGCGACGGATGGCAAAATCGGTACCGCTGTAGCTCAGGGCCAGGGGCGATTCGCGTCTATCGGGCGTAATAATCACTTGCTGTGTGGGCGTTAACGGCAATGCAGCAAGCTGTTCCAGGCGAGCGTAGTCGCGTAAATACCAGGTCAAGGCTGGTACATCGAGCGTAGTAGCAATCTGTAACTGGGTGTCTGAATTGGCTAGCTGGCGCGAAAGTGTTCGTACTGTGTTGCTGAGTTCGTCGATGGCCGCATCGGTGCCATGAGTGACCCAACGTTCCCGCGGATCATTGGCTCCGTGCTGGCCCAGCCACCAGCCAGTGCCCCACTGATAAAATAGAAAGAAGCCCAGCAACGCCAGCAAAATCCCTTGGGGAACGGCCGTACTGTCCTCCATTGCCGCTAAGTACAGCACCAGCCCGACAAACAAGATGATAGTGAGCATGACCAGCAAATAGCCACTGTTCTCCTGGGCGTTTTGCTGCACAGCCCGGCCCAATCGCGCCAGGTTGACTAACAAGATGAGCGATCCGACCAATCCTGCCAGCGCTGCACTGCCGCTCAACCAATCCCAGCGACGACGCCAAACCGCGTGCGCCATAATGCCGACTAACAGGGCAGACGGCAGCGTCAGGAGCAGCGTATTGCCTAAATAGTTGCGCTGTAGCAGCAGCAATATCAAAGCGCAGCTAAGCCAATAAACGCCGAACAGCGCCAGCGGTTGACTGCGCCAAATTGCCCAGCCAATCGCCAGGACGCCCAAAAGAACCAGCGCCGGTTCGTAGCGCACCAGGGCAAGCAGCGGATCGAGCGTAAATGCCCCGCCAAACTGCTGAAACCATTCGCCTATGAGTCGCGCCGACGCCCCTAGTCCTGAGGGGTGCATCAAAAAGAAGGTGCTAAGAACCAAGAGGACGACGCCACCAACGGCCGTTCCTTTGCGCCAGTTTGTTTCTGTAGGCCGTACCTGCCAGCCAGCCACAAACAAAGACAAGCCGAGTCGAGAATGAATAAACCAGGCCAGCAGCAGCGTGACTAGACCACTATAAAAAAGGGCGGAACTGGCCAGGCCCAGCCCCAATGCGGCAAAAAGCGTGTTGAGCCAGCGGCTTGCGGCCGTTTCCTGGTAACGTATGGCGGCGATGAGCAGCAGCAGCAGTGCAAACATGGCAATACTGTCTCCGCCAGCAGTGCGGGAGACCAAACTGTTCAGGGGAGAAATGGCCAGCAAAACGGCCGTTACCAAGGCACCTTGCGTGCCCAGCCGGTGACGCAGCAGCCAGGGAAGATAAACAAGTCCCAGGCCAAACAGGGCCGGAATAAATCGCATCACGGCATCACCATACCCAAAAAGCTGGGTTAACGGGCTGGTGAGGCTGAAATAGGCAGGGCTGCCCACGGCGGCAACGGCCGTTCCTGGCTGCCAAAATTGCCAAACGGCCAATGCCTGGGTCGCTTCGGCATCAGACAATGGCAGCTGGCCCAAACCGGCCAAGCGAAGGATAGCCGCTGCTAAAAGTATCATCGCCAGCAAGCCATCAGCCACCGTCAGGCGGCTCAACCAGCCCGCCACGGGCTGTCGATTGATGGCTTGGGGTGTGGGGAATATTTCCACAGTCTTCTCCGTTCTACAAGTCAGACATCAGGTGCTCTATCATTCAGACCGAAGCGGTAGGCACCACCGGTGACTGACTCCTTGTTTACTGGTTTCGCGCTTGCCAGCGGTAAATAGTAACAGAGCCATTCTGGTAGGCAACTTCTAGCTGTTCGTTAAACTTATTCAAGCCGGGTAAACGGCCGTTTAGGCCATAGGTATCTCGTTCCAGATTGCCAACGTAAATGTAGGCCACGTCGTAGCGATTGAGCGTGTTCACCACATCGCTGTTTTCCCAGCCAGGGGCGGTGTAAATCGTTTGCACGACCGGATCTCGTTCCGTCGGTTCCGATGTGCTGTTGCCCCGCCACTGATATTCATGCCCGGCCCAGCCTAGTAGGGTGGGAATGCCGGTGCTGGCGGAGATGCGCCCATGGCCCTGGGGTGAATATTGTCCACCTACCGCTTCGACAAGTGTGGGCGTACCAGTCACATTGTCACGCAGCCACATGACGGCTGCATAATCATCTGGGTTAAATGTGGCCATCTGCACCAGGCCATTCAGTGTAGCCGGTTGCCGCACGGGGGCGTCCACCGGCCCGCGAAATTCAATCGCACGAGATTGGACAGCATAGTAAGGAAAGAGCAGGGTGGCGAGGAATACGGCCGTATAGACCACAGTCACCCCTGCCGGGAGTAGCTTCCGGCTGCCCACCTTTGCTGCCAGCCATAAGTAAGACAGACTAAACAACCCAGCCACGCCAAACATCACCCACGCCTGATAGTAAAACTTGAAAACCGTATTCAGCCGCACGCCAAAATTATCTCGCAAATAGACAAACTCTGGCCCCAGGGTCAGCAAAGCGCCCGTAACGATGAGCAACAAGACAAACGGCAGTGGACTGGGCGCGGGGATGTTCTCCTCTGCATCAATTCGCGGCTGCTCGGTGAAAGGCTGTGGCTGTTCGGCTTTTTTAGCAAATAAGCCTTGCCAGGCGATCACGCACAGCCCAAGAAGGGCCGCCAGCAAGAGCATCACGCCGGGAAAGGCAAGTTTGGCCTGTAAAATGGCGGGAAGCAGGGCGACTACGGCCGTAAATCCCCAGCCAACCGCCACATTTCCTTCTGGCCGAGGCGACAGCGTCAGCCCTAATTCGTTGGCCAGGCCGACAATGCGACCCGTGCCGTCGGCGCTGCTGGCAACCACCCAGCCCAACAGCAAGGCGATTACAAACAACCCTGCCAGCAAGGAAACGGCCGTGACTAATCCCGACTTCCATCGCTTGCGCAGATGTGGGCTGACCAAACTCAACGTCATTGACCAAATCCCCAGCATGGGTAACCCAAAAATAATTAAGAATTGAGGTAAGCGGGTGGGGCGCACCAGGGTAGGCAGCAGAAACGGTGCGCCTGCCTGGGAGCGGAAACCCAAATAAAACGGCAGATACAGCAGAATGGCGGGAATTGCCAGAAGCACAGCCAGCCAAACTGCATCAGTAAGCCACTTCGTTTGCCAGCCAAACCGGCGCCAGCGGTTCAGGACAAAGGCCCCCAGCACCACAAACAGGTGCATGAGCACGTCCCAGGTGTTTAAGAACGAGAGCCCACCCAAGACAAGAACGGTGAGCGCCCACAGAGGTTTGTTGGGAAGGAGCGAGTGGAGATTGTCGATTAGAAAATGTGTCGGCGTATGCGCGGATCGCCGATCTCCATTTTCCTTTTCCTCCAACCACCACATAAGCGCCACTGCTAAACTCAAAAAGGCAAAGGGCAGGGCCAAAACGTGGGGATGCATATCGCCCAAAATGAAGCTAAAACCAGGAAATTCAGCAATTGGTTCCAGCCCTTCGATAACTTGCCCAGCCAGCGAATGTTCGTTGATAACGCGAGAGGAACGCCACCACCACCAGCCGCTAGATTCGTAGCGTGGACTGCTTAATGCATCGGGAGGTGTGTTGATGTCACGCACGTCTAGCCACTGCCAAAATTGGGCAGATCCAATATTGTTGCCGTGCAATGCTTCCAAAATAATTTGCAGATTACCGCCTATCGGCAACGCCAACGCGGCCATCAGGCCAAACGTGATGGCTAGGCGGTGGGCTTTTTTGCTCAGGGAACGGCCGTATCCCACGATCAAGTTATAAACCAGCCCGAAAGCCCCCACGCCGGTTCCGGCCATAAGCCAGGCAATGCCCAAGTTAAAGGCGATGGGCTCAGTAACAGCCGCAAGACGACCTAAAACTGAAGTCATCACATAGCCAAAATAGTAGTAGCTAATGGCAAAACCAGACAGCCAGGGATCGACGGGCGGGAATGTAGCGCTGCGCCCTACGGCGTTAAGGAAGGCAAACTCCATTGGTTTTTCTGTCGCAACAATGGCAGGGTTCTGGGCGCGAACCCAAACCCACAGGCCAAACAACACGACAAAGACCAACTCGGTTATCAAGATTTGTGTCCACTGCCCCCATATCCAGGCGCGTAGTTCTTCACCAATCTGGCGATAGGCCCAGAATGACAAACCGCTCATGATAGCCACAGCGGCCAAAATCCCGCCCAGATTATTTTGCAAAAAGCCCAGACTGCCCAGCAGCCAGAAGAGGTAGCTAACCAGCAGCAGCGACAGCATCTTGACAAAGGCATAGCCCCGATCGGGCAGTCGCTTAAAGAGGTAGAAGGCAAGAGGGGTTACGGCCGTTCCCAACAGCAACAGCACACCCCACCATCTCATTGCCGCAAAAATGTCTTCCCAAGCTAACATAGATTTACTCAATGACGAGACCCTAACGGTCTTTAAACCCCTAGAGTCTTCCTCAATTACTTAAAGAAATTGCACCTGTATTCACAACTGTGTAAATGGTCGTCCCGGCATTCCGGTACACTTCGGCCAAAATGCCCATTTCTACCATTTGGTCGAATTTATTCAGACCCTCCGGGGGGTAGAGCACCCATTCCAGCTGACCGACATAAATGTAAGAAATATCGTACTTCGCGATAATGTTAAGCGCCTCTTGTGGCTGGATGGTATTGTATAAGAGTCCCACATCCCGCAGACGCTGATCGATGAATTGGCCGGGCAGAATGGCGCGCTGCTGCCTCTGATGGCCACTCCAGCCAATGATGCCGGGCAAGCCTGTGTACATGGCAACACGGTTGGTGACGGAACGATAATAGTTGTCGCTGTACCCCTCGGCAACCACTGGCGAACCAGGAATATTTTCCTGCATCCACTTGAGCGCTTCATAATCGAAGGAGAGCGGCACATTGCCGCTAACGCCACCAGCGCTTTCTGTGTAGCTGGCATACGGCATGAAGGCCATGCCGTCTAGCGTAATGGGGGCTTCCTGGCTGAGGCGTACGTCCCATTTGGCTTTGGTGGCCAAAATTGGGTACAGGGCGGCGGCTGCTACCAGAATGCCCAGCACAACCAACCACGCTTTGCGTACGGTTTCTTTCTTTTGAATGGATGGCCAGGCCAAAACGGCCGTTACCCCACCCACCACACTCAAAATCAGCCAGACCTGCATGTAAAACTTAAAGACGGTATTCATGCGTCCGACCGTGTTTTCCACCACAAAAAACTCCACAAACAGCGTGATGCCCAGGGCAGAGGCAATCAAAATGAGCACAATACGGCGGCTCGCCGGTAGATTTGGCCGTAAACCCAGCAGCCCGGCCACCACAGTGAGTGTTAGGACCACCGGGGCAATCCAATAGGCCATGCGGAATAAAATAAGCATCAAAACGATGTACAAACCCAAAGCCATTAATGTTGGCCAGGCGGCAGGTTCCCACTGCCGAAGCCCTTCCTGGGTCCAGGTACGAGTCCAGGCACGGAATTCTCGTGCCAAATGGGTCAGGATAAAAAACAGGAATAGCCCGTAGACAACTAAATAGTTGCCCAAATAGCTTGTTGAGCCATCCCACACGCCTATCGAGTTGAAGCCCGCGCCAAAGTTGCTGGAGAAGGGCCAGAAGAGCAGGAGCGCCAGACCGATGAGACCTGTTGCCTGGAGCCCTATTTGTCCTACTGATTTAAAAGTAAAGGAACGGCCGTTTTCCTCAATCACCACATACGCAATGGCCAATACCCCAATCACGCCATAGGTGGGTAAATCCCAAACATTTGTGGCTTGCAGCACGCCAAGGGCGAGCGCCCCGACGAACCAGATGAGAGCAGTTTCCCACCAGGCGGATGAGATTGGCAACCTGCGGCTGCGAGATTGGAGATTAGGGTTTGAGGCGTTTTCGGCCAGATCTCCAATCTCAGCTCCCCGATCGCCACGCTTTTTGGCTTTTAGCACCAGCGACACGGCCCAGGCCAGGGCCAGCATCGTGAGCGGCAGAGCAATCATGTGGGCATGCAGGTCCCCATAGAGAAAAGTAAAGAAGGGGAATTCGGTGATCGGCGCTGCTTCGCCCTCGTTCCAGTTCAAAGATCGGGTGGCCGTCCAGAACCAGTCACCGGGATAAATGGGGGCGGGCTGACCGCTCATCACTTTAAAGCCGCCGTCCAGGGTACGAACGGCCTTTCCCACCAGCGGCACGCTCTCTTCCAACGCCGGATTGCCTGCTCTGTACCAGGCGTCGGTCAGCACACCCACTTCACCCAGATTGCCCAGTAGAATGGCAAGCGTGGCGGCGATGAGGCCCGCCGAGATGGCTTTTTTGTTGAGATTGGAGGGTAGAGATTGGAAGCTGGGGCTTTTAATCGCCATTCTCCAATCTCTAATATTCGGTCGCCAGGCAACCAAATCATAGGCGATGCTAAACACGGCGATGCCCGTAAAGCTAAACAGCATCGATAAATTCAAGTTGTAGGCAATCGTCGGCACGATGCCCAGCAGCTTGGTGAGGACGCCAGCGTAGACAAATCCGTAGTAGTAGTAGTTGATGTAGCCACCGGCAAACCAGGGATCATAGGGTGGGAAGCTGGTGGATTTAAGAACGGCCGTAAAATAAGTCAGGTCCATCGGCTTTTCGCCACCCCAAATCACGTCCCACACGTCGGGATTGCGCACCCGAATGAAGATAGCGATGAGGTACAGGCCAACTGCAACAAGTTCCACAATGCCGATAAAAGCTAAATTCTCGCGGACAAAAGTACGAATCTCGCCGCCGCGCCGCAGCAGAACCAGCCCGCTTAAAATAACAGTGATTAGCAGGGCAAGCAGGTGCGTTCCCCGCGAATTTTGGAACAACTCCACGCTGGCCGTAAGCCAAACAAAATAGGAGATGAGCAAAAGCGACAGAATGCGAGACAGCGCGTAGCCTTTGCTGGGTAAGCCACGGAAAATGGCAAACGAGAGCGGGAAGGTGAGCCAGCCTAAGGCAATAATTGCCAGCCACCAAACAACAGCTGCCAGCGCGGGGTTTTGAGACAGAATACCGTCCGGGTTGAAAATGTCGCTGAAGGTGCCGTTGGCTCGTTGGGTGGCAAGCGCCGTTTCTGACAGCATCAGGCCATTGGGCGCCTCCGTAGCCTGACCAGGATTCATGAACACCGCCTGACTCAAATCTACTTCGCCCAAAATAGCGGCCGTATTTTCCCGGCTGTACGCTTCCGTTTTGGCAAAAATCCAAACTGGTGGATGGTCGTAGACGCTGAATGCTTCTTCTGCGGCCAAATCCCCTGGCGGTGGCCAGCCAATTTCCGGCGGTTCGCCCCAGCCAATTTTGCCTGCCGTGTCGCTGATAAAAAGTGGGCCAATTTGCATGGGGGCATGGAACTCGGCCACCAACTCGAAGCCTAGCTCTTCGTTGAACAGGGCATCGAAGTAGCGCATCGTCATCGGATAGGTAAGCGGCAGGCGAGGCAACGACCAGACGGCGCGTTGGCTGCTTAGGACGATATAGTCGGCCTCATCGAGCCAGGTCACCATCTCATCTCGCTTCTCGGGGCTGTCTGGGTTGGTGATGGGGCGCTGCCCACCTGTGACTTCGGTAAAATGTGCGCCGTAGGCGGAACGGCCGTTAACGTCGTAAGGTAGAATGCCGTCCCAATGCTCGTTCATCAGCAGACTGGTTTGGGCGCGAACCGTGCCCCCAGCGGTGAGGTCTAGCTGGAGCTGCAGCGGCGTATTGGCAAGGACGGCTGTAGCTGGCAGATCCAACAGGTAGCTGGCTTCTTCTTCCGTCACGACGAGATCGTTGGCCTGGGGATTGCTGTTGTTTAAGCTGACCTGCAACGTGACGGGTTGGGTTTGGCCGGTGCTGAACTCACTGGGAATTGACAATTTATTGAGGCGAACGGCCGTTACGGTGCCATCTTCCGGCAGTATTGCCGACAAGTAGAGCGGATTGCCGCCCATCTGAAAATCGTACCCCTTTAGCGGCAGGGTCAGCTCCTTCGCTTGGCCATCTGCTTCATAAAGGAGGGATGCACCTGTGGGAATATTTTCAAACATCCATTCCGAGGCCGCAATGCGGGTGATGGGTTCACGGTAAATCTGCACAAAGGCGTTGGCCCACAAAAAGCTGGGGACGACGACGAGCACAATAAGAGCTGCCGCCAGGCTGCTTCGCACCCTGTTTTGCCGCTCACTTTGTCTGGCGCGCTGCCAAATGGCGAAAAGTGCCCAGCCACCTAACAAAAATAAAGTGGGGTAGATTGGCAAGAAATAACGAATCGATTTGACCCAGCGGGTTGCCATGAAGAGAAAATAGAGAAGGCTCCAGGTCACAGGAATGGCGTGCGCCATCCAGTCCGGTCGGGCATGCACAATGCGCCACAGCGCCCAGAGCAGGCCAGCCCAGGCGGCCAATCCGGCGGTGAGTCCCATGCCATACAGCACCATGTTGGTGAAGGGAAAAATGATTTTTGCCCGATCGGTCCACTGCAGGGCCGGGGGGAAAACGGCTTCCGGACTTTGCTGCTGCTGAATTTCGTCCATGTTGCTGCGCCACTGCGGGTTAAACCCTATGATTGAACGCAGCGTAAGCTCGATGCCGCCCGGCTCTTCACCACTTTGGGTGATTATTTCGTTGCGAGCGATGGTGGTATCGGCAAAAGCGTAGGGCTGTGCCAACCGGAAGACAACAAGCGAAACGGTGGCGGCGACTAGCACGCCCAGGACGATACGCTGAAAATCGAGTGACCCGTGGCTTGTATTGCGCAGGCTGTGCCAGGTGTGGCCCCGGCGTACCAGCCAAATGACGGCCGAAATGTTAATGATCACTGCCAGCGGGGCGACGTTGATGCGGGAAGCCACGGCCAGGCCAAGCGCAAGCCCGAATAGGATCCACCAATGAAGCTGCCATTTGAGCTTGGCGTCTCCAAGGCCTGCCGCCCTTACGGCCGTATAGACGCCCAACGTTGTGAAAAAAGCGGCCCAGTTGTCCATCGTGAAAAAATGGGATTGCTGGATGGCCATGACGGCCGTTCCCTGAAAGAAGGCCGCGAGCAAGCCTGCCTGCCAACTGTACAGGCGACGGCCAATTAAAAATGTAATGAAAACGGTAATGAGATCAACCAGGGCTGAAAGGAAACGGCCGCTTTGCTGCAGGCCATAGAAGCTGTTGTACGTTTGGGTGCACTGCTCTGGAAAGTTGTTGCAGGCAGCCGTGGCCCATTCGGCAAAGTAGCGCGTGGCTGTCATGGGAAAGTTGCCGTAGACGTAAAATCCTTTATCGACATTGTAAGGATTTAGCGTGGATTCCGAGGTCCGCAGGTAGCTGGCAAAATCATCGGCAGGCTGTAGGCGGCTGGCCACATCCATAAGGAAAAATTCATCGGGATGGAGGAAAAAGCCTTCGCCCCAGGTAAGGCCGGTAAACCGAAACGTGGCTGCCATGACGAGAATGAGCAGCAGGAGCAGTAAACTGAGGGATTCCCAGGAAAACGGCCGTCTGGGCGTTTCTTCCGATTCGATTGGGTCGAGAACGGCCGTTACCGGCTCGATCTCCTGCATATCTTCTTCCAAAACAGTCATAGACAATCAATTTTCCACTTTAATCAAATTCGCTTTTGCGCAGGACTTCTTACTTTATACACAGTCACGCTTACAATTTGCTTACTGTTTAATGAAATCTGGCTCAATATTCCAGAGTAACCGCTGAATTCTAGCGGAAAGTGGTGGCTTTTCAAACGTCGCTCCCTGGCCAAAGAATATCTCAACCAGGTGACGGCCAAATTTGGCGAAGGTAGGGCGAGACGCCCCGATTGGGCTGCCAATTTTGGGGATAGCCTAGCGACACTTCCTCAAAACGCACGCCGTCCCGAGTGTGGCTGCCGCGAATGTGCAAATGGCCGTAGACCACGGCCGTGACCGGGAACCGCTTATGCCAATCCTCGGTAAGCGTTGTGCCGCACCAGAGTGAAAAGCGGGGTATATGCTTGAGATGAACGAGGTCGTACCGTAGCGGGAAGTGGTTCACAAGGACAAGCGAGCCGTGAACGGCCGTTTCTATCAATCTTTCCTCGCTATATTGGCAGCGTGCCCGGCACCATGCTGCCCTCGTTGGATACGGGTCAGGATACAAAATGAGCTCATCCGTTGCCACCACGCCAGACGCTTCTGCCCAGGTAAGCGCGTCTTCGGCCGCTACGTTTTCTGGTCGAAAGCTGTAATCATACAGCGTAAAAGTAGGCGCAATAAAGAGAGGGGAGTTGCTTGCCGGCCATTGAATAAAGGGATCTTCCGGGGTGAGGACGCCAAATTCGCGACAAATATCCACCAGCTGAAAATATTTTGCCAAACCACGCTGACTCTCCCTATCGGTAGGAATTGTCCAAAGATCGTGATTGCCGGGCGTCCAGATGACGCGGGCAAAACGGCGGCTGAGCAACTCTATCGCTTGCCGAAAATGCTTGATCTTTTCGGCAACGTCCCCAGCCACAATCAGCCAATCGTTCGGCTGGGCCGGCAATTGGCTAAGGGCCGCCCAATTTTCAGCATGGTTCAGGTGCAGATCGCTAATGGCGAGCAATCTCATGGAGGGTAAACGGAAATCGGTGAGCGGCGTTCGGTTGATTGTTTATGGATTACCGTTCACTGTTTCCTAAATGGAGCCGCCTGAAATCTGGATCAGGTTTTGCAGCTCTTCTTCATCCAAAATAGTGAATTTGCGGCCCCCCACTTTGACCCAGCCTGCTCGCCGAAAACGCCCCAGCGCTTTGTTGATGCTTACGCGCGTTGCGCCCGTCATTTCTGCCAGGTCGGTTTGGGTCAGAGAAAGCTCAATGCGAATGCCATCTTCTGTCTTCTGGCCATGCTGTGCTGCCAATTGAAGCAGTTGACGTGCCAATCGCGCGGGCAAATCCAGGAAGAAGATATCACTAATCTGGTTATTGAGCCGACGTATGTGCTGCGCCAGGGTATGCAGTACATGCAAAGCAAAATCTGGGTTGTCGCCGATGTAGCGAATAAACTCCTCACGGTGCAGGGTTAACGTTTCGGTTTCTTCCAGCGCTTCAGCCGTGGCGGAGCGAGGCGAATCATCTAATAGCGCCAGTTCGCCAAAAAAGTCCCCCGCGCCAAAAATGGCCAGCATCGCTTCCTGACCATCCAGAGTGGAATGGGTAATTTTTACTTTGCCCTTGATGATGATGTACAGCAAGCCACCGGGATCGCCGTGATGAAAAATGATTTGGTCAGGGCCAAAACGGCGCATAACAAGCCGTTTGGAGAGCCTGGAAGCTTCCTCATCCTGCAAATTATTGAAAAACGGAACCAGCTGAAGGGCCTGCTTGGCGGCGTATTTCTGATTTTTCATAAAGTCTCT
Source organism: uncultured Anaerolineae bacterium (assembly GCA_965368765.1). Lineage (GTDB taxonomy): Bacteria > Chloroflexota > Anaerolineae > Promineifilales > Promineifilaceae > Leptofilum. The sequence continues at coordinate 5,370 of CBDUOF010000032.1, read as the reverse complement.
ATCCTGTATGGTAAAAGCGAGAAGCTCCTGTTCAAATGGGTGGATCTGCGGCTATTCGCTTATCGTTAATTGTATCTCATCATAGACACGATCCAAACTTAATTTAATCTGCTTCTTGAGCCAATCTGCAGGCACTGACGAATTGGGATAGCGGTTCATGAACTCCATGAAATGGCTGTGGAGTTCTTCGCGGGGCCGCTGCGCATCGATGTGTTCCTGTATTCGCTTGCGCATGGTCTGGATGTATTGGGAAACGGCCGTCACGCCTTCCAGGCTGCACGGCTTACCGCGCCCTGGGACAATGTGGTGAATGGGGTGGGGCCAATTTTGTAGCGTGTTGAGTGTTTCTAGCCAGACGGCCGTATTTGCTTCGCGCAGCAAAGGGGGCATGTCGGTAACGACTGTGTCGCCCGTGAAGAATACACCCATATCGGGTAAATAAACCCCGATGTTTCCGCTGGTAGGCCCCGGCAGCGCAATGAGCTGAATTTCAACGTTGCCTTTCCACACCTGCATTTGGTTGGTAAAGCTCATTCTGGCGTGTTCTACGGGACTTTGGCTCAGTTCACGCCCTTGTTCCGGGTTGCGGCTGGTCAAACTTTCTAATAGATGTTGGGGATATCGTTTATCATAACTACGCAGCTTGTCGGCCGTGGCTTCATGGGCAATGATAGGGGCATTGAGCCAACGCGCATTTAAGATTCGGTCGCCATCATAATCGGTCAAGATGGTATATTGTACCGTGCGCGGCGTGAGGGTGTGCAGCCGCATCGCCCAATCGCGCGCCAGACGCGGATACGACGGCACATCAATAGCCACTATCCCCCGACGCGTCTGAACGGCACCGACATTGACCCCATCATATTCAGTTTCGATAAAAACATTGTCTGCTATTTCTTGCATAAACACCTTGTTACGTTTTAGTTTGTTGCCGATATTGCTGAGTATAATTTTGTGCTTCCGTTTTTTCAGAGCAGAACTTTTCAGCGTTGCCGACATGGCATCGGTTATCTGGCGGAACGGGATTCTTTTCTGCGCTGGGTATGTATTCCCATTCCCTAGCGAATTTGGCCTATCAGGAGACGTTCTGCCTTGTCAATCGCTTGCTGCACCCGGGCCTGGTCTGTGCGCGGGCCGCCGCCCTGGGCCATGGTTACGGAACCACCCCCGGCGGCCGAGCCAAGGATTTGTAGCGCTGGCTTAATTAGTTGGTTCATTTCGCCAGGGGCATCTTGCGAGCGGCAAAAGAGCAGCTGTGATTTCTCTCCAGCCAGGCCAAGCAGGGCGATCACCTGTGCATGTTGGGTGAGATGGTTGGCCAGGATGCGCAGCTGCCCTGCATCGCTTTCGTCGCTGTTAAACACGCGGCTGACAACGGCCGTTTTGCCTACCTTTTTCCCTGTCGCTAGCAGCTCGGCGGCTTCAAAACGAAGGAGTTGCTCCTGCTGTCTTTTTAATTTGCGCCGACTCTCCTTGGTTTCTTCCTTATAGCGCAAAACGCTGTCCACTAAATCAGCTGCACCCGTTGTAAGTTCTGCAGAAAGTTGATTGATGATGCTGTTTTTGAGCCGATAATCATACAGGGCGCGCTGCCCACAGCAAAACTCAACCCGCAGCTGACTGTTTTGTCGTTCTAGCTTCACAATTTTGATAATACCAACTTCCCCCGTGTGGCGTACGTGCGTGCCACCACAGGCCGTCAGATCAAATTTGTCAATTTCAATGAGGCGTAAACGGCCGTTGCGCGCCGGAGGCAGTTTGCGTAAGGCAAGCTTCTGGGCTTGCTCAAGCGTAACCGAGCGAATATGAACTGGACGATTTTGCCAGACAATCTGATTGGCTAAATGCTCTGCCTCTTCAACCTGATTGGGACTTAGCTGAGCCGTGTGCAGATCGATAGTTACCGTGTTGTCACTTAAGTGAAAGCCAATGGTTTCGGCCTGGGCAATTTGAATAAACGCCTGGGAGAGGATATGTTGGCCAGTGTGCTGCTGCATGTGGTCAAATCGGCGTGTCCACCGAATATGCCCCACAATCTTGTCTTGCCAGAGTTCATTCGTGTCCAGCCAATGTAAAACGGCATCATCACTTTCACGAATTGTCACGTTGTGAACGGGAATGTTGTTGATGGTGCCAAGATCAAATGGCTGGCCGCCTGAGGTTGGGTAAAAAAAGGTTTCGTTGAGAATAACGGCCGTATTTTCATCCTGCCGTACCCGCTCCACAATTGTAGCCTCGAAGCGGGTAGTGTACGCATTTTGATAGTAAAGCTTTTTGCTTGTCATACCAGATTTTCCACAGGGCATGTCTGATGATGTTTGAATAATGATAATGATACCAGAATAATGGGTAGGTGCATCTGCGCCACCAGAAACAGAAGCATTATTCGCTTGATTTCAAGAGGTTAACGCCTTAAGATTGCGGCCATGTGGGGAGGCGCTCATTATCAATCTGGATAAGTAATTGTGACCTTGTTGGGCAATTAATTGGCACGATAGGGAGGACGTGCCACAAGAAAAAGGGGCAAAACGAGGATTTCTAAGGTTTGCGCTTGGATACCGGGAGATTAGGCCAAAGGGAGGGTGAAGTTGAAGCGGGCACCAGCAATTGGAGCATCATCGACCCAAATACGGCCGTTATGCGCTTCAACCGCCAAGCGACAAAAAGCAAGGCCAAGCCCCAGCCCCTTAGCATTGCTATCTTTAGAGGTGACCCGCTCAAACTTTTCAAAGATTGTTTCTCTAAATTGTACGGGAATCCCGCTTCCCTGATCGCTTACAGATACCAGTAGCCGAGCATGCTCCAGTTGGAGTTGCCCGGTAACGAGGATGCACTGTCCTTCAGAACTATACTTGAGCGCATTATTGACTAAATTCACCAACACGCGCCGAATCATATCTTCCTCAACAAATACATTAGGTAAATTGGCTGGCAGGCGATTGACAAACTGCACCCGCCGCTGCTCGAAGTTCGGCATTTCGATTTCATAAACTTCATTTACCAAATTATCGATATCTACCCGAACTTGTTCCGTAATTGGCTGGCCTGCTTCCAAACGATTAATGTCTAGCAGGGAATGAATGAGTGTTTCCAGACGCCGACTGCTGCGTCTGGCGATATCTAGCATGGCATGTAGCGGTGAGTTGGCAAATTCTGGTGGGATTTCATACGCAAGCAGTTCTAAACTGGAGATGACATTACCCAACGGGCTTTGCAGGTCATGGAACAACATTGCAGTTAAATCTTCCCGCATCGTTTCCAGTTCCACTTGTTCCGTAATATCGTGGTGAATCCATTGCAGTAACTCATCATCCCCGTGGGTGGTGCGTTTGGTATAGACATCCATCGGAATGGGTGAGGCATTTTTCGTGTGCACATTGCTCTGGAACATCAAAACTTTGTCGGACGGGATTTTTTTCGCTTTGGGCAGTGCGGCCGTATCGGGATGTAGGTCCTCAATTGACATATTGAGCAGTTCATTTCGCTTAAACCCCAGCAAATCGGAGGTTCGGCGGTTGGCTTCCACAATGTGGCCACGCATATCTGTCAGAACAATTGGATCAACCGTGTCATGAAACAGGCTGATGAACCGGGACTCGGCAGCAACAGTGCGGGCATATTGTTGCGCATTGGCAATGGCTGTGCTGGCAATGTTGGCTAGATTCACCAGTACGTCCAAATCTTCCTCTGTAAAAACGCCATTGACAGGATTAATTGCCTGAATCGTGCCCAGCACGTCTCCCTTAAAGATCATCGGCGCGCAAATCATGCCAATCGTCTCATATCCGGTTCGTTTATCTCCCAGGTGATGAAAACGAGGATCCATACTTGCATCAGCGACCAACGCTGGCTCTGAATTATTCATGACCCAACCAGACAATCCCTGATTGCCAGGTAAACGAAGTCCAACAATTTCTTCAGCGCCAAGCCCCTCGGCCACCTGATAAACCAATTCGTTGGTTTGGTTATCTACAAGGGCAATCGAAATGGCTTCTGCATTGAGGAAATCGTTCATTTGTGCCAGCAACGATTGCATAATCTCATTAATGTCGAGCGAGGAATTAATAACCCGACTGGCTTCATTGAGCAAGGCTGAGATTTTCAGCTGCCGTTGAGAGGCCTCAAAAAGACGTGCATTTTCAATGCTGCTGGCTGCCTGATTAGAAATAGCGGTGAGCAAGTTTAGATCGCGCTCATCGAATTGGTTTTTACCGGGCTTGTGAATGGTTATGGCACCAATGACGCGATCGCGTACAGAGAATGGGGTGCAAATGACAGACCATGCCACTCGGCTCGTCGTATGGCCAGGCCGTGGAAGCCAGCGTTCGTCAGACGTGGTGTCGCGGATAATGCATGGCTCATGGTTTCGGATAACCCAACCAGCAACCCCGGCATCCATGATTGTTTCTAAAAGCTCTTCGGATTGGGTCTGCCTGTCTTGGTCTCCGGTTAACCAGGCATATTCCACCTTTAAAGCTTCATTTACAACGATGATGCTGCCATCATCTGCCTCAAGTTGCTGCACAGAGAGATTCAACACTCGGGGGAGAATGAGGTTAATGTTGAGGCCGTCTGCTTCTACCTGTTTCAACATGTCGTTAACGACATATAGGGTATGAAGTCGATCGCTATCCCTCAGTTCTGGAGTGAAGTCTGTGCCTTGAATAGAGTGATCCATTTGAATCATAATACCACGATACGATGAGATTTTACTACTGTTGGTTTACAACCAGTAGGTAATAGGTTTTATTTGCATTATTGATCAGTCAATAATTGGTCATGGTGATTGGTTGACTTTTGGTCTAATGCTGTCTAGCGATTCATCCATGGTTAGCATATTAATAATTTCTAAAGATAGTTATGTCCGCTTAAATGAGTTGTAAGCTGGGGATGACGTCCAAATTTAAGGCGTCACGACGGCCGTTTATAAAATGCCAATGCGCGGCAGCACCTATCATAGCTGCATTATCGGTACAGAGTATAGGATTTGGGTACCGTACAGGAATATCAAGCGCCTCCGTCATCGATTGCCGCAGTTCGCGGTTGGCCGAAACGCCGCCAACTAAATGAACGGCCGTCACCTGATAGGCCGCTGCGGCCCGTTTTGTCTTTGTGACCAGTGCATCAACCACAGCGGTTTGAAAGCTAGCGGCCAAATCTTCAACTGGCAGCTTTTGTTTGTCGAAATGCTTGATTTGTCGGGAAACGGCCGTTTTAAGCCCACTAAAACTAAAATTAAAGCCATCATCCATTACGGCACGGGGAAACTTAAATGCTGCGGCGTTCCCAGCGGGCGCTAATTTATCGATGGCCGGCCCGCCCGGGAAAGATAATCCCAGCACCCGGCCCACCTTATCAAATGCCTCACCA
>CBDUOF010000031.1:0-22330 GCA_965368765.1 uncultured Anaerolineae bacterium | reverse complement strand
ATGATGTGCGGCGAGTCATTCACAGCGTGGTGGATGACGGCCGTTTCTTTGAAGTCCATCAGCTGTGGGCCGAAAATATGGTGGTCGGGTTTGCCAGGATGAATGGCTACGTGGTTGGCATTGTGGCCAATCAACCAATGGTGCTGGCAGGCTGCGTAGACATCAAAGCCTCCATTAAAGCCACCCACTTCATCCGCATTTGCGACGCCTACAACATCCCCGTCATCACTCTGCAAGACGTGCCCGGCTTTTTGCCCGGCAAAGATCAGGAGTACGGCGGCATTATCCGCAACGGCGCGCGCATGATCTACGCCTATAGCGAAGCCACTGTGCCAAAATTAATGGTCATTTTGCGCAAAAGCTACGGTGGCGCTTACTGCGTCATGAGCAGCAAGGGGCTGCGGGGCGATTTGCTGTATGCTTGGCCCAATGCCGAGATTGCCGTGATGGGCGCGGAAGGCGCAGTCAATATCTTGTTCCGCAAGGACGTTCAGGCGGCCGAAGACCCGGAAGCTCACCGTGCCCAGCTGGTAGAAGATTACGAGAAGCAGTTCAACAATCCATACGTTGCCGCTTCACGTGGGCTTATTGATGATGTGATTCAGCCACGCGAGACGCGCACTGCGCTCATTCGAGCGTTGGAACTGACAATGTCCAAGCGGGAACATCACGCGCCGAAGAAGCATGGGATTTCGCCAATGTAATGACCCAATGACACAGTTACTAATTACCAATTACAAAGCATGTAATTGGTAATTACTATTTCTTGAGGAATATGATGTTCAAAAGAATTTTAATTGCAAACCGGGGCGAAATTGCGGTACGCATTATCCGTACCTGTCGAGAGATGGGCATTGAGACGGTAGCGCTGTACGATGACAGTGATATTGATTCGCTGCACGTGCGGCTGGCAGATCGTTGTGTGCGATTGCCTGCGCCCGAGGCGTTTTTGGACGAAACGGCCGTCCTCAAGATTGCCCTATCGCACCAGGTTGATGCCATTCATCCTGGCTACGGTTTCTTGGCCGAACGGCCCTCTTTTGTTCATGCCTGTACCGATGTCGGCATTACCTTCATTGGTCCACCGGCAGAAGTGATTGATGCCGTGCGGGCGAAAGTGCAGGTGCTCGACACCGTGCGGCAGGCGGGTTTCCCCACGGTTACCAATTCGCCGGCCTGTCTAGATGTTCATCATTTGCCTTCTATCACTGCCACGGCTGAAAAAATAGGGTATCCGTTGGTGATTAAGTCGTGCCATGGCGGACGCGGACGCGGAGAAAGGCTGGTGCATAATCCGGAACAGTTGGCAACGGCCGTCCAGCGCGCCAGTGCTGAATCCCGCGCCGTCTTTGGCAATGGGCATATCTATCTGGAGCGTGCCCTGCTGCCTGCACACCAAATCGGCGTCCAGCTATTGGGCGACCAGTACGGCAACCTTCTCCATCTTGGCGAGCGAGAAGGCTCCATCATCGTCGGCAACCAGAAAATCATCGAAGAAGCGCCTTCTCCCATTCTCAACGACACTCAGCGGACAGCGATTTTGCAGACGGCGCTGGCCATCGGCAAGCTGTTCAACTACCAAAATGTAGGCACAGTGGAGTTTTTGCTGGACGGTAAGGGCAATTTCTATTTCAGCGAAATTAAGGCGCGCATTCAGGTTGAGCATTCTCTGACTGAAAAAGTAACAGGCATTGACCTGGTACGGCAGCAATTGCTGATTGCAGCCGGCGAGCCACTGGCCTGGATACAAGACGACATTGCTATTAATGGCTGGGCAATGATGTGCCGCTTGAACGCTCAGGACCCCTGGCAAAACTTTTTGCCCAGTCCTGGTCGGTTGACAGAAGTGAGGCTTCCCAGCGGCCCACAGGTCCGTATCGACAGCTACGTGTACACGGGCAGTCGCGTGCCGCCCAAGTATGATTCGCTGGTAGCCAAGGTGACCACCTGGGGATTAGATCGGGATATCTGTCTGGCGCGGATGAAAGGCGCGTTGGCCGATTTTGTCCTGGTCGGGACGCCCACCAATTTACCGCTGATGCAGCGGATTATGCACACCACAGCCTTTGCCCGAGCCCATTACAATACTGATTTTATCACGAGGCCAATTGCGAATGGTGATGATGCCGCGATTCAGCTGCGGGACTTGGCGGTGATTACGGCCGTTCAGTTTGCTCGCCGTCACCAACTGTTTAATCCAACCACACCGGCGCGCTGGCAAAGTGGCTGGCACCAAGACAGCCGGCGATTGCCACAATAGGGGATTCTGATGAGCAAGATATTGGTCACCCTCAATGAAATAGCCTATGAAGTCAGTTTCGATTTGCCTACGCCAGACGTAGACAGTCTGACTGTGAACGTGAATGGCGAAGCAGTGACGGTGCGTATTCCAGATCCAGCCGCCCCGGCATCGGATCATACGTGGATGATGGTGGATGAACGGCCGTATGAACTGCTGTTCGATCCGGACTTGCGCTGGGTTGCTGGCAAGCGCGGCCTGTACCCGGTGGACGTGCGTGATTTAGACGCCATGGCCCCACGACACCGCAGTGGAGACGGCCGTCTCAAAGCCCCTATCCCCGGACTCATCGCCCGCTACCTGGTCAACGTTGGCGACGAAGTGACTGCCGGGCAGCCGGTGGTCATTTTGGAAGCAATGAAAATGGAAAACGAAGTCCGCTCCCCGATGGCGGGTCGGGTGGAGGCAATTCATATTCCGGCTGGGGAAACAGTCATTCGCAACACCCTGCTGGCGGAAATCAGCTAGGCAAGGCATCTGCCTTGTTTTCAGCCAACAGTTCCAAAATCAAAAGCCGCGCCAGCGTCACATTTACTGGCGCGGCTTTCATTAAGCAACCTGTGGCGCATAGATGCCATGTTTGAACATGCCGTACCAGGCATCAGCATCCGCTTCACTGTAAATGCCCAGCAGCTTAATAATTTCCCGAGCAAAGTCCACACTGCCTAAAGCGTCAGCCGTTACAATATTTTTGTCCGTGACGGCCGATTCATCCACATAGTAGTCGTGATCGCTATAATCTGGTACCAATGCCTGCAAATAATCAAGGATGTTGCTGGTGTGGCGCACCTCATGCGTCAGTCCGGCCCGGGCAATTGCCAGCGTAGCGCCACAAATAGCCGCCAAAGGCACATCCTGGGCATGGAGTTCACGCAGCAGCGCTTGCAGCGGTTCATTTGATTGTTGTTCCCACATCGTGCCACCGGGCAGAATAAAAACGGCCGTATCCGCCGCCACAATCTTATCAAGCGTCACATCTGGCAAGATAGTCATGCCACCCATCGTTGTCACGGGTTCCAGCGAAAAGCCAACTGTTTTCACCACATACTGCCCTGATTTGCGCAGTTCGCACAAAATATGGGCCGGTTCCCAATCTGCCAAACCATCAAACACGAGTAAATACGCATTATTCTGCATTTTTCGCTCCTTTCGGCTTATTTGTTGAATGGGATTAGCATAACGGCCGTACCTGACACCTCCTGTCATGATTACAAAACCGGCCAAATATCGACTATTTTAATGACAAACATCCATAGGAAACATCTGACAAAAGCAAGATACTTAGCATCTAACTTTGCAGCCGACGTGTGCTCCACTTTTGTAAAAACCCTTCTTGTCGTCTGCGCAATGGTCTGGAGAATTATCATGAAAAAATTAATAATGCTGGGTGTTCTGCTGCTGCTAGTGAGTGCTTGCGGGGAAGCGATGGGTGAGGAATCGGCCGTGGCCAATGACTCTTCCACCGAATCCAGCGAAACCTCCGGAATGGGCATGGGGCGTGGCATGGGCAGTGGCATGATGGCTCGCCATATGGCTCCCATTCCCGACGAGTACGCCAACCTCAACAGCCCGGCCGTCACGGAAGATGCTGTGGCCCAGGGCGGCGAGCTGTACACCACGTACTGCGCCTCCTGCCACGGCGATGGTGGTATGGGAGATGGTCCCGCCGCTGCTGCTTTGGACCCTGCCCCTGTAGCCATTGCCCACACGGGCCAAATGCTGGGCGACGATTACCTCTACTGGCGCATTTCAGAGGGAGGCCAAGGGGATCCGTTCAACTCCGCTATGCCTGCCTGGAAAAATGCCATGAGCGAAGCCGAACGATGGAATCTCATCAGCTATGTACGCGCCCTGGGCAGCGGCACCGCCCCAAATGGGGGCGTTATGATGGGTGGTCAGGCTTACGACCCCACGGCCGAAGCCATCCGCCAGAGCGACATGCTAGATCAGGCCGTCGCACAAGACGTTCTCACCCAGGCAGAGGCCGATCTTTTTGCTGAGCTGCACACAATCGTGGAAACGAACATGACCAGCGGCATGCAAATGCAGGGCAACATGGGCCAGATGCAAGCCGTATTGCTGGCACAGCTGGTTGATTTAGGCACCATAACCCAGGCTCAGGCCGACCAGTTTGAGGCCATCCACACCCGGTTGCTAGAAGCAGGTTTGATGCAGTAAACGGCCGTCCGTAGCTCATGCTCCGTGAGCGAAAAAGAGTACATTAAGCTGAAAATCAGGACCGCATCGTGCATTGCCAGCCCTGATCACGGCATTTGACTTTTGCCCTGCCGTATGGCAAAATCCGGCATCATTCGCCCCTGTAGCTCAATTGGATAGAGCGTTGCCCTCCGAAGGCAGAGGTTTCAGATTCGAATTCTGACAGGGGCACCATTTTCAACAAGCACACCACCTACAAAAGATGCGACATGGTACAGGAGCCGTCTCAGCACACATTGCTGGCGGCTCCTTTTTGGTATATTATGACTAGAAATCGTTTGGAAGCGTTTAGCGATGGGGTATTGGCCATTATTATCACCATCATGGTACTGGAGCTGTCGGCACCTGAGGAGCCAACCTTAACGGCGCTGCTTCCGCTGATTCCCACAATTTTGAGCTACACCCTCAGCTTTATTTTCATTGGCATTTACTGGAACAATCACCATCATTTGTTCCAGGCTGTCGAGCAGGTAGACGGCCGTATCCTTTGGGCCAATCTGCACCTGCTGTTTTGGCTGTCGCTCACGCCCTTTGTCACTGCCTGGATGGGGGAAACTGACTTTGCCGCCTGGCCGGTGGCACTATACGGCGTTGACCTGCTGCTGGCAGCCATTGCTTACTATATCCTGGTCCGCGCGCTTGTTGCCCGGCACGGTGAAGACTCTGTCTTGGCCAACGCCGTGAACCGCGATTTTAAGGGAAAGGTATCTGTTGTGATTTACCTGGTCGCTATCCCGCTGGCCTTTGTGAACACCGGGCTCGCCGGCGGCCTTTACGTGATGGTGGCAATCATCTGGCTATTGCCTGACCGTCGCATCGAAAAAATATTGGCATCATAACAAACGTAAAAAATACTCGCACGCCCCGCATCTCTAGATAACAGGTCCCATACTGCCTCGTGAAGCCCAATTAACTTTCTCCTGTAGACAGGGATTTGTTTCTTTGCTATAATTAGAACAATTGTTCTAAAACAGTAAGGATAATCTTGATGGCACAATACGTAATTACACCAATTAATGAAAACAGGGCCAAGCGATGGGAAAAAGTTTACGGCCGTACCGAACTCCCTGTCAAATACCCTTTGCCGCATCTGGCCTGCACCCAGCGCTGGGGCGATGTTCCGGTTTATTACCTGGACGTAACGGCCGTTCCTGCCGCCCTCTTGGATCGTTTAGCAACTTATGAAGCTCGACGCAGCGGCATGAGCTACCATGACGCCCGGCTATCTGTACGGCGCGAATGGCTCATTCGTGCCGATGCGTGTCAACCTGCCCGCAAAGTTATGACCACACCAGCTGCACCCTCCTGGCAACCGGCCTTCCCTTTTATTCAACAAGTTCCCATCCGACGACCGCGTCGCCCCCAGCGAATCCAGTTTGTATAGGATTTATGATTAAGTAAATGGCAATATTTCACCGTCAGCCGTTTGAAACAGGACTCTCATTGCCGGCGTGACGTCCTTCTGTCTCGTCTGGCAATCCTGCCAAAATCAACATGACCTGTACCTAGCCAAGGATTCCTATCTCTTTTACCCGGTAGATTTGTTATAGTGTACCCACAACGGCCGTTTCGCCTCATGCTTTCACGACGATCAGGAAACGGCCGTTCTGTTTTCCAACTGCCGCACCATCAAGGTGAACGTTGGTATAAAACATGTAGTCCCCAGTTAATGGGGTGAACAGGAGTCATTGGGTGAGCCATTTTACAGAGACCAGGTATTGGCAAGCTGCCAAGCCGCACGAATCCGATCCAGGCGTGCTGACGACAGCATCAGAAAAACCTATGCTTCATGACGATGGCATTCAAATCTTGCGTTTGCGACTAAAAACCCTTAATGCCTGGCCAGAAGCAGGAGACACCTTCTTAGAGCTGCTGACGCAAGTCCGCGGCTATGGCGTTACGCTGGTGCCCGCCGACTACGATTGGTTGGCGCAGGTAGCCAACGATGCCCTCAACGGCAAAGATATTGGCCTCCTGTACCCCTCCATCTTTCAGAAACTGCTTACCTTCCCCGATCTACGGCATAAGTTTTTACAAACCCTGCAATTTTACAGCGATACGGTCTAGGCCGGTCGCTAGATAACCCCCAACTCTTTGCCAACGCGCCCAAATACATCGAGGGCTATTTCCAGATCATTTTGACTGTGAGCGGCCGAATTCATGACGCGAATGCGAGCTTTGCCTTGCGGCACCGTGGGATAGCCAATCGCCATAGCAAAGACACCTTCCTCGAACAGCCGCTGACTAAATCTTTGAGCCAGCGCCGCTTCGCCCAGCATCACGGGCACGATGGGCGTTTGCGTCACGCCCGTATCAAAGCCCATCGTTTGCATCTCTTTTTTAAACAATGCTGCGTTGCTCCATAGGCGATCAACGAGTTCGGTGGATTCTTGCAGCAGCGTAACGGCAGCCAGGCAGGCGGCAGTATCTGGCACAGTCAGGGCGCTAGAGAAAAGGAATGGCCGTCCACGCTGCCGCAGCCAGTCTATAATGGCTTGTTTGCCTGCGACTAATCCGCCCATCACGCCAAACGCCTGACTGAGCGTGCCCACCTCAACATCAACGCGGCCATGCAGCCCAAAATGATCCACAATCCCCCGCCCACCTTCGCCCAAAACACCTTCGCCATGCGCGTCGTCTACCATCAGCAAAATGTTGTGGGCTTCGGCAACTTCACAAATTTGATCCAGCGGGGCAATGTCTCCGTCCATGCTGAATACCCCGTCAGTGACGATGAGGCGACGGCCGTATTGGGTCGTCTCAGCAATCTTCCGGCGCAAATCAGCAACGTCGTTGTGGGCATAGCGCACAACAGTGGCCCGGCTTAAGCGAGAACCATCGATGATGCTGGCGTGGTTCAGCTCGTCAGAAAAGATAACATCTCCCTTGCCTACCAGTGCAGGAATCGTGGCTAAATTGGCTGTAAAACCACTTTGCAGCGTAATGCAGGCTTCAGCCCGCTTAAACTCAGCCAGCTTTGCTTCCAGCTCAATATGGAGCGACATCGTGCCAGCGATGGTGCGCACCGCGCCTGGCCCTACCCCGTAGGTGTCTACGGCCTCCGTGACGGCCGTTCGCAGCCGGGGATGGTTAGCGAGTCCCAGATAGTTATTGGCACAAAAGTTCAACAGGGAACGGCCGTCAATGGTCACCCAAGCATCCATTGGAGAATCTATAGTGCGAATTCGGTTAAATAAGCCAGCCTGTTTCAGGGCTGCAATTTCATCATCAATCCAGGCAATTGCTTTATCGGTCATACGGTCTCCTTAAAAATCCCGATGTGGTTGGTTACTTGTTGGCACCATCCACAAATCGCTACATCGCTGTAGGAAAGTCAAAAAAGCGGACTTCAACGCCAAATTTATCTGCCAGATGTGCGCCCAATGCCTGGACGCCTACCGTTTCTGTGGCGTAATGTCCCGCAAAAATCAGGTTGATCCCAAAGTCAGACGCCGCCCAGAAATTGGCATGGGAGGTTTCTCCCGTCAAGAACGTGTCGGCGCCAAGGGCTTTTACCTCGGCCACCTTATCGGCCCCAAACCCAGACAAAATAGCCAGCCGCTCAACCTGTGCGGGCCCGTGAGCCAGCACGCGTGCCTCAGTGTGGAGTTCCTTATTTATGTGGCTAACTAAATCAACCAGGCTGGGCCGAGCCGGTACCGTGCCGACTACCGCAATTGGCACGTTGGTAGGGGAACACCACCAGTCTGGCTGGGCAACGCCAAACCTCTTGGCCAACACGGCATTGTTACCGACTTCGGGATGAGCATCTAGCGGCAAATGAGCGGCATACAGGTTAAGTCCATGGGCCATTAGCTGCTGCACACGCCTGCCCAGTGGCCCGGCAATGCGTTCAACCTGACGCCACAGGACACCATGGTGCACCAATAGCATATCGGCCTGCCAGGAAACGGCCGTTTCAATAATTTCTGGCGAGACGTCCACAGCTAGGGCAATTCGATTCACGGCCGTATTGGTCGTCTCGACCTGCAAGCCTTGCGGACCGTAATCAGCAATGTCGGCTATGCGCAAATAGTTGTCCAAATAATGAATTAGTTCAGTTCGATCCATCGTTACTCCGTCTTTGATAATTTTCCCAGGTCAATGCCTGAATACGGGGAAAGCCCCTTTCAATGAGATCATCGAGTTCGGCGACCATCTGGGCATACGCTTCCTGCGAACCGCCATATGGATCACGAACGCTGCCCCGCTTATTCACCATTTGCCGAATAGTATAGATTCTGTGCTTATATACAGGAAACTTCTTTTGAAGCTGTCTTAGATGATTCGTCTCCATACAAAGAATGAGATCGGCTTGCTGCACAACCTCTTCACTTGTCGGTTGCGACCTGTGAGATCGAATATTCAGGCCACGCTCAGCCATAAGCACACTGCTGAACCGCGCTGCAGGATCGCCACTTTCTGCCCAGGTGCCTGCTGACGATACGGTCCAATCGGATAGATCAGCACTGTCCAGCTTGGTTTTCAGCAAGATTTCACCCACAGGTGAGCGGCAAATATTGGCTGTACAAACAACAAGAATGTGAGGAGAAGGCATTTGGCTTGATTGGGAGGAAAAGCAAGCCAATTTCCCCGAAAATGAGGTGCCCTATTTTCGGGGAAATTGGGTCAGGGTCTTTAATCCATGTCGGGCTGCAGCAAGCCATAGTTGTTATCGCGTCGTCGATAGATGACGTTAATGGCTTGTTCGTCCGCATTGAAGAACACGAAAAAATCGTGCCCCAGCAGCTCAATCTGATCAAGCGCTTCGTCTGTGCTCATCGGGCGCATGGTAAACCGTTTGGTGCGAACAATCGTTGGTTCATCAGATTCAGCAACCGTCTCTTCTAACGGGAGTGGCTCACCCATCATGAGCTCCTCGTTGCTATCGTTGTTGCGCCATTTCCGCTGCCGCTTGCCACGATACCGGCTAATTTGCCGATAGAGCTTGTCAACAACGGCATCAATCGAGGCAAACATATCGTTGCTCCGCTCTTCGGCACGTAGAATGGTGCCACGATTATCACGAATGGTTATTTGAGCGACCTGGCGTTCTACAGCATTGCGAGCATTGGCTGCGGAAAGGTCTACATGTACTTCAGTTAAGTTGGGCATGTACCTATCAAGTTTTACTGTTTTCTTTTCCACATAGTTGCGTAGTCTTGCAGTGACCTCCATGTTACGGCCGTTAACTGATAGTTCCATTGTCTTGTCTCCCTTGTGTGGTGTGAAAGCAAGAAGTCGATGCTCGAAATGTTATCGAATTCATTTGCTTCCACTTACGCCATCGGCAATGAAACTGCTTTGCTTCATTACCGATGATAAAGAAAAGTAATTTGGTATGACCCATCCCTATCTTATAAAACTTGATTTCACAGAGAAAGTGTACTTGCTCAATGTATCCTGTGCTAAATGGCACGGGCCACACAGTATCCAGAAACGGTGTGCGCCCCGGCGGTGAGCAGCGCATTGGCAGCGGCCGCCATGGTTGCGCCTGTGGTGCAGACATCATCAATCAGCAAAATATGCTTGCCTTGAACCTCCGAATCTGCAACAAAAGCATCTTGTACATTCTCTAAGCGCTGTACGGCCGTTAGGCCAACTTGTGGGGTGGTAAACCGGGATCTTTGCAGGGCAGTTTCGGCAAAGGACAGTCCGACACCCCGACAAAAAGCGCGTGCCAGCAAGGTAGATTGATTGTACCCTCTTTTGCGCTCACGGTCGGCATGAAGGGGGATGGGAAGAACGAGATCGACAGGCATCTGCCAAAGTTCCCAGGCGCGCAGCATCATGTGCGCCAGCGGCTCTGCCAAAGCAAAGGCACCGTTATATTTAAGGTTGTGGATCAATTTGGAAGTTGGCTGGGCAAACAAAACGGCCGCACGGATCTGATTGAGGGGCAACGGCCGTTCCTGGCAAACGGTACAGCAATCAACCGCTCGTGAAACGGGACGACCACAGCGATTACAAAGGGGTGCCGTCACCCACTGAAGTTGAGCCTGGCACGCATCACACAACAATGAACCGGCTTTTTTGCAAGCGCCACAGACCGGAGGGAAAACAAAATTAAGGAGGGAATCTGCCAGTCCTTTCGCCCGGGACCGCCAGGTCAAGACTGGCAATTGAATCTTTTCAGCCAAAGACTGCTTGACCTTTGTTATAGGAAACAGTTAATAAATCGGCAGCAATATAAAAATCGTGCCTCTGGTTAAATAGAGTAATGGGGCAGAAATTAGCCCGTAATTCCGCCTAGAGAATCATTACGCAAGACCTGGAACCCGGCTGGCCCCAGCAAAACCACAAAGATTGAAGGGAAAATCAAAAAGACCATGGGGAAGAGCATCTTGACCGGTGCTTGCTGTGCTTTTTCTTCAGCCCGCTGGCGTCGCCGAACGCGCATTTGTTCCGATTGAATACGCAAAATCTTACCAATGCCTACACCCAGTTGATCCGCCTGCAAAACGGCCGCAATGAAGCTGGTTACATCCGGCACATCGATTCGGTCAGACATATCACGCAACGATTGCCGACGAGATTTGCCAAGCTGCATCTCATGAATCACACGACCAAACTCATTTGCTAATGGATCATCCCATTTTTCATCCACTTTTTGCATGGCAGCATTAAAGGTCAATCCAGCATCCACACAAATTGTCATCAAATCCAGGGCATCTGGCAGTTTCTTAATGACGGCATCTTTGCGACGATCTACCATTGAGCGCAGCAGCATCCAAGGCATGTACCATCCCAAAATCGCAGCACCTAAGGTGTAAAGCAGCCGCCGACTGATTTGTGCATTGCCCAGTCGAGACATCATCAAGAACACAAGCGCCGCAAAAAAGATCGTAATTACGCCCCGTACAACAATAAATTCGGCCGCACGCATGTTTCGTGGATTTCCGGCCAATTCCAACAATCGCGTGGTGCTTTCCAACGTCTTTTGCGGCGTAAAGCGAACCAAAAATTCGCTCACGCGCCGAATCATTGGAACAAAGACACGATCTGAGAATGGTAACGAAAGTTCAATCTCTTCAATCGAAACAATTTCTTCGCGAGCGGCAAATTCGTCGATACGTACTGCCAACGGATCGTCTTCGGACCGACGTAAAAGCAAAACACTAGCCGCCATTAGCAAAAGTGCTGCAACTACAATAATTAATAGCATTAAAGGTGACATAGTTGGATGGTCTCCATCTCTAAATTTAGACTTTCTACGACTGAAGAAATCTTCTATTACTGGTTAGAATTCGTGGAAATCACTCTCTGTTAGACGGTTTGTTCATGAAACGCCTATCCCGAATTAGTCATTTGGCGAATTGGTGGTAGGGAAACGGCCGTTACACTTCAATATCTACAATCTTACTGATAGCATAAGCGCCGCCACCAATCATCATGCCGCTAAATGCAAGAACTATCCAGCCACAAGGAATCACTTGTGGCCAAACCCAGGGATCTTCTTTAACCCAAAGCTCTGATACATATTCTGGATTAATCAAATACAGCACAAATCCCAAGACAATCGGTAATAGGCTAATAATCCATCCCGAAACACGGCCCTGTGCGGTTAAGGTACGAATTTCGCCCTTAATTCGCACCCGTTCGCGAATTGTGTAGCTAATGGTGTCTAGCACTTCGGCCAGATTACCACCCACTTCACGCTGAATATTTACGGCCGTAATGACCAAATCCAAATCTTCACTTGGTACCCGACGATACATATTTGCCAAGGCTTGCTCTACACTCAGTCCCAGGCGCACTTCCTGAACCACGCGCTCAAATTCAACTGAAACGGGTGCCGGCAACTCAGTTGCGATTGCTTCCATCGCCTGCAAAACACTATATCCGGAACGCAACGCATTCACCCACAAATTGAGCGTATCACTCAACTGCGCATCAAACGACTGCATCCGCTTCTTCGCCATTGTCCGCACATAAAACCGCGGGATGCGAAGGCCAAAGAAGCCAGCGACAATACCAATTACCCAAGAATTGACTTGAGGCAAAAAATAGCCAATTGCTCCCGTAACCACACCACAAATGATTACGAGCGTCACATACTCGACAACCCGTAACTTGGCATCTGCTCTTGAAATGCGCTCCTTAATTGGTTCAAAGAAGTTGCGCCCTGACAATGCTTTATCCAATCGATCCGCAACGTCTGGACCATCGGCACTGTCAACACTATCAGGTAGATCAACAATCGTTGTCGTACCAACAAACTGCTCCAAGCGCTCATCGACACTACTCTGGCCACCCGTTAAAACGATTGCAATGCCAGCACCGAGCATCAGTAAAACAGCAAGCCCACCTACTATTATTATTAATGGAGACATAAAGAAGCTCCTACAATTTCAAGCTCATAAGCCAACATTAGCGACGACGACTACCAATACCAAAGATAGAAGGAGGCAGCATAATGCCAGATTCTTGAATCTTCCACATAAATTTCGGCCGTAAGCCAGTGGGCCGTAAACGACCAATCACTTTACCGTTCTCAATGTTCGTTTGCTCAAACCGGAATATTTCTGATGTCGTGATGACATCCCCTTCCATACCCTGAATCTCACTAATAGAGGTAACTTTACGAGTCCCATCACGCATACGATCTTGATGAACCACCAAATGAATGGCCGCCGCGATTTGCTCACGGATAGCTCGATGGGGCAAATCCATACCGGCCATCAAAACCATGGTTTCCAAACGAGACAACATATCACGTGGTCCATTTGCATGGCCTGTGGCCAAACTACCATCATGACCAGTGTTCATCGCCTGCAACATGTCCAGCGCCTCACCACTACGAACCTCTCCCACGATAATGCGATCAGGGCGCATACGCAGCGAGTTAACAACCAAATCTTGAATTGTTACCGCGCCTCGACCTTCCACATTGGCATTGCGAGATTCCAGTGTAACCACATGATCCTGGCGCAACTGCAGCTCGGCTGCATTTTCAATAGTTACAATACGTTCTTCATCTGGAATAAATCCAGAAAGAATATTGAGCAAAGTCGTCTTCCCGGAGCCTGTACCACCAGAAATCATGACATTGAGTTTGGAGATAACACATGCTTTCAGAAACTCGACAGCCTCAACGGTAATACTGCCAAATTCAATAATATTTTCAACGGTAAACGGAATCTTAGAAAAGATACGTATCGTCAAGGTAGCGCCATTCAATGAAATGGGTGGAATCACAGCATTGACACGGGACCCATCAGGTAAACGGGCATCTACCATAGGTGAGCCTTCATCAATACGCCGACCTAATGGCGCTACGATACGGTCAATAATGCGCAGCAGGTGGTCATTGTCCTCAAATGTCACGTTGACCCGTTGGATTTTGCCCCCACGCTCAATATAGACATTTTTAGGGCCATTCACCATAATTTCCGTAACGCCATCCATATGCAAGAATTGTTCAAGCGGCCCAAAACCCAAAATTTCAGCCACAATTGCTTCAAAAAGACGCCGTTTTTCATTACGGGTCAAAACAATACTTTCTTCTGCCAACATAGATTCAAACATTTCTTGAATCGTCATCCGAACTTCGGCCGTTTGCGTAATATCCATGCTGGGATCAAGTTCAGCAATCAGTCGCTGCTGAATACGATTCTTTAAATCTACATACGCATCACGAGACCCTACTGCCGGAGAAGCTCGCTTAACCCTCAACTCTTGTAACTTTGAAGGTTCTGCTTGGGTTGTTGACTCTTGGTTTCTTTCAATACGTTTTAAGAGAGACACGATTATCCTCCAGCTCTTTCACGACGACTAAAAAGCCGGCCAAATAAACCGCTAGGTTTTTCGGGCTCAGCTTTATTGTTATTCATCGGTGTTTTGCCTTCCATTAATTCTTTAGCAATCTGATCCGCTACTTTAATGATCGCCAAACTTATCGGCTTTTTTTGATGTTCACCCATTACCATTGGAACACCTTGGTTAGAAGCATCACTGACCGTTATCTCATCATCCGGAATCGTGCCATATATTGGACGTTTTAATGCTTTCCCAACATCATGCACAGAGATGCCCTTACCCTGCTTGCTTTTGGCTCTATTCACGACTAACCAAACTTTTTGCGTTTCATACTCTAGACTTTCGGCAAGATCAAAGAAGCGGCTTACGTTTTTTAAACTGGACAGATTTTGCTGCGCAATGAGTACAATGCGGTCTGACATATCCAATACTGCCAACGTCTTTTCACTCAGGTAAGAAGTTGTGTCTACAATAATGAAATCAAAGGATTCTTTCAAGGCGGTCAGAAGCTGTTTAATATTCTCTTCAGTAACCACATCGGCCATTTCTGGTCGCGGCGGGGCTAATAAAACATTTAAATTACTTCGATGAACTTGCGAAATGCTGCTAATCAAATCCTGATCGAGTTCACTGCCCCGATCGCTTAAATCTGCAATGCTTGTTACGGCTTTCATGTTTAGCATGACAGAGACATCGCCAAATTGTAAGCTAACGTCAACCAAAATTGTTCGACGCCCTCTTCGTGCCAAGGCAACCGCCAAATTAATGGCCACAGTGGTACAACCTGCACCACCTTTAGGGCTATAGACAGCTATCAAATTACCTTCAGGTAATGCCACTGGTTCAGCGGGGGAGATACCGGCTTGATGCGACTGCCGTGAAGAAGTGGCCTTTATGGTGGGGCGTTTGTCATGGACTCTGCGAATAGCAGCGACTAATTCATCGCCGCCAAATGGTTTGGTCAAAAAATCTCGTGCCCCAGCCATCATTGCTCGCCGCAAATAGTTTGGGTCACTTTGAACCGACATGATGATTATCTGAACAGAAGGCACAGATTCTGTGATTTGCTGACTGGCACCAATACCATCAATGCCCGGCATATTAATATCCATTAAGATAATGTCGGGTTGATGTTCTTTGGCCATCTGAATGGCTTCTTCGCCTGTTCCAGCCTGGCCAATTACTTCTATATCCGATTCAAACTGAAGAAGTTTTCGGACATTTTCCCGTGTTTCAGGGAGATCATCTACAATCAGTACGCGTATATTTCCTGCCATTATGTATCCAAAAGGTGTATTAAAAGTACGCTTTGTTATACTGTTTTTAATTTACAGTAACTTAAAGGTTTTCTCCAAACAAATCTTTACTAACGAGGGTTTGAGGTGCTGATTACAACGTATATCTACATAATATTATGCCCTAAAACAGGCGTTTAGACCATCATACTATGATCCATAACAATGTCAATAGGGGAAGTTAACCCTAATAATTGAGGGGAAAGAATAGGATCATCATAAAAAAAGAGAGCCCTATCGAATCGATAGGGCTCCGGTCTCAAAAAGAAACAATGAATATGTCTTAAAATGAATATTGCCAAATATTAGGCATTGAGACCGTTCACAATACGGCTAAAAACGTTACCAATCTGTGGGCCAAGTAATGTCAGAATTGCAATGACAACAACGGCCACTAGGACCAATACCAGTGCATACTCTACCAAACCCTGACCATCTTCACGGTGTAAGAATAACATGTGTTAGAACCTCCTTTACAGTTTACGGTTTCAAATCGCAAATTACGTTACAAATTTACGCTTGTTAGCTTAATCTTTTCCAGTAACTATCACAATAGGATTGTGGTACTTCGTTTCGATTTGATGCTCTCTTTGGTTACTGGCGAGCTATTTGTATAGTAGTCCTAGTACCTTACGCTTTGCATTACTAATGAACCTCAGACCTTAAGGGTACTAGGTATTTAATCCGCTTGTCAAGCAGTCCCGGAAGACGATACCTGACGTCTATTGAATTCCTTCCTCATCTGCAATTGGAATTGAAAACTCAATTCTTGTACCTTGCCCAAGGTTGCTTTGGATGTTCAGTTCACCACCAAGCATTTCTGTTCTTTCTCGAAGCGTGGCGAGACCAATCGTTTTGTTGCCGTCGTTAAACGCATCGTCTACATTGAAGCCACTGCCATTGTCTTCCACAACGGCCGTTACTTGCTCCTGACCCATATCAATTTGAATTTGAATTTGAGTCGCTTGGGCATGAGTCGTGGCATTTTGCAGGAGTTCCTGAACATTTCGGAATACCGTCACTTCAACATGACTTTCCAGGCGCCGTTCTACCCCAGTGACCGTAATTGGAACTGGAATGCCGTTTTTCTCTTGAAATGATTCCGCATAACGCCGGAGCGTCGGGACAACCCCCAAATCGTCCAACATCATGGGGCGCAAATCAAAGATGAAATCTTTGACATTGCTAAACGTAGACCCGGCCGAACTTTTAAGCGCATTTAGTTCAGTACGGGCACGATCAGGATTGACATCAAAAAAACGTTGGCAGATTTCAGCTTGAAGAATGAAGTTACTAATAGAAGAAGCCACACTGTCATGCATCTTACGTACGAGGCCTTGCCGTACGGCTTCTTCTGTTTGAATGACGCGAATAACGTTTGGTTGTTCCACCGTACGCCGGCGACCGGATACGGGCAAAGCGTCTGCCCCGTCCGTCAATTCTATGATTTTTCCCTGAAACTCAGCCAATCGTTCCAAGTTGCGCTGGTCACTCTGCAGTTTTTCCAGCTGCCCTCGCATGGTAAACAGGCGCTGCTGCACATCGTTGAGAGCTTCATATGCTTCCTTGATGTCTTCGCGAGGCAACGTCTCAAAGTTTGTCTGAAGCTGGCGCGCGTAGCTGGTAACCTGTGAATTACGCTGTGCCAAGCGCTCAACTTCAGCTGCACTTTGTTTGATCAGAATGTCAATTTCCTTTAGGTCTCTTTGGGTCTGCTCGTAATCCTTGTGAGTTTCTTCCAAAAAGGTTGCTAGCGAAAAGTCATTATCCATTCTGCCTGTGTTTACCATGTAATTATTTCCTTTGCGGCTTTCAGGTTAGCGAGAACCCTCCAGACGTACCCACCCGTGACGCAAGGCATAAACGGCCGCTTGTGTGCGATCATCAACGCGCAATTTGCGTAAAATGGCGGTCATGTGATTTTTAACGGTTTGGTGACTAATCCCTAGTTTATACGCAATTTCTTTATTGCTCAACCCGCGCGTAACATGCTCCAGAATTTCCATCTCACGGGGAGAGAGCGGCACAAACAAATCTTCTGAATCACTTATCAGGGGGCCGCTAAAACGGCCGATTCTTTGCTCTACCCACACCAACAACTCATCATACGTCATCGTTTTTTCTTCGACGTAATAATTGCCTTCACGCACCGTATGGATGATGTTGATCAACGCTTCCGGGGTGATGTCCTTGGGGCAATATGCGGATGCTCCCGCACGAATCGCATGAAATACCTGCTCAGCGTCGTCATAGCCAGTGATCATAATCACTTTCACATCAGGTTGCTGAGCTTTGATCTTTCGAGTGACCTGCAATCCATTAATAGTGGGCAAATTAATGTCCATCAGGATGACTTCAGGTTTGACTTCGTAAGCCATTTCAATGGCAACCTCGCCATCAGCCGCTTCACCGATTACTTTCATTCGGGAATCGGTCTCTAATACATCACGAAGACCCTGACGGAAAACAGGATGATCATCAACAATGAGTAATTCAGTTTGTTCTAACATAATTTATACCTCGCTCTGCATTTTTAATCCTGCGCATTTCCTCTGAACACACGCCCAAAGGGCCACTGCTTGTTTATTTGAAGCTTTGTTCTGTTGAGTAAGTTGCAGGTTTTGGATTAACGAACATGAATAAAGGATACTGGTGGGTCGAAGGAAAGTTGTTAGGCGATAAAAATACAAGAGCAAAATCAGTATAGCAGGTTTCACCTAAAACGGTACTAGGACTACGGTACCAATAGCTGGTAAACGGCCATGTTGTTCAGCCCTTGTTCTCTGGTAATTGCAAAATCGCTCGTGAAGCGTAACAGGGTGGATGACTGGTTGGTAATTTGCAAATAAGGCCAACCAGGTGCCGTTACCAGGTATTGTGCTTCGCTCTCTAAGATGTATTGTGTCAGAGCACGTTCACTTTCTAACAATGGAATTACTTCCGGCGTGATGAGACCAGCCAAATCCAGCAACGGCCGTTCTGCAAAATAACCAATTGCACCAATATCATGTGAAGCAATCAGGGTTTCTGGCGAAGTGTTCTCGGCTAGCCACCGCGCTACTGTAACCATTTCCCCTTCGATGATGGCGACCTCTGTTGCATAGGCCACCGCCCCTTGCAACAAGAAAAACAACAAAAGGACTGTAAAAGAGAGGCGTGCCACCTGTTGTCCTAGCCATAAGGTACGGTGACTTTCTGACGAATTATATAACAACAATAGTACCCCCCACCCCCGCACGCCATAGAGTATCCAAATGGGGAAGATCGGTAGCAGATACCGGCCATGCTGAAACGTGACCGGCAGCCGCCAAGCATAGAGAACAACATGCCCGCCAGCCCAAAAGAGAGGCAGCAAATAAAATAATCGTCGCTTTGACCAATCAGACCTAAAAGCCTGCCAAGCAGCTGCAATAAGCCCTGGCAGCAGCAAGAGGTGGGCACTACTCATCCCGCGCCAGCCGCTGGCCGGGCCACCCAAACTCAAGTAAAACAGCTGCGCCGCTCTAGCCAAGAAAGGTTGCGTCAAAGCAACTGCATACTCCACTTGTTTGGCATAAAGCGTGTTGGGCCAGAGGGTGCCACTGGCAGCGTAATTAAAGTAAAAATAGGGGATAAGCGGCAAAACGGCCGTTGTCCCAAATAGGACAACCCATTGCACACGCTCCTTCACAGGCGCAGGAAAAAAGAGCAAACCGGCGGCAACCAACAGAACCAAAATGAGTCCATCCGGGCGAATGAGGATCAGTAGCCCGGCAAAAAAGCCTAGCCTGGCAATCCCTGGTAAAGCAGGTACGTCGTGGGCGACGAGTTCGGCATACCAGACAGTTACTTGCATCCCCAGCGCAGCAAAAAAGACTGTCTCCATACCACTGACAGAGGCCCACAGCAAAGGCCAGGTTAGCACCAATATGATTCCCACTACCCAGTCGTGGTCAGCCTGGGCAGGCCAAAGGCATCGCCACAGACGCATTCCGCCCCAACCCAACCAAACTAACGAAAGCCCGCCAAGCAGATAGGCCCACCATAAGTAAGGCAAGTGCAGGACGTACCCCAACGTCAATAGCAATGTCCAAAGTGGTGCAGTGGAACCCGCGCTGGATGTGCCAGGAATGAATTCAAGACGGCCGTTTCGCGCCAAATTTCGGGCATAGGTTTGGTGAATCCAGGCATCATCCAGTGGAAAGCCTAGCCCGTTCTGGGCGGCTATGCCTAAAAAAAGTGCCATTCCCGCAGCGGCTGCCAACACCACCCACAACCGTCGATTACGTATTAAAGTCATTGTCACTCCACTCGTTTGTACACCCGCTGTTCATCAAAATTCGCAATAGGTTGAAAATTAGCCTGCAATTCTGCCAAAAACCAGTCGGGGGGGGGCGGTTCGCGCCTTTCATCGATGATAACAAGGCGCGTTTGCGGGATAAACACGCGCTGAGGCGCACCAGAAGCCCCTATATCAATCGGCCAGATCATATCGATGGGCGCCATTCTCCTGGCCAAATAATAAATCTGTACATCTTCTGACCAATAATAGATGTTTTCGTATGGCTCGCTTTGCTCCGCGACAAACGCTGCCAAGTTGGCTGCGCGCGTGAGGCGGGGACCAAAACCTGGCCAGCCGTGCTCAATAAACTGCGCCGCAGAAAGCTCGCCGGCTTGGTAGCGAAGATAGTGCTGCCAATAACTGCCGTTTTCCCAGACACTGACCCCCAAGGCAATGAACAAGAGGGTGGCAAATACGGCCGTTCCCACCCTCCCTCTTTTCGCAGCCAGCAAATCTCGGTGCAGCTTGCGCAAAAACCATGCCGCCAAAATGGCCAACGGCGGCACAATCAGCAAATAATAATGGGCGAATAGTTCTAAATTGATACCCGCCTCCACAAAAGAAAGCAGATACCAGAACACCAGCCAAAGTAATGGCGACCGGCGCAGCGACAGGTTGCGGCCAATCAACAGGGCAGCCGCCAGGCTAAACATTAGCAAAGCCGCATTATTCAGTGCCAATCCAAAAAGGGGCAACAGCGGGTACAGTAACCAGCGCACTAGGCCGGAAGCCACCTCTGGGTTGAGGGCGTTGTCTACCCCATAGGACTGCCCCAGCGTGAACACCAGAAGCAGCCGATCCCACAAGCCCTGGCTGGCAAAATAAGCTGCGACGGGCAGCAGTCCCCCGATAAAGCCCGCGCCCAGCCAGCCGCCTCGTGACCAAAGCCACCGCCAGGCATTTTCTTCCCGGCGTTTACGCAGCCAGGTAATGAGCAAGGCTACTCCAGCTAAAACCAACGATGAGACATATAGCGGTTTGTACAAAAACGCCGCCGCGGCCAGCAACCCCACACCGCCAAATTGCCAGGCAAGCCTCTGATGCTTGAGCAGAACGACCAGCAGCCAAACGGCCGTAATCCTGAAGAGGTTGGCAAACAGTTCCGTCTCGGCCGTTTGGCCCCATAGTTGGAGATGGGCGCTTAAAATGGCATAGAACAGAGCGGCAAGGACGGCCGTTGCCCGATCATCTGTCAACTCAAATGCCAACCGATACAAAAAATAGACCGTTGGCAGTGTCCACAGCAGCAAAAAGAACTGGATCGCCCAGGCGCTGTCGCCAAAAAGTGCGAGGGCAGTAGCATAAGTGTAGTAAATGGCCGGTAAATGATGGCCTGAATGGTGCGTGCCGTAAAGCGGTTCACCCGCCAAAATGAGGCGCGCATGGTAGGCGCGTGCCCCACCATCGTTGTCGATGGGCATTTCCAAGGCGGGCAGGCGCAGCAAAATAGCGAGGAGCAGCAGGGCAAGCAGCCAGAACCACTGCGTTTTTAGGAGATTGGAGATTGGAGATTGGAGATGTGTCAGTCTCATGGCACTAGCTCGTAAAGCTGATAGCCGTCTCGGGCAAACAGAAGCGTAAAACCGGGCTGAATGGCTGCCTGACCATACAGATCGTTCAGCGGTAACGGGTGATCCGCATCCAGGAGCAGGTGGGTAACACCGTACCGCGCCGCCGCTTCTTGCAACACGGGGATTGGCTCATTGGGAATGCTGAGGGAGGGCAACCCGGTATGGTAATAGACGCCCGGTGCATTGCCTGCCATGACAACGGCCGTTCCCGGCAGCATTCCCCCCACCTCCATATAAATCTCTGCTTCCAGCGTGCTGTCTGCCCGCGCATAAAACAGGGTGGCGCTGATGGCAAACGCCACCACCACAAACAGGGCAGCAAAGCGGGGCTTCGCTTTTTGCGGTTCCCAATGGGGCAGCTTCATGGCCATCCAGTCAACTGCGTAGCCTAATCCAGCCGTCGCCAGCACCATGAGCCAGGGCCACAGCGCCACCGACGAGTGCAGCAAGCCTCCTCGCCCACCCGGCAGGGTAAAAATGAGGCTCATGGCGATGAACAGCAAGAAGGCATACAGCGTCAGCGGGCGGAGATATGGCCGTTTCTGCCTATCGCGCCACCATTTCCGCCAGCCCCACACAATGAGCGGCGTCAAAAAGACGACCCCGCAAACAGCGACAAAGGTACCACTGGCCAGCAGCAAGCCATCCAGCCTGGACTGCAAAATATTGCCCCAGCCCCACTCCATAAAATGTAACAGGTCGAAGGAACGGCCGTAGGCAAACAAATCGTCATACGTGGTGAGGAAAACAGTTTGCGTGCCGCTGATGGGCAACGGCCGTTCCCAAATTTGCCAGTTGCGAATGAACCAGGGGGTCATCACCAGCAGATAGCCGACCGGGCCGAGCCCGAGATCCGTCACCAGGGCCA
>CBDUOF010000030.1:0-22487 GCA_965368765.1 uncultured Anaerolineae bacterium | reverse complement strand
TGACGCCCACCCAGCACCAGCAGGCGGAAGCAGTGCTCAAGCGCAATCTGGCCACCCACACCGACTGGATTGTCCTCAACCAGACGATGAAGACGCTGGGCGGCTGGGCCAAAGAGGACCCAGCATTGCTGCACTGGCTTGTTCCCCACCTGGAACGGTTAAGTGGCGACGGCCGTAAATCTGTGTCCAAAACAGCCGCCAAAACCCTGACCACCCTCACCACTTAAGACATTAAAGAGACTGGTTAATCTCCAATCTCCAATCTTTAGTTTCCACGTCCCACCCTTGCAAATTTGTTTGCACCAAATCCAGCATTAATGCCAGCTGCTCCGCCCCGTCGTTGAGGCAGGGGATGAAGTGATAGTCGCTGCCGCCCTGTTCCAGAAAGAGGTGCCGGTTCTCCTGTCCCATCTCTTCGATCGTTTCCAAACAGTCCACGGCAAAGCCAGGACAAATTGTGTCGACGCTGTCCAGACCATCCTGCGCCCACTGTGCCAGCGTTTTGTCGGTGTACGGCTGCAGCCACTCCTCAGGGCCAAAGCGTGATTGGAAGCAAAGCTGATAATCATCCGCGTTCAGGGCCAGGGCATCGGCCAGCAGATGGGCGGTTATTTGGCAAAAGTGGCGGTACGGATCGCCCTTTTGCACATAGCTTTGGGGAATGCCGTGGAAGGAGAGCAGTAGCTTGGCGGAACGGCCGTTCCTTTCCCAATAGCCCCGAATTTGCCTGGCCAACGCCTGAATGTACAGTGGATGATCGTGATAGCCGTTGATCGTGCGCAGTTCTGGCAGCCAGCGCCACGTTTTTAGCACGTCAAAAACCGCATCAAACAGCGTCGCGGTGGTGGTGGCCGAATATTGCGGGAAAAGAGGCAGCACTAACACGCGCTGCACGTTGGCCTGTCGCAGCGCCTCCAGTCCAGCTTTGATTGACGGATTACCATAGCGCATTGCCAGCACCACTTTCAGGTGGTCGCCCCACGTTTGGGACAGTGTGGTTTGCAGCTGATCGGCAATGCTCTGTGAATAAACCAGCAGCGGCGAGCCTTCTGCTGTCCAGATCGATTCATACAGCTTGGCTGATTTTTTGGGTCGGACGTTGAGGATGATGCCGTTGAGAATGAGCTTCCACAGCCATTTGGGATATTCAATAACGCGGGGGTCGCCTAAAAACTGGCGCAGATACGGCCGTAACGCGCGCGCCGTTGGGGCTTCTGGCGTGCCCAAATTGAGCAACAGCACCCCCACACGCGCGTCTGATGCCTGATCGTAGCTTGTTTGTTCACTGTATTTTGGCATGGGTCACCTTTTCCATAAAGGTCAGGGCGGGTCTTACTCCGCCCTGACGCGCAAATTTCGGTTTTTAATCGGTTGGTGCGGCAACGGCCGTTAACAAATCACCCGCCCGCATCACAGACTCTTTTGCCTCCGTAACGTTGACTTTGGCAATCAGCCCGATGGCTATACCGACCAGCACCGCTTCCAGCACAAATGCCGCTCCATAAGCCAGCATCACGTTGCCGCCAGATAGCGACAGCACGCCATCCACAATGAGGCCGCCCAGCAGGCTGGCCAGCGCTCGCCCCAGCTGGTGCGCCACGCCCCAAACCCCAATCAGCAGTCCGGCGCGGGCTTCGGTGGTGAACTCAATCATGGAGACCAGCAGACTAGCTGCTGCCAGACCGGTTCCCAGCCCCAGCAGCACAACCGCCAGCCGCAGCAAGTTGGCGTTGCCCACAAACCCCACCGCCACGATGAGTAAAAACATGACGGCCACCACGCTTAGCCCAATGCGGTAAACGGGCAGATAGCCAAACCGCTTGATGAGGTACAGGCCAGAAGCCAGCATGGCGATGAGCGTGCCCAGCCCCCAAAAGGCGGTCAGCTGAGCGCTTTCGGACACGGTCATGTTGAAGCGAACGGCCGCATACGGCTCCAGCAGCACATCTTGAATTTGGGTGCCCAGCAGCGTCAGCATCACCACCACAAAAAAGCGGCGCACCTGCGGGTTGTTCAACACCACCGTTTTCACGACCGTCTGGAAATCGTGGGAGCGTGCGGCCTGGCTGCCTCGGCTGGCAACATCGCGGGGTTCCTGTTTTGGCGCGGCAAACAAAGCAAAGAGCAGCGCCATCGCGCCAATAACCATCACAACCACGGTTAACCGTTCCGGAGAATAGGGCTGCAACGTGGCCCCAACAAGCCCTGCCCCGGCAATAAGGCCAATCATGTTAACCACTTCATACAGCGTGGCGGCGCGAGATCGCGGCGCACCCGCCTCAAACTTGTCGGCCAGCAGCGCCTGAAAGGTGTTGCTCGTCAGGTTTTTGCCGATGCCGTACACAATCAGGCCAACCAAGGTGGCAAGGGCGCTCAGGCTGGCCAACGACTCTGTGCGCAAAACGAGTGAAACGGAAACGGCCGCACCCAGCCCCGCCAATCCGGCCCCAATGATGATGTACGGTTCACGGCGCAGGCCACGAATGGGGTAAGCATCTGAGCGGTGCCCCAGCCAGACGCGCACCGGAGCAACCAAAAGCGGCACGGCTAAAAAGAGCCCGGCCAGCGTGACGGGCAGGCCCAGCTCCACCACCATCACCCGATTGATGACGCTGCCAGCCAAAATGCTAATCAGCGTCAGGCTTAACGGTATGGCCGCCAGTCGGACCAAGTTAAAATTTTGCTTCATTTTGTAAATCTCCTCATATTCAACTATTCAGCGCAAAGATAAATCTGCGCAAAAGGTTTGGTCTGGCACTTAGTTGGCAAGCGGTTGGCCTTTGGCCTGCAAAGTTGCCATAAGCTGTGTTACCAGGTTGTGGGATTGGCGAATGCAGTCAGGGATGCCCTGCCCACGCAGTCCGGCACCGGTGAGGTAAAGCTGCGGTAGCTGTACTGCCAACGCCTTTTCAAGGGCAGCAATCATGGCCAGCTGGCCGACGGGCGGTTGTGGATTGGCTGGCAGCCAGCGCTGAATGTGCATTTGGGTTGGCTGTGCGGTGATGCCAAAAATTTGCCGCAGCTCTTTTTGCACCAGGCGGATGAGCTCTGTTTCGGGCAGGCTGGCTAGCTCCGGCTGGTGCTGCCCGCCAACAAAGGCGCGCAGCACAAATTGGTCGGCAGGGGCACGATGGGGAAACTTGACCGACATCCCCTCAACCGCCAGCAGCTGAGACGTTTCGGCCTCAGGAACAACCACGCCAAAGCCATCGAATGGGTCATCAAGGTCGCTCCGGTTAAAGGCGACATTCACAGTCGTGACGGGATTGTAGGGGATGGCGCGTAGCTGGTCTGTAACGGCCGTTTCTACCACGGCATCCAGCAAATCGGCCATCACAAAGGTAGGCGTGGCCAAAACCACTGCATCAGCCCGCAGGGAACGGCCGTCCGATAATGTGACGGAATAAGGCTGCGCGTGAGTGGGATCATGATGGAGATGGGAGACGGCCGTTTCCAACACAACAGGCCCCTGAATCTGCGCCGCCAATGCCTCGATCATTTCCATAAGACCCGTTTGCAGCGTAGCAAAGGCTGGCTTTTTCGGCGCGGTTGGCTCACCAGACGCCTTCCGGGCAGCCCGCTTTTCCTTCATCAGCGCTATCATGCCTTTCACCAGGCTGCCGTGGGTCCGCTCCATTTCCGCAAAACGGCCGAACGACACCTGGACGCTCATTGCGTCTACATCGCCTAAATAGACGCTGCCAATGGCGGGTTTCACAATGTTATCTACCATTTCATCCCCCAGGCGGCGGCGCATAAAACTGCCCAATGACTCATCGGTGGGGTCGCGGCGTGGCGGTACAAATGGCTCCTTGAGCAAACGGAGCTTCCCCTTAGCGGAGAGCAGCGGCGTGCCGAAAAAGTTGCCAGGGCCATTGGGGACAATCGCGGGACGGCCGTTTTGCAGTACATAATTTTTGCCCGCCTTTAACGTGCCAACCAGCCGATCGCCCAGCCCCAATTCGTGACACAGTTCCCATGCCTCTGGCTTACGCGTTACAAATGATTCCGGGCCACCTTCAAAAACAAAGCCATTCTGGCGCCGGGTGGCGATCTTCCCACCCAGCTCGGCTTCCTTTTCAATAATTGTGACCTGAAGCGGCAGGTGTTGCTGGTTGGCTTCTTTTTCCAAATAGTAGGCGGTGGCCAGGCCAGAAATGCCCCCACCAATGATGATAATCTCTGTATTGCCTTGAGTCATCTTGAGAACTTCCTTTTTGCAGGCAAGCGGAACCAACGGGTGGTTGAGGCAGCAGTCAACCTCCCTGATGGGTCACACTCAATTTGTGTCAATTTCTATTGAAAAGGTCTGGTTTACATCTGCTTTTCGTAGATCTGCGCAATCGCCAAGTGGACCACATTGAGAAGTTCATTGATGCGGCGCATGAGCCGCAGATTGGCTTCTGGCTTGATGGCGGCGGAGCTGGGCAGCTGGAATGCGGTATCTACCAGCATGTCTCGAAACATCAGCGTGGTTTGCAACGCCTGAGTCAGCGGCAGGTTGGATTGGCGCGAAAGACGGCCGTATTGTTTGCCAATTTCGTTTGCCTCTTCCAGCAACGATCCGTTGCTTTCTGGATCAGAGATATATTGCAGCGTTAGCCCCATCAGGCGACGTCCCAGCGTGCGGTGCTGCTGGCGCATTTGGTCATTGTAGCTAGCCAGCCAGGCGTCATCTTTGTGGGCAGTGATTGTCTGGCGTGTTTGGGTGAGTGCCTGCTCGGCCCACAGCTGCTCGATGCCGTCACTGCCTGGCATTTGCCGTCGCTCCGAAGCAAACCGATTCAGATCAGACAAGGCAAAGCGGCGGTGCCCACCGGGCGTCAGCATAAACGGGATTTGTCCGTTATCGGCCCAGCGCCTGAGCGTCGTCATGTGAACGCCCAGCAGCGTAGACGCCTTCGTTAAAGGAAGCCACTGCTCAGTTTCGGGTAAATAGTTCGTCATAACCTTGTCTGAAAACGTTGTAAAACAGATTAAATCTATGCAAATCTATGTACAACGCGGATTATACAAACATAGTTTTTCAGCGTCAATCGAATTTGGCAACTATTGACAAATGTCATTGGCGTCGGGTGACATCTGACTGAAGTCGCTGTAGGAGAGGGTGATTGACAGGGAAACGGCCGTCCTGTACAATGTGACCGATCAGTCATGTGACTGGTCGGTCATGTAAAAGCTGAGTAGAGGAGGTTCACAAATACCGAAAGATACTTTTTTTAACTTGCCAGCGGCGAAGCGGCAGCGCATCGTTGATTTGGCTCTGGTCGAGTTTGCCCAGAATGAATATGAAACCGCCTCGATTTCGCGTCTTGTGGCCCAGGCGGGCATTGCCAAAGGCAGTTTCTACCAATATTTCGAGAACAAAGAAGATTTGTACACCTATTTACTGGCACTGGGCACCGAGGCCAAGGCGCAGTTTTTAGGCAACAACCCACCTGATCCGGACATGGGTATCTTTGCTTTTATCCGTTGGCTCAGTAAGGCGGGCATTCAATTTGAATTAACTCAGCCACAGCTAAGCCAGATTGGGTATCGCGCCTTACGCAGTGGCTCGTTGCCAGCTGAATTACAGGCGCAGGCGCAGGCAGGTGCGGCCGTTTTTTTTCGGGATCTGGTAAAGCAAGGTCAGGCCAACGGCGACATTGCCCCGGAGCTAGATTCTGATCTGGTATCGTTTTTATTTAATGTGATTTTTAGTGAGTTGGGCAGCTATTTGCTGAAACGGGTCCAGCAAACGGAAAGCCAGATAGACGGCCGTTCGTTCTTTGAGCTACCTGAAACCAGCCGACTATTTGACCAGGTTCTGCAAATTTTGGAAGCTGGTCTGGGAACAAAGGATTGATCGATATGAAACAAAAAGTATGCATAATCACAGGGGGTAATTCTGGTATCGGCAAAGCTGCCGCCATTCAACTTGCCCAGCAGGGGCACAAAGTTATCATCGCTTGCCGCAGCCAGGAGCGCGGGGCAGCTGCTTTGGCCGATATTCGCCAGCAGGCCAACAGCGAAGTCGTGGAGTTGATGCTGGTCGATATGTCGCGGCAAGCGTCCATTCATACGTTTGCCGAGGCATTCTTGTCCCGCTACAGCGTGCTAGACGTCCTCATCCAGAACGCCGCCGTTTTTGACATCCGCCAACGCGAAATCGCCTTTACCCCGGACGATGTGGAAAAGGTGTGGGCCACCAATCATGTTGGCCCCGTGTTGCTAACAGACCTTTTGCTAGACGCGCTCAAACGAAGCGAACAAGGGCGCATTATCACCATTTCCTCTAAAGGGTTGATGGCGTACCCCTTCCTAAAAGTGGATTTGAACGATCCGGAATTTCGGAAACGGAAATTTAGCGTGCAAAAAGCGTATTATCAATCCAAGCAGGCCCAGGTGATGTACACCTATTGGTTGGCGAGGACATTGGCCGAAACGGCCGTAACCGCCAACGCCATCCGCGTCGCCAATGTGCGCATTGATGTGGATGAACGCTACCCCAATCTGCCCCGCTTTATGCGGAAACTGTATGCGTTTAAGAGTCAGTTTGCCATGACACCAGCCGAGATGGCTGAAACCTACACCTATCTAGCGATTTCGCCTGAGGTGGCCCAAACAACAGGCAAATACTTTGACGACCCTACACGCATCGTTGATTCATCTGCTTACACACATGATTGGGGAAATATTGAAACGCTGATGCAACTTACCCGAACCTACATCAAGCAACCTGCTCCAGCGATTGGCTAAACGGCCGTTTGGGCTTTGATGGTGTTGATGTACCAGGCATAGACAAGGGGGAGAACGGCCGTTCCTCCTACGCTAACCGCTAACGCACCCAGCATTTCTGCCCAGGGCGTCACCACCACATCAAATAAAGAACCCAGCACCGACAAGGCAGCCGTGAGCAGCAACAAAACGAATGCCGCTTTCAAAATCATGCTTGTGGTTTGGAGGGCTCGCTTCATCGAGGCGCGTCGTGTGCCGTGCAGTTGGCCCGTCTGCCCATGCAGCAGCACCATATGTGCCTGGTTATCATCATCCAGGTAGTAGCTGGTGTAAAGCGGCAGCAGCAGCTGGCTCCACTGCTGGTTGGCAAAGCGGGGCGACCATTTGAAGCCGCGAATATGATCGGCTTCGCTGGCGCGTTGGCAATCTTGGGCAACGGCCGTTTGCAATGTCAACACCGCCTCGCTCCAGGCATCTTCCGGCGGCCGGTTGGGCAAGCGCACGATTGCACCATGGAGATGGCCAGGTTGAAAAGGTTTTGGTTCTTTGAGGTCAAAACGGCCGATTTGGGCCTCTACAAGGGATTGTTCGTCCAATGCCGGGGCCACCTGGTTATCATAGCTGCGATTAAGCCGACCCAGGCGTGGCTCCCAGCGAACCCGCCCCTCCTTGACGCGCTCACTCTGCCACCTGTTATTTTCATACTCCTCACGATGGGTCACAATCTCATAGTTGAATCCCATCTCGGCTTGCCATTCCCCCTGTACCTGGGCGTCCACCAGCCACATGGGTAAATAAATGGGTTGCAGCCGCTCAAGTAGCACTGCTTCACATAAATCTGCCGGGGCCAGCCAGATAGATTTGGCAAATCTGGCTACGCGTTGGCGCAGCCTGGCTTCGTCAGCCTGGAACGGCACTACCAGCTCTGGCGGCTGCGTGTAGATAGGTTGGTCAGCGCCCGGATCCATCTGTGACAGGGCTTCTTGTCCGCAATAGGGGCAGCGGTGGCTTGCCTTTTCTGGCGACAGCACAAACACACCGTTGCAATTGGCACATCCTGCCAGCAGCCAATCCTGCCCCCAGACTTCAAGCCAGCCTTCATTCTCCGTTCTCAATTCATTATTCACAAGTCACCATCTATCATTACTATTCACGCTGAAACAGGATATTTATGTAGTTGTCATGCCCGTGACGACGGGCATGCAATTCTGCCAATTGTGTGGATTCCCGCCTTGTATGATTAAGAAACGAGAGCTAGCCCGCCGCCATCTTGCCGGCCTTGCGCAGCGTGTCGATGGCAAAAACAACCCAGACAAGGAAGGCAATACCAGCCACAAAGCCAACAATGTTGCCCGCCCCGATATTATTGGCTAACAAAATAGCCGCAGTGACGCCTAGCAGCAAACCTGGCAGGAACGAACCACCCAGCACCCAGGCCACCTTTTGCCAATCGACGGGACGCTGCCCGGCAATGGTGCCCGTTTGACCGTTGATCATAACCTGGAACACTTTATCGCCGTAGCGATACGTTGCCAGGTAGAGCGGCAGCAAAATATAGCGCCAGCTCTCTTCGCTAAAGTCCAGGTTCATGCTGAAGTTGCGCATATTTCTGGCGCTGGCCTGCTCGATGCAGGCTTGTTTGGTTTTAGCCCGCATGGTGGTTCTGGCATTTTTCCAGGCAGTTTCCAGATCGATATCGTAGGCCTGGGCAGAGACCCCAGCCAAAAAGGTAGGCTCGTATGGCACCAGCTCGCTTAGTCGATAGCCGCGCATTTGTTTAAGCAGTGCCAGGCTTAGCTGACTGCTGCCGCTGACGAGCATGTCATCGGTGAACAGGCTGGCTTTGCCCGATTCCCAATCCCACTGTTTGCCATCGCGATTGCCTAGTTTGAGGAGCAACGGCCGTTCCCATTTCCAATCTGGTGCAGTGTGGTGACGTCGGCTGGCATCGGAGTTGTACACTTCGGCGCGCCAACTCGCCCTGGTGCGGGCGTCAAACGTCCAAAACGGAATATAAATGGGTGTGTACTCGGTGGAGCGGGCCAGATTTTGCAAATCTTTGGGCAGCATCCAGTTATTTTGCAGCCAAGCGGCCGTTTGCCGGCGGCAATCTTCTGATGTCGTGACAAACGGTACCAAAAAGCGTGGGCGCAGTACATCCTGCGGTGCGCGCGTTTGCACCACGGCATTAGAGCCACAAAACGGGCAGGTGTGGCTGAGCATTTCAGTGGAAAGCGTTATGTGGCTGGCGCAGCTATTGCACACCAGTTCCTTGCGCTCTTGCCCCCAGCCGTTTACGGAGCGTTCAACCGTTTCTACGGTAAATTCAAAATCCTGTGCGCCCTTGCCCACCACTTCTACCTGTGGCGCTTCATGGTAGCCGCAAAATGAGCAGGTCAGGCCGCCATCATCTGTGTTGTAGGCAGTCGCGCCGTCACAATTGGGGCAGCGGAAATCCACTACCTCACGGCCATCTGCTTCGGGCGGGGTTGGCATGTACACTTCAATTCCTGGCACGGCCGATTTTGTTTTGACAAACCCTTTCTGTAAGAATGGGTCTTGTTGAGAGAGAAACGAATCGCTCATTAATTACCTTTTGCTTGGATGGGAGGTGAAAACGGGAAAGTTCTTTGAATTAAAAAAGAGTGATTCTCCCGTTTTCCCTGAGTAAACCACAATGAAACAGCGATTTTTACGTCAAAAGGCTTCTTGTGGTTTACCAACATTCACAGATGGCTCAATTTCGATTCAAGATTAGTACAACATGATACGCTTGGCAAGATGTTTGGTTTCAAGCAAGGATTCATCACAAATTGATGCGGCGAGCGAATCCGCTGACCCGGCGTTGTATTAGGCGTTCACTCATCTAATTCGTGCGTACTTTTTCTGGGATTCTGATAAGATCGCAACCAAACTGAGAGGACATGTGTGAAACAAAAACAACGATTTTTAACAATTTTACCACTCCTGGCGGATGCGGCTGGGGTGGCGGGCGTCATATTGCTGCTGCCCACGCTGACGGCGCTTTTTGTGGAACCTTCTACCATCAATGTACTGATCATCAGTGGGGCGTTTGTGGTTTACTGCACGGCCGTTTACCTTATTCGCAAGCTGGAACCTGCCGCCGATGCAGAGCGACTGTCTCGTTTGCCAGCCTGGCTGGCGGACCCGCTCACGATGCGGCTACTGGCAAT
Organism: uncultured Anaerolineae bacterium; assembly: GCA_965368765.1. Taxonomy (GTDB): domain Bacteria; phylum Chloroflexota; class Anaerolineae; order Promineifilales; family Promineifilaceae; genus Leptofilum. The sequence continues at coordinate 12,576 of CBDUOF010000030.1, read as the reverse complement.
TCTGTTTTCCCTGGCGCTGGCGGTACTGTTTTTGCAGCAGTTTGGCTACTGGGATTCTATCTTTGTGGTGGACGACCGTATTTTGGGTGCTGGGGAATCTTCTTCCTTTTTTGTGTACGGCCCAGGCGCATGGATTGGCGTATCGCTGTTTTATGTGCTGGTGCTCAGCGCTTCGGTTCGGGTGACAATTGAAGAGGAATCCCGCAACTATAGCGGATTGGCGCTGCTGGGCTTGCTGGGAGTGAATGGCATGCTGCTCCTGGGAACGGCCGTTCTTCAATCACTCAATGTGTTCAGCGGTTGGCTGGGGATGAGTGGGGCGTTTGTCCTGCTGGGGTTGCTGTTTGCCCCGCCGCGCATATGGTATTTGGCAAAACGGCCGTCGCTCCTGGCCACCTTTTCCTACCTGTTTTTGCTCCTGTTTTGTGCCTGGCAGATGTGGTAGACATGCTACTGCTCGGGCGGTCAGCGCAAACGTCAAAAAGGAAGTCTGCCGATTCTCGTGCCGCCGCGCCTGCAAATGAGCCAAAAAACAGGGCAATTTCGACACAATGCCCGCATTATAGTAAGCTATTTAGCATCTCATAAATTCTGTCCTTTTTGGGGAATTGCTATGTTGCACCTGTTTGATACGTACGAAAGAAAGATACGGCCGTTCACCCCCCTAAAACCACCTGAAGCCAAGCTATACGCCTGTGGCCAAACCGTTTATGACTATGCTCATATCGGCAACCTGCGCAGCTACCTCTTTGAAGACATTTTGCGCCGCGTACTGGAATTTAACGGCTACCAGGTGACGCATGTTATGAACATCACGGATGTGGGCCACCTCACCGACGACGCCGACAGTGGCGAGGACAAGATGGAAGTTGGTACCCGCCGTGCTGGGAAAAGCGCCTGGGAACTGGCGGAAATTTTCACCGAGTCGCTCAAGGGGGATTTAGCCTTGCTCAACATCCAGGAACCGCACGTTTGGTGCAAGGCCACCGATCACATTGCCGAGCAGGTCGAAATGATCCAATGCATTGAGGCCAAAGGGTATACCTACCGCACGGGCGACGGCATCTATTTTGATACCGCCAAGCTGGATGATTACGGCTATTTGGCGCGGCTGAACATTGCAGGCCTGCAAGCAGGCAGCCGGGTGGCCATGAGCGAAAAGCGAAACATTACCGATTTTGCCCTGTGGAAATTTAGTCCGCCGGATCAACAGCGGCAGATGGAATGGGACAGCCCCTGGGGCATTGGCTTCCCTGGCTGGCACATTGAATGCTCGGCAATGGCCACCAAGTATTTAGGACCATTTTTCGATATTCATTGCGGTGGTGAAGATCACATTATGGTGCATCATCCCAATGAGATTGCCCAGTCGCAAGCTTGCCACGGTACCAGACTGGCAAATTTTTGGATGCACGGCTACTTTTTATTGCTAGAAGGTCTGAAAATGTCAAAATCGGCCGGGGATTTTTTGCGCCTACAAACGATTATCGACAAAGGTTATGATCCGCTCGTGTACCGCTATATCTGTCTGAGTGGCCATTATCGGGCCAAGATCACCTTTAATTGGCAGGGGATGGACGGCGCAGCAGCAGCGTTGCAGCGGCTGCGTACGGCCGTTTTTAGTTGGGGCGATCCCACAGAACCAGATGAAACTTCCCTGGCCCAGTTCACCAAGGAGATTAACGATGATCTTAACATGCCTCGCGCCCTGGCAGTGACCTGGAACCTTGTCAAAAGCGATTTGCCCGACGGGGTAAAAAAGGCGACTATATTGCTTTTTGATCAGGTGCTGGGGTTGGGGTTGGCCAATTGGCAGCCAGAAACGGCCGTTTCTACGGAACAAATTCCAGATGCGGTGCGAACGTTGCTCAGGCAAAGGCAGCAGGCCCGCGCTGATAAAGCCTGGGCGCAGGCTGACGCGCTGCGTGATCAAATCGCTGCTGCTGGTTTTGAAGTTGTAGATACGCCAGATGGCCCGGAACTGAAGCGGAGCAGTGGCAATGCGTGAGTGGTATAAGGCCATTTACCTGTCGCCCCACTTGGATGATGCCGCGCTGTCTTGCGGGGGACACATTTACCAACAAACCAGCCAGTACGATCCGGTTCTTATCGTTACCATCATGGCCGGGGAGCCTGCCAAAAATGGGCAGCTGTCTGATTTTGCCAAGAGCTTGCACGAACGCTGGGAGCTGGCGCGGGATGCGGTGGTGGTGCGCAAGGCTGAGGATGTGGTGGCGTGCCAAATGTTAGGCGCAGATTATCTTCATTGGTCACTGCCAGACTGCATTTACCGAACCGATCCACAAACGGGTGAGCCTTGCTACCCCACGTGGGAATCTATTATCACGACGCTGCACCCGGCAGATAAAGCTGTGCTGGATTGGCTTGTGCTGAAGCTGGGCCAACTGCCGCAGGCCGAGCACGTTTATGCACCGCTGACCGCTGGGAGCCATGTGGATCATCGGTTAACGAAGCGCGCAGCGACGCAGGTGTTTGGCACCCAGCTGACCTACTATGAAGATTATCCGTATGCCGCCGATCCCGAAGCCGTGACGGCCGTTGTAAGGGCAACGCCGAATCAGTGGGAACCGACAAAAATAGCATTAACGGAAACGGCCGTACGAACCAAGATCGACGCTGTGTGGGCCTATGCTTCCCAAAGAAGTACCTTTTTCCTAACCCGTGCCGACTTAGATAGTAAGATAAAACAATACACCGCAGCAGTTGGCGGAGAACGGCTGTGGCGACAAACCGCTGCTCCTTCAACTTGATGATTCAATGGCAAAGTTTGTCCCGGTGCTAGCCCTGAAAAGTGCCCCCTTCATTTTGAAGTAACGCAAAGAAAGTGCGCGATTCATACCATTAGTACCGAGTCGCTTGATTAAATGCGCAAGGTGAACTTATAATAAACCCCTGTAAAGGAGATGTGTGAAAGCGAAAGAAGGTTTGAGATGGGTGACAGCTTGATTCGTTTCCACCTGAATACAATACAAAAATCCGCTTGAGATTTGTTCAAATAGCTTTCCCTTTTCACATGGACCATAACCAACTATGGGGCGATTAACGACAAGACAACTTGCCAGTAAGCGAGGCCGACAAAAAAAGGCGCAGCGCAATGGGCTACAGCCGGGTGATATGCTGCAGGAGCGGTATCGCATCGTTGGCCCATTGGGGGCTGGCGGGTTTAGCTCGGTCTACCAGGCCCGTGATATGCGCTTTCCCAACGTCACCAAGCTGTGTGCCGTTAAAGAGATGGTCATCTCCACCCCAGATCCGCAAATGCGGGAGCTAACCATTAAATCGTTTGAGCGTGAAGCCAGCATGTTGGCCATGATGGATCATGCCGCTATCCCTGATGTATCTGATTATTTCACGGAAGGGGATCGCTCTTACCTTATTATTGAGTTGATTCGCGGCAAGGATTTAGATGAGTGGTTGGAAGAGCAGACCGACTATCTGGATCAGGAAACGGCAATTGAATGGGGAATACAGGTATGTGATGCCCTGTACCATCTTCATAGCCAGAAACCACAGCCCATTGTGTTCCGTGATGTAAAGCCTTCTAACATTATGCTGGATCACCGCGGTCGAATTCGCCTGATTGATTTTGGCATTGCCAAGGTGTTTGAGATGGGCGACAAGGGGACAATGATTGGCACGGAAGGATATTCTCCGCCAGAGCAGTACCGGGGGCAAGCTGAGCCCGCCGGAGATATTTATGCTCTGGGCGCCACGCTGCACCATTTGTTAACGCGACAAGATCCGCGTCTGGAACCTCCTTTTACCTTTGCAGAACGGCCGATTAACAAGGTGAACCCGCACGTGACGCCAGCGTTCGAAGCCGTCATTATGCGCTGTTTGGCCTACGATCCCAAAGATCGCTTCCTTGATGCCAAGGCGCTGAAGGATGCGCTTGAAGTCTTGAGGATGCGTCCGGCAACGGCCGTTTTTGACAGCAATCCCAACCTGGCCATTCCTCCAACACACAGCCCTGCTGTGGCAAGCGGCAGCCAAACGGAGACGTCAGCCGTTCCCGTGCCGGCTCAAGTGCAGCCCATTTGGCAGTTTAAGTGTGAGGATGAAATTCGGGGGAAAGCGGCCGTTTCGGGCAATATGGTTTATGTAGGCGCATACGACAATAATCTGTATGCGCTATCCAGTGATACGGGCGAATTTGCTTGGAAATTCCCTGCCTCAGACAGCATTGGCGGCAGTACCCCTTTTGTCTACGATGATCATATTCTCATTGGTTCTGTTGATAAACATCTATACTCCATCCAGCGCCGCACGGGCCGCCAAAATTGGCGCTTTGCCACCAATGGTGCTATTTATGCCTCCCCTATTGTGCGCTACGATCACATATTTTTTGGCTCTGACGATGGCCATTTTTATGCGCTAGAAATAAACCAGGGGCGCCTAAAATGGAAAGCAAATGCGTATTCCGCCGTTCGCTCCACAGCCTATGTAGATGAAGAGCGAATCTTTTTTGGTACCGAAGGCGGCTATATCTTTTGCGTAGAGATTGCCAGCGGTAAAACCAAGTGGCAGGCGCAGGCCAAACGAAACGTTACTTCATCCCCAACGGTAGAGGACGAGATCGTTTTTGTAGGGTCATTAGATGGCACAGTGTATGCTTTGGATGCCAATACGGGTTGGATTATTTGGCGCTACCGCAGTGGTCGGCCGATTGTGTCATCGCCGGCAGTTCATAACCAGGCGATGTATATTGGATCTTCAGATGGCAATTTGTACGTCTTGGATATGGATACGGGCCGGCAATTGTGGACATTTGAAACGGACGGGCAAATCGCTTCCTCTCCGGTTGTTTGGAATGATGCGGTTTACTTTGGTGCTACAGACGGTGCTGTTTATTGTCTCTCCACTAAAAAAGGGGAGATTAATTGGAAATTTGATACAGGTGCGCCCGTTATTTCGTCACCGACGATTGCTGATGGCGTTGTTTACATTGGCTCGACCAACCACTTTATTTATGCGCTGCCTGCCTAATCATCACTTATTAATTGGGCGCGATGCAAGAAAGATTGGATTAAATTATGAATGAAACGCCTCCTTTTGTTCAGCCTGAGGACGGAACTGGCAAAGCAAACACAGCTCAAGAAACAACGAACAGCCAACCTGAGGCGGCTCAAACGGCCGAATTGGATGAAACGGCCGTTGTGGATGAGCCGAATACGCCCGCAGTCATAGATACCGGGATGTCTCAAGGTGAGACGGGTACCCAGGTGCCCACCCTGCGCGCCGGGGTGCGCTGCGATGTTGGCGCACGCGAGCGAAATGAAGATTCTTGCCTGATTTTTAGCTCTGAAGCAGGTGGCCATTTTTCGATGGTTCCGTTTGGCCTGTACATTGTGGCCGATGGCATGGGTGGACACACCAATGGGCATGTTGCCAGCCGAATTGCTTCCCGAGTGGCGGCGCACTACATTTTGAGCAAAATTTACATGCCGTTGCTGCAAACAGTTGGTCCTCCCACTCAGGTGCCTATTCAAGAAGTGTTGCTGGATGCAGTGCAGGCTGCGAACTCGGCCGTTTTTGAGGATGATCCAGACGTGGACAGCGGTACGACGCTGACGGTGGCGCTGGTTTTGGGGCGTCGTCTGCATGTGGCGCATGTGGGTGATAGCCGCCTTTACTTATTAGCTGATGATAAATTAGAACAAATCTCAACCGATCACTCTTTGGTGCAACGTTTGCAGGATGTGGGGACGCTGACCGCGGAAGAAGCGACCATGTACCGCTATCGTAATGTGCTGTTGCGCGCTGTGGGACAGGGGGAAGAGGTCGAGGTAGATACTTATATGCGCTTGCTGCCAAAGCAGGGCAGGCTGTTGATCTGCAGTGATGGCCTGTGTGGCTTTGTCTCGGATGAAACGATTCAAGAGCTGATGACTCAGGATGTTTCGCTGCCGCAGTTGGTAGATGAACTGTATGAAACCGCCTTGGCCGCCCATAGCAATGATAATGTAACGGCCGTTGTTGTAGACTTTTCTCTATAACCGACGTATAACAAGCTTAAGCGGGTAGGAGGATTGGCTCAAGGAGATGTTATCGCGGACTAAGATATAACTTTTGACAAGAGATTGTCATTAAGACCCTCAACGGTATCCCCGCAAAAAGAAAAAGATTGGTTTTAGGTCGAAACAGTCGTCACTTTATGGACAAAGAGTTTGAGTATTATGCTATTTTAGGAGTTACTTCCCGGGCTACGCCTGAGCAAATTCGGGCAGCTTTTATTTCTCTGCGTGACAAAATCCCCCAGAACAAACAAGATAAAGCGACAAACCCTGAATTTGCCCGTTTGGCAACGGCCTATGAAGTGCTCAAGGATCCAGCACGACGGGCAACCTATGACTCCCTGTTGGTAGAAACCAGAACGTTGGAGCTGATTAACTTGCAGGTGAAAGCCAGCCGTGATCGCATTAAAGTTTCGGATGCAGAACAGGTCGTCTACTTGTTGGTAGACATCTTGCCTCCAGCACAAGAGTCTCGGCAACGGCCGTTAAATCTAAGCCTGGTGATAGACAAAAGCACCTCGATGCAAGGAGCGCGACTCAGCCATGTGAAAACGGCCGTTGAGCTTATTGTCAACAAGCTCACCCAAAACGATACCCTGTCCATCATTAGTTTTAGTGACCGGGCAGAAGTGGTTGTGCCCTCTGGCGTGGTGAAAAACCCAATAGCCATTGTGGGGCAGCTCCGGTCCGTACAGGCTTCCGGCGGCACCGAAATCTATCAGGGGCTGCTGGCTGGTGCTCAGGAGCTAGGCAAAGCAGATCTGGCGCAACACACCAACCACCTCATCTTGTTAACCGATGGACACACCTATGGGGATGCCGATCAATGTTTGGATCTGGTGCGTCGGATAGCACAAAAAAATATTGGCGTCAGTGCCTTTGGGCTTGGCACAGAATGGAACGACGATTTTTTGGATGAGTTGGTTGCTCCTTCCGGTGGTCAGTCCAATTTTATCGAGCAACCAAACGAAATAATCGGGCATTTGCAAGAGCGCATTCAGGGATTAGGAACGCTCTACGCTCAAAACGTCGCTATCGAGGCCAAACTCCATAAAAAGGTAACCATAAAATATGGGTTTAAGCTGGAACCATTTGCCCAACCGCTTCCGATGGACGAGAAGAGGCTTCAGCTGGGCAATCTGGAAGGTCGGACCCATATTTCTGTCTTATTGGAACTGAAGGTGGCTCCCCATCCTATCGAAACCCGTGTCAACATTCCCATAACCATTGTGGCAGATATTCCTGGTCCGCAGCTGCACGAACAGACGTTTAAGCAGAACTATTGCCTGTACGTGTTGTCTGACGTGCCCAATGAAATGCCTCCAGATGACATTGTCGATGCGGTACGGGTAATGAATATGTACCGCATGAATGAAAAGGTGTGGGAAGAGGTGGAGGCCGGGCGACTGGATGTCGCAACGACGCAGATGCGTCATTTGAGCACCCGCCTTTTAGAGGCGGGCGAGACGGATCTGGCAAGTCAGGCACAACAGGAAATGGCGCGCATTGCGAATGCTGGTACCATGTCGCTGGAAGGCCGTAAGAAGCTGAAATACGGAACACGCGCGTTAATAAACAGGACAAAACTTAGCAGAAAGCAGCATGATTAAATGTAGTGATTGTGGCGTCTCGCAAGAAGAGGGAACGCTGTTTTGCAGTGAGTGTGGTGGTTTCTTGTTGACAGAGACAGGAAAGATTACGGCCGTATTGCCCTTTTCAGAGTTCGCTGACCGCCTGCCTCCCCCGCCACTTTCTAAAGAAACGCTCACGCCGTCCGATTCGGTGCGGAACATCACGCTGGTCGTCCCCAGCAGTCGTCGTCGGTTTAAACTTGCTGTGCAAGACGAGCTCAGAATTGGTCGCGCCTCGTCAGAATTTGTGCCGGAGGTCGATTTAACCGACGATGATGGCGCAGAGAAAGGGGTCTCTCGCCTGCATGCAAAAATTCAATCTGTGCAAGAGGGCGTGGTGCTTATTGACCTGGACAGCACCAATGGCACGTTATTAAACAATTACCGCCTGCCACCCAATGAGCCCTACCCAGTTCACAGCGGCGACGAAATACGTTTCGGCGATTTGCTCGTTCACCTGTTTCTTAACGAGTCTAGCGAGCTGTGACCGCACTGGGATGAAAAAACAATACCCTAACTGTCACCCAATGAGGAAATTCATATGATCACAGTGATTGTCCATATTAGAAATGAAGATGCTTTTGAGTGCGAGATGGATGAACTGCCGAATCCCGTCGGTCAATTTGTCCAGGTTCATAATCCGCGCCTGCGTGACGGCAAGGATTTGCACTATTTGGATGAGGAAGTAACCAGCATGTTGGTTCCCTGGCATCGAATTAACTTTATTCAGATTCTGCCATCTGGTGAAATAGAAGAAGTTGTTAGCTTTGTACGGTAAATATTATGGTTGAACAAGTACCCGATTCACTGAAGCCCACCGCGCCACGGCTTGTTTTGGTTGTAGATGATGAATCCCGGATGCGGCGATTTATTCGCATGAATATGGAGCTGGAAGGCTATCAAATTATTGAAGCCGAAAATGGCCTGGTTGCTTTGGAGCAAATCCGTCAGCATACGCCTGACCTGGTGATTATGGACGTGATGATGCCGGAGATGGATGGTTTTGAAACGCTGAAGCTGCTGCGCGAAATTTCAACTGTGCCAGTTATTTTGCTTACCGTGAAGAGTGATGAAGATGACAAAATACAGGGGTTGAGCCTGGGGGCAGATGATTATGTGACGAAGCCATTTAGCCCGCGCGAGTTGGTGACGCGGGTCACGGCCGTCTTGCGACGTGCCGAATGGCCAGCACCACCACCCCGAACCATCCTCCGGATAGACGGCCGTCTTTCCGTCGATTTTAATCGGCATCAGGTCATTGTTAACGATGAGCGCATTGACCTGCGCCCTACCGAATATCGTTTACTCAATCACCTGATCCAGAATGCAGGTTGGGTCGTGCCCCATGAAACATTGTTGGCTAAAGTATGGGGGTACGAATATCGGGATGAGACCCATTACCTGCGCCTCTACATCAACTATCTACGCAAAAAGATTGAAGAAGACCCGGCCAAACCGTACTATATTCTTACTGAACGCGGGGTCGGTTATCGCTTTGTAGATTATAAGAAAGCATAGACCGATTGGGAATTGACCTAATAAGTTTACTTTTCTCGCGTTTTTAATATCATTACCGCCTATGACTTACACCATTACGTCTGACGGTATAGAATTCTTCGAGCAAATTAATAAGTACCTTAATGCTGAAGATTGCAAGCGCGTGCAGGAAGCATTTACCCTCGCTCGTCGGGAACACGGTGACCAGCGCCGTAAGTCCGGCGAGCTTTTTTTTACCCATCCGCTCACCGTTGCCTATTACATTTCAGAATATATGTTGGATGCGCCTACAATAATTGCTGCTTTGCTGCACGATGTGGCCGAAGATACGCGAGTGACCATCGATGAAATTGAAGAACAGTTCGGAACTGAGGTTGCTCGCCTGGTAGACAGTGTTACCAAGTTGAAAGATGTCTCTAAAGGGGTTGCCAAACGCAAAGAACTCTCCAAGCGAGAGATCGAAGATTTGACACTGCATAAGCTGTTGGCTGCCATGACTAAAGACGTCCGCACCGTTATCATCAAACTATTTGATCGGCTGCACAATATGCGCACCATCAAAGCGACGCCTTACTCCCGACAGGTTTACAAAGCCAAAGAAACCTTGTCAGTTTACGCGCCTTTGGCCAATCGACTGGGCATTTGGCGGCTAAAAAACGATCTGGAATCTTTGTCGCTAGAAGTGCTGAATGGAGAAGCCTATGCCATTATCCGCGACCGTTTGGCACAAATTCATAACGAGCAGCAGGAAGAATACCAGCTCATTAGCGGACAAATCTTTGACTGTTTGCTAGAAGCGAACCTGGACGTGCGCAGCGTCTTTTTAGCCCCGGAAAACATTTATAGCGTTTACCAGGATTTGCAGAGAAATGCAGCCTCGTTTTATGAGGTAGACAAGACCATGCGTCTGGTGGTTATTCTCGATGATTGGCAATCTTGCTATCGCGCACTTGGGTATCTTCACCAGGTTTGGCAGCCGGTTCCAGGCACATTTGATGATTATGTCTCGGTTGCCCGCGATAATCTTTACCGTTCTTTGCACACTACGGTTGTGCATTCCAATGGCCAGCACCTAAAGCTACGCTTAAGGACCGCTGCGATGAACAAAGTGTCTGAGGTAGGCGTGTTGGCGCGATGGCTTTATGCCGACACTCCTTTTTGGACGAGTGGCGTTGCGAGCCGGGTTGACGCTTTTTTTGAAAACATTAACGAGAATATTAATGTGGAGCCGCAAGACCCGACCGCCGGAGTACGCGGGGTGGTCGAGGACGTCTTTCGGCAGCAGATTCGCGTGTTTACCCCGCGTGGCGACACGATTGAACTGGTGAAGGGGGCCACGGCGCTAGATTTTGCTTACACGATTCACACTGGATTGGGGGATCAATGTCATTCGGCGTACGTCAATGATATGCCTTACCCGCTTAATCGGCCGTTGCTGGATGGGATGAAGGTGCGCATTATGAAGAAGGATCGGGCGCAACCGCAGCGGGCCTGGTTGGATGAGGACCTGGGCTATATCATGACAAATTATGCACGGAGCCACGCTCGCCGCTGGTTTCGCCGCTTGCCGACTGATACGGCCGTTTACCAGGGGCTTAAGCTGCTACAGGATGAATTGGCCATGCTGGGCTTGCACACTTACCCGCATGAGCGTGTGGCCCATGTTTTTGGCTATACCAATACCCGAGACTTGTACTATGAGCTGGGGCGGGCTGAACTGCTGCCAACGGCCGTAACCACAGCACTTTTAGAGGAGTTATGGACCCAGGGCCCTGCCCGCCATTTGGGTAAAGTTGTCTCATCCGAGACGGGTGACCAATTTGTGATTGTGCAGGCCGAGGGTCGCGAAATCCGCCTGTGTAGTAGATGTAATCCCCGCCCACCACATGCCATTCTTGGCTTTTTGCGCCACGATGGCCGCGTCACTGTTCATCGCCAGCGCTGCCATGCCCTGAATCCAAACCACCTCGCCCACCGCATCCTCAAGCTGGCCTGGGGAGAAGCCGCACCGCGAGAGGTGCGCCAAATCAAGCTGCAAGTGAAAGTATATGATCGTCCCGGGCTGTTGTTTGAAATTACAGAGTTGATGAATAATGAAGACATCAACATCAGCTATATCCATACTCCCAAACCGGGTGAACCCAATGAGGTTCACATTGATCTGGAGGTCGAAGTCGTGCGGCCGCGACAGCTTGTACGCATTCTGCACCAGATCCGCGCCTTGGCCAATGTATTCTTTGTGGGAATTGTGGATTCGTTTGAGGAGCCAGACCCTCTGCTGCCAGCGGATTCGTTTTACCGCCCTGAATAAAGCCTACAGATTCTCAATTTCGACTGGTTTAACATGATCAGCCAGGGTGAAGTTGAAGATACGGCCGTAAAAATAAAGCTCGCCATCCAACGCACGTTTAATGTTCTCGGCGCTGCGGAAGCCATGTCCTTCGCCAGGGAAGGCAACGTAGGCGACGGGAATCCCTTTGGCTTTTACTGCATCAAACATCAATTCTGCCTGGTTTGGCGGCACCACTTTGTCCTCTAAGCCCTGGAATAAAATAAGCGGGCAATTAATCTGGTCGGCGAAGTGGATAGGGGAGCGTTCCACATAAGTGGCTTTGGCCTCTGGATAAGGGCCAATCATACTGTCCAGGTAGCGCGATTCAAACTTATGGGTTTCTTTTGCCAGGGCTTCTACATTGCTGACGCCAAAGAAGCTGGCACCGGCACCAAACGTATCGTAAAACGTGAGGGCGCAAAGGGTCGTATAGCCGCCTGCACTGCCACCACGAATTGCCAGGCGGTTGCCGTCGGCCAAGCCTTTTGCTACGAGATGTTTTGCCCCGTTAAGGCAATCCTGCACATCCACAATGCCCCATTGCCCATTGAGACGCTGCCGATAGGCACGGCCGTATCCCGTACTGCCGCCATAATTCACGTCCAACACAGCAAAGCCTCGACTGGTCCAATATTGCGTCCCCAGATTGAGCGTTGTGCTGGTGGCGCTGGTGGGGCCACCGTGGCTAATGACCAGCAGAGGTGGTGTATCCGCATCGGGTGCAATGAAGTCCCGATTTTGTGGTGGGTAATAAATTGCGTGGGCTGTCAGTCCATTTTCCGTCGCGAACTCAATCGGTTCCGGCACAGACAAATAGGCCGTATCAACCGTCAAGTTGGTCGACTGACGCAAAACCTGTGCCTCACCTGTTGCCAAATTGAGCCGTACAATGGCGCTGGGGCGTGTCGCAGAGCCGCCGATGAAGCAGGCTGTTCCATTGCTTACCTGCAAGCCAGAAATGGAAGTGTACGGCGTGTCGAGGAGAACGAGATCGCCGGTTTCAGTGTGGAGACGCGCTAAATGCCAGATACCGTTTTGCGTGTAGGTGCAAACAATGCTGTCGGTGTGCTCAAAGCCATAC